>NZ_JBOBDR010000004.1:0-342713 GCF_050586545.1 Pseudomonas sp. WC2 | reverse complement strand
GAAAATTTTTTCCCCCCAACCCCCCCCCGCTCCCACACGGTTATGGGGTGAGGCGGAAATCCGGGCAAAAAAATGCCGCTCGATTGAGCGGCATTTTTTGTTTCTGCGAAAGACTTACTCGGAAGCCACGGCGTTCTTCGCCAGAATCGCGTTCGCCAGTTCCATGTCCGTCGCCTGCAGGCCCGGGTTGTCGGCGCGGACTTTCTGCATCGCCGCCTCCAGATACGGCCCGCGAATCCCGCCATCACTGGCGACGAAACTGCCGGCATCGTCCTGAGCCGCGATGATCAACTTGTGATCCTTGAAGGTCAGGTAAGTCGAGCCGGTGGTGGCACCGGACGAAATGACGTTACGCCAAAAGCTGTCCGCCATGGCCGAACCAACGGGAAGGGACAGCAGGGCCAACGTGGCGACAGCAACTTTGAGACGCATGATGAGGTGACTCCTGGGGGTTAACTACGGCGTTGGATTGCCAATCCCCCGATCCAGTTCCGTGAGGGACTACTTAAGCTCACTCTGCGGCGTCACCCGCAGCACTTCCTCAACCGTGGTCAGCCCCGCCGCCACCTTCTGCGCGCCGGACAGGCGCAGGCTGCGCATGCCTTCCTTGAAGGCCTGGCGACGGATCGCCGCCAGATCGGTGTCCGGGGTGATGAACGCCTTGAGGCTGTCGCTCAGTTGCATGATCTCGTAAACCCCGGTACGACCGTGATAGCCGGTGTCGCGACACTCGACGCAGCCAATGGCGCGCTGTGCATTACCCGGCAGCGGTGCTTGCCACGGGCGGGTCAGGGTTTGCCAGTCTTCCTCTTCCAGTGTCAGCGGTGCCTTGCAGTGCGGGCACAAGGTGCGCACCAGTCGCTGGGCCATGACGCCGAGCACGGTGGCTTTGATCAGGTAATGCGGCACACCGAGTTCGAGCAGGCGACTGATCGCACTGGGCGCGTCGTTGGTGTGCAAAGTCGATAGCACCAAGTGCCCGGTCAGTGCTGCCTGGATCGCCATTTCAGCGGTTTCCAGGTCGCGGATCTCGCCGATCATGATGATGTCCGGGTCTTGCCGCATCAGCGCACGCACCCCGGCGGCGAAGCTCAGGTCAATGTTGTGCTGCACCTGCATCTGGTTGAACGCCGGCTCGACCATTTCGATCGGGTCTTCGATGGTGCAGAGATTGACCTCCGGCGTCGCCAGTTTTTTCAGCGTGGTGTACAGCGTGGTGGTCTTGCCTGAACCTGTCGGCCCGGTGACCAGAATGATGCCGTTGGGCTGGCGGGTCATGTCTTGCCAGCGCCTCAGATCGTCGGCGCTGAAGCCCAGTTGATCGAAATCCTTGAGCAGCACTTCCGGGTCGAAAATCCGCATGACCATTTTTTCGCCGAACGCGGTGGGTAGCGTCGACAGGCGCAGCTCGACTTCGCCGCCCTCCGGGGTCTTGGTCTTGACCCGGCCGTCCTGGGGTTTGCGCTTTTCGGCGACGTTCATCCGCCCGAGGCTTTTCAGGCGACTGACAATCGCCATGGTCACCTGTGGCGGGAATTGATAGACGTTGTGCAGCACGCCGTCGATACGAAAGCGCACCGTGCCTTGCTCGCGTCGCGGTTCGATGTGGATATCGCTGGCGCGCTGCTGAAAGGCGTACTGGAACAGCCAGTCGACGATGTTGACGATGTGCGCATCGTTGGCGTCCGGCTCCTGATCGCTGGCGCCGAGGTTGAGCAGTTGCTCGAAGTTACCGAGGTTGCCGCTCTGGGCGTCGGCATTGCTGGCGCCGCTGACCGATTTCGCCAGGCGGAAGAACTCGACGCTGAAGCGCTGAATGTCCGCCGGATTGGCCACCACCCGTTTGATCGGCAGCTTCAGCACATGGGTCAGATCGGCTTCCCAACCGGTGACGTAGGGCTGGGCGCTGGCCACGGTCACCGCATCGCGATCGACCGCCACAGCGAGAATCTTGTGCCGCTGCGCGAAGGCATAGGACATCAGCGGTGTGATCGCGGCGACGTTGATCTTCAGCGGGTCGATGCGCAAATACGGCTGGCCGGCCTCCTGTGCCAGCCAAAGCGTCAGGCTTTCCAGATCGAGATGTTTGCCCGGACGGCTGAGGTCATCGAGTTGCTGACTGGCGATGAATTCCAGCGGATGCATCTGACCGTGGGCGGCGTGGCGGCGGCGGGCATTCAGCGCCTGCTCCGCCGAGTCCTGGCAAATGAAGCCTTGGGCGACCAGTTCACGCAGCACCTCATTGAGTTCCAGCCAGCGGTCCTGAGTGGCGAATTGAACGGACATGCGGGCTTCCTTTTAAGCGACAGTGCGCAAAAGGATAGTCGCGGCCCCGCAGACCGTTGGGCCACTACCCGACGAAGCCGTTGCCGGATTTTTCAGCCGGCGGCTTGCGCGCGGGCAGCCCAAGCGCTGTCGGCGTTTTGCAGATCCACCGAGCAGACGCTGATCAGGTTACGAAGTTTTTCCGCGATGACTTGCGCGCGATGCCAACTGAAGCCGCCCATGACAATGTCAATCGACATCAAATCGTCGATCCGCTGCACGTTGACCTGCTCGGGCGTGAGGAATTGCAGGGCGAACAGGTTGAGCACGCGTACCAGCAAGTCCGGCTCGGCTTCGGCGAGGATTTGATACTGCGCCAGGCAATGAGTGTTGCTGACGTTCCAGACGTCGGCGCGGGTGGGTGCGCTGTTCACGGCTTCGAGGTGCGGCATAACGATTCTCCAAAATCTCTGGAGGAATTTTTACATTCGGCTTGGGGTATTTCTTGGCTATGATCGGCGTTATTGGCAGTTGATCGACGTGATCAATTCGCAAAACACAGTGATTGGGGTTTTTCTATGCATAGCGAGTTGGACAGCTACGACCGCAAGATCCTCGCCCTGCTGCAAGAGGACGCTTCGCTCTCCAGCGCGCAGATCGCCGAACAGGTCGGATTGTCGCAATCACCGTGCTGGCGGCGGATTCAGCGAATGAAGGAGGAGGGGATCATTCGTGGCCAGGTGACCTTGCTCGATCGCAAGAAGATCGGCCTGAACACGCAGATCTTTGCCGAGATCAAACTCAACGCGCACGGGCGTTCGAACTTCACTGAGTTCACCGAAGCGATTCGCGGGTTCCCGGAGGTGCTGGAGTGTTATGTGCTGATGGGCGCGGTGGATTTTCTGTTGCGGATTGTCGCGGCGGACATCGAGGCGTATGAGCGGTTCTTCTTTGAGAAGCTGTCGCTGGTGCCGGGGATTCAGGAAGTGAATTCGATTGTGGCGCTGTCGGAGATCAAGTCCACCACCAGCCTCCCTGTCTGACCCAGATCGTTCCCACGCAGAGCGTGGGAACGATCATCAACACGGGGGTGTTACATACGCAGCAGCATTTTCCACGCACGATTCTGGTAAACCGCAATCGCCTGCTGCTTGCGTGCATCGAGCAGTTCGTCAGTGATCGTCGGTTCGTTGGCCAGTTGCGCCAATTTGTTCAGCTCGCCATAGAGGCGATCCATTTCCGGGATTTCCAGCACATTACGTGCGTGGTGCAGCCAGACCTGAATACGCTCGATGCGCGGCAGTTGCTCAGCCAGATCTTCCGGCTGCTGCTGATAACGCTGCAATTGCAGAGCGGTGGCTTCTTCACCCAAGGTGCGCGGCAGCCAACTGTGCAACTGCGCGCCGCCCTGACGATTGCCGCGCACGTTGCGCTCGGCGGTCCAGGTGCGTGCCAGCAACCAGCGCGAAGTGTTCAGCGAGAACAGGCCCCAGCGCGGGTCTTCGAGTTCTTCGAGGAACTGCTCCGGCGCGGCTTTGCGCACGTCTTCGTCTTCGATACCGGCCTGAACCAGCGGGCGCCAGTCTTCCAGCAGAGCATCCAGGGCAACGCGCAAATCGTGGGTCGACTGACGCGGCGCGGCCTGGCCGAGGCTGCTGAGCAGGGCGCGCATTTCCGCGAGGTTCTCGACCCAGTCGAGCAGCAGGCGCCAGTGACCGTTGAAACGGTACTGTTCAGCCAGACGCTGGCTGCTGCCGAGCAAGTGCCAGCTCAGTGCGGCGAAGGCGTCGTCGAGTTGGGTTTCCTGGGTCAGCTCCGGCGCCGGCAGGCTCAGCGAGTAGCTGTTGGCGTCGTATAGACGATAACCGCGCTCAGCCTTGCTGATGTCGCACGGCATCAGCGCCAGGGTTTCGGCCAGTTCGGCCGCCAGCTCCAGCAGCGCGGCAGGCTCGCCTTCGCGCAATTCCAGTTCCAGCTCGCAGATTTCTTCTTTCTGTTTACCGACGACAACGTGGCCGAGATCCAGCGCGGCTTCGATAACCACTTTGGCTTTGCCACGGCCCCAGGCAATTTCGGCGCGCTCGCGGACGAAATCGGTGGTGAAGATCGGCTTGAGGGTTTTCTTGTCCAGCTCGGCCAGCGACTCGGGCCAGCATTCGCCGTCGAGTTTCTTCACGTCGAGCTTGGCTTTCGGCAACTTCCAGTCGTATTCATTACGCTCGGACAGGCCGGCAACGCTCTGGCCACGGGTCTTGAGGGTTTGAATGACTTCGTCACCGTCCTTGCGCAGGCGCAGGGCGACTTTGGCCTGAGCCAGGTCGCGCTCGGGGGTGTCGAAGTACTGGTTCATCAACTCACGGCGTTCCCAGCCACTTTTGTTGCGTTTCTTCAGTAGCGGGTGCTCGCGCAGGGCGGCGAGGGTTTCGCGGCTGACGCGGAGTTTGATTTCGGTTTCTTTCTGCATGGCCGGAAAATCCAGGATCGGGAGCGCAGCCGGGGAATATGTGGCTGCCAAGGCCGTGCAGTGTACAGGACTGATTCGTCCTACGCCCTGCGACGGTTTATTCCTGACGCCGGATGGTTCTATGATGGACTTCAAATCGGGAGTTGGAGTCAGCGATGCCTTTGCCGTCCATGCAAGACCAGTTCGCTGCGCTGATCGCCGCGCCATCGGTCAGCTGTACCCAACCGAACCTCGATCAATCCAATCGCGCGGTGATCGATCTGCTCGCCGGTTGGCTGGGTGATCTGGGTTTCAATTGCGACATCCAGCAGGTCAGCCCCGGCAAATTCAACCTGCTCGCCAGTTTCGGCAGCGGCCCCGGCGGGTTGGTGCTCGCCGGGCACAGCGACACGGTGCCCTACGACGACGCGTTGTGGCAGACCGACCCGCTGAAGCTCACCGAAGTCGATGGCCGCTGGGTCGGGCTCGGCAGTTGCGACATGAAGGGCTTTTTTGCGCTGATCATCGAAGCGGTGTTGCCGCTGCTCGATCAGCCGTTCAAGCAACCACTGCTGATTTTGGCCACCTGTGATGAAGAAAGCTCGATGTCCGGCGCCCGTGCGCTGGCCGAGGCCGGGCGTCCGCTGGGCCGCGCGGCGGTGATTGGCGAGCCGACCGGGCTCAAGCCGATCCGCATGCACAAAGGCATCATGATGGAGCGCATCGACATCCTCGGGCAGAGCGGCCATTCGTCGGATCCCCGCCTGGGCCACAGCGCCCTCGAAGCGATGCACGACGCGATTGGTGAATTGCGCGGCCTGCGCCTGTTGTGGCAGCGCGAATTCAACAATCCGCAGTTCAGCGTGCCGCAACCGACGATGAACTTCGGTTGCATCCATGGCGGCGACAATCCCAACCGCATCTGCGGCCAGTGTTCGCTGGAATTTGATTTGCGACCGTTGCCGGGCATGGACCCGAAAGTCCTGCGCGCGGAGATTTTGCGCAAGCTCAACCCGGTCGCTGAGCGGCATCAGGTGAAGATCGACTACAAGCCGTTGTTCCCGGAAGTGCCGCCGTTCGAGCAGGATGCAGACGCCGAACTGGTGCGCATCGCGGAAAAGCTCACCGGTCATAGCGCCGAAGCAGTAGCGTTCGGCACCGAAGCGCCTTATCTTCAGCGCCTCGGCTGCGAAACCATCGTGCTCGGCCCCGGCGACATTGCGTGCGCGCATCAGCCCGGCGAGTACCTTGAAATGTCACGTTTGCAGCCTACCGTGCATCTATTACGGCAACTGATTGAACATTACTGCCTGACTGCTGACGAACGATGATCCACCCATGGGGGAGCGAGCCTGCTCGCGAAAGCGCCATTTCAGACACGTCGATGTCGCCTGATACATCGCTTTCGCGAGCAGGCTCGCTCCCACAGGGGTATGTGTTTTATCCGATCAAACGCTGTAAATTGCCAGCAACCCAACCCGTATTCATGAGGAGAGCGCGCGTGTCGCCAAGCCTGTTCCGACGATAACCATCAGCCCGCTGTGCGTTTTCCGTTTCGCCCTTTTTCCGGCTGCTATTTATTACAGGCCCAGGTTCATGCCCGAATACGTTAATTGGCTTCGTCACGCGTCCCCTTACATCAATGCTCACCGCGACTGCACCTTCGTCGTCATGCTGCCCGGCGACGGCGTGGAGCATCCGAATTTCGGCAACATCGTTCACGACATCGTCCTGCTGCACAGCCTTGGCGTGCGCCTTGTGCTGGTGCACGGTTCGCGCCCGCAGATCGAAACCCGCCTCGCTGCGCGCGGCCTGACTCCGCATTACCACCACGGCATGCGCATCACCGATGCGGCGACCCTGGAATGTGTGATCGATGCCGTCGGCCAATTGCGCATCGCCATCGAAGCACGGCTGTCGATGGACATGGCTTCCTCGCCGATGCAGGGTTCGCGCTTGCGCGTGGCCAGCGGCAACCTCGTCACGGCGCGGCCGATTGGCGTGCTGGAAGGCGTCGATTATCACCACACCGGCGAAGTGCGCCGGGTCGATCGCAAGGGCATCAATCGCTTGCTCGATGAGCGCTCGATCGTGCTGCTGTCGCCGCTGGGCTACTCGCCAACCGGTGAAATCTTCAACCTGGCTTGCGAAGACGTCGCCACCCGCGCCGCTATCGATCTGGGAGCTGACAAACTGTTGCTGTTCGGTGCGGACCTCGGCCTGATCGACGAAAACGGCAAACTGGTGCGCGAACTGCGTCCGCAACAAGTGCCGGCGCATTTGCAGCGTCTGGGCAGCAACTATCAGGCGGAATTGCTCGATGCCGCCGCCGAAGCCTGCCGTGGCGGCGTGGCCCGCAGCCATATCGTCAGTTACGCCGAGGATGGCGCGCTGCTGACCGAACTGTTCACCCGTGACGGTGGCGGTACGCTGGTGGCCCAAGAGCAATTCGAATTGGTGCGCGAAGCGGCGATTGAAGACGTCGGCGGTTTGCTCGATCTGATCAGTCCGCTGGAAGAGCAGGGGATTCTGGTGCGGCGTTCGCGCGAAGTGCTGGAGCGCGAGATCGAGCAGTTCAGCGTGGTCGAGCGTGAAGGCATGATCATCGCCTGTGCGGCGCTGTACCAGATTGCCGATTCCGATGCCGGTGAGCTGGCGTGCCTGGCGGTGAACCCGGAGTACCGCCACGGCGGTCGTGGGGATGAATTGCTGGAACGCATCGAAACCCGTGCACGGGCGCAGGGTTTGAAAACCTTGTTCGTCCTCACCACGCGCACCGCGCACTGGTTCCGCGAGCGTGGGTTTGAGCCGAGCAGCGTTGAGCGCCTGCCAGCGGCGCGGGCGTCGCTGTACAACTATCAGCGTAATTCGAAGATCTTCGAAAAAACCCTGTAACCGAGCTCCGATCGTTCCCACGCTCTGCGTGGGAATGCCTCAACGGACGCTCTGCGTTCGGCTTCTGATGGGACGCGGAGCGTCCCGTGCTGCATTCCCACGCGGAGCGTGGGAACGATCAATTACTCAGTGATGAACTTCGCGCTCACGTACGGCGAATAATCCGGCAGCACCGTCTCAACCTTGCCTTGCTCCTTCAAAAACTTCGCCGTCTCGCCAATTGCCTTCGCCGTGCCGCCGTCCAGCAGCGCCGTGGTTTGTTGTGCCTTGGCATCCGGGAATGCCGAGCCTGCGAGCAATTCCGGGACATCGGCGGCGTTGGCACCGGTCAGTTTGGCGATTTTCTGTACAGGCACCGAGTCCGCCGTCCAGCTGTCTTTGTGCGCGGCGTAGTCAGCGAATGAGTCCAGCGTGACCTTGGCGAATTTGGCCACGACGTCAGGGTGTTTCTCGGCAAAGTCTTTGCGCGCGACCCACACTTCGAAGGTCGGGGCGCCCCATTGTCCGACCTGTGCAGCATCGGTCAGCGTCTTGCCGGTCTTGCGGATTTCCCCCAGCGCTGGCGACCAGACAAATGCCCCATCAATGTCACCGCGTTTCCACGCTGCGGCGATTTCCGCTGGCTGCAGGTTCACCACTTTGACTTTCGAGGCGTCCAGGCCCCAGTGCTTGAGTGCGCCGAGCAGGCTGGAATGGGAGGTCGAGACGAAGGGCGTGGCGATGGTCTTGCCGACCAGGTCCTGCGGTGTGTTGATGCCGCTGCCATTGCGCACCACCAAGGCTTCGGCAGCATTGATCTGCGCTGAAACAATGAACGCGACGATCGGCAAGTTGCGTGAGGCTGCCGCGGCTAGAGGGCTGGAACCGAGGTTGCCGATCTGCACGTCGCCCGAAGCGATGGCTGTCACAACTTCCGGGCCACTGTTGAAGCGGCGCCAGTCGATCTTTTCGCCGATGGTTTTCTCGTAGACACCGTCGGCCTGAGGCACTTTGCTCGGGTCAATACCGGTTTGATACCCGACCGTGAGGTTGGCCGCCTGTGCCGAAAAAGAAAAAATAGCTGACACACAAACTGTAACAAATTGACTGGATAGTGCGCGTTTGGCCATGATGGCGTCGCCTTTTGGACAGGGGTTGACGTGATTTGGATGCGTCAAACCTAAGCGATCTAAAAAAGGCTGCACAAATACCATTTAGGAATGAGCTTAGTAGCCGATATCCTGTATCCCGGTGGAGAAGGCCATTACTAGGCCATATTCCCGAATGGTATTAAAAAGAATGAAATAATTCTTTTTGGGGTTAACAGGAAATCAGTACTGTGCAGGGACCGAATCACTGCGATTAGACCTTGGTCGTAGACACACAAGGTTACGATTGACTTGTCAGTCACGGTCTGGCGCTAATCGCGCATCTTAGGACCCAGGGCAACAGACCCGGGGCCAGGAACACAAAAATTAGAAACGAGAGGAGCTTTACATGAACAAGTCCACCTTGGCCCTGGCTGTGGCCGTAGGGGTTTTGGCGCAGCAGGCAGGCGCCGCCGGTTTCATCGAAGACAGCAAGGCAACGCTGGGGCTGCGTAACTTCTACATCAACACCGACAACCGCGATGGCACCGGCGCGAACAAGAACGAAGAGTGGGGCCAAGGCTTCGATCTGCGTTTCATCTCCGGCTACACCCAAGGCACCGTCGGCTTCGGTATCGACGCCATCGGCCTGCTGGGCGTGCGTCTGGATTCGGGCGGCGGCACCAACGGTAACAGCGGTACCGCTTACGGCGGCACTGTGTTCCCGAGCGAATCCAACGGTAAAGCCGTGGACAACTTCTCCAGCCTCGGTCTGACTGCCAAAGCCAAGATCTCCCAGACTGAACTGAAGCTCGGTACCCTGCAGCCGAAGAACCCGGTCATCGTGACCAACGACGGTCGTCTGCTGCCACAAACCTGGCAGGGTGGCCAGATCACTTCCGGCGAAATCAAGGACCTGACTCTGGTCGGTGGTCAGATCGAAGCCGTGAAAGGTCGTAACTCCAGCAACAACGAAAACCTGTCCATCAGCGGTGCAAACACCCGCGGTACCGGTTTCCGTGACAGCA
This sequence comes from Pseudomonas sp. WC2, assembly GCF_050586545.1. Taxonomy (NCBI): domain Bacteria; kingdom Pseudomonadati; phylum Pseudomonadota; class Gammaproteobacteria; order Pseudomonadales; family Pseudomonadaceae; genus Pseudomonas; species Pseudomonas sp. WC2. The sequence continues at coordinate 333,015 of NZ_JBOBDR010000004.1, read as the reverse complement.
ACAAGTTCATCTACGCCGGTGGTGACTACAAAATCACCAAAGACCTGACTGCCCAGTACTACTACGGCAACCTGGAAGACTTCTACAAGCAGCACTTCCTGGGTCTGGTTCACAACTGGGCAATCGGCCCGGGCGTATTGAAGTCTGATTTCCGTTACTTCAACAGCTCCGATGACGGCAAAAACGGCACCGATCCAGCCTACTACAGCACCGGTAACTACACCGGCGTTCGTAACGGTCGCGGTGAAGTCGACAACAACCTGTACAGCGGCCTGTTCCTGTACACCGTTGAAGGCCACACCTTCGGTGGCGGTTACCAGGTTTCCAACGGCAGCAGCGACTTCCCTTGGCTGAACCAGGGCGACGGTTCGTCGAACTACACCATCACCGACATGCAGATCCAGAAGTTCGGTCGTGCCGGCGAGAAAACCTGGCAGGCTCGCTACTCGTATGACTTCGCTAAAGTCGGCGTACCTGGCCTGACCGCTGGTGTGGTTTACCTGAAAGGCGATTCGATCGACACCGTTGGCACCAACGGTCGCGAAAGCGCTTCGAACCGTTCCGAGTGGGAACGCGACTTCACCATCGGTTACGTCGTACCTGAAGGCCCGTTCAAAAACGTCGGCCTGATGTGGAAAAACGCTGTATGGCGCACCGACCTGCCGAACACCCGTTCGCAGGACGAAAACCGCTTGATCGTCAGCTACTCGATCCCGCTGCTGTAATAGCGCGCTCCTGCACCTGATGTAAAAGCATGATGTAAAAAAAGCCCCGTCCGGCATCGCGCCGGACGGGGCTTTTGCGTTTTCGCGTCAGGCTCACCCCCGTAAGCCCTCCCCGAATTTCCCTCTTTACAGCAACTCAAGGCCTTCTCGAACCTTGCGACTGATGTTCGTCGGGAAGCCGTCGGGCGTCCAGTGAACAGATGTTTAATATTCACTTATGATCTAGATATCTGATTATTTATTCTTTTTCATGAGGGCAAATCCCGGGCTACAGTTGAGGCCTCCAACAACTCCTCAGGAGCAGCACCATGAGCCTCAGACTCGGCGACATCGCCCCCGACTTCGAACAGGATTCCAGCGCCGGCAAGATTCGTTTTCACGAGTGGCTGGGCGATAGCTGGGGCGTGCTGTTCTCTCACCCGGCGGACTTCACCCCGGTGTGCACCACCGAGCTGGGCTTCACCGCCAAGCTCAAAGATGAATTCGCCCAGCGCGGCGTCAAAGCCATTGCGCTGTCGGTCGACCCGGTGGACTCGCACCACAAGTGGATCGAAGACATCAACGAAACCCAGAACACCATCGTCAACTTCCCGATCCTGGCCGATGCCGATCGCAAGGTTTCTGATCTGTACGATCTGATCCACCCGAACGCCAACGATACGCTGACCGTGCGTTCGCTGTTCGTGATCGATCCGAACAAGAAAATTCGTCTGACCATCACCTACCCGGCGAGCACCGGGCGCAACTTCCACGAGATTTTGCGGGTGATCGATTCGCTGCAACTCACCGACAACTACAAAGTGGCCACCCCGGCCAACTGGCAGGACGGTGAAGAGGTGGTGATCGTGCCTTCGTTGAAGGACGAGGAAGAGATCAAGCAGCGCTTTCCGAAGGGCTATCGCGCGGTGAAGCCGTATCTGCGCCTGACGCCACAGCCGAACAAGTGATCTCACCGGGCAGACCGTTCCCACGTCGAGGCGTCGAACCGTCCGCGTGGGGTGCCGCCCGTGACGCTCTGCGTCACAGTGGACGCGGAGTATCCATGGATTCATTCCCACGCAGAGCGTTGGAACGATCAGTGGTAGCTACTAAGCAGGGGATTTCAGGCCGTTTCGACGGCCTTTTTTTTCGCCTGAAACAACGCAAATCTTATATCTCCAAAACGCATAACCAAATGAATAAATATGATTTATGGATATATAAATCAGCTGGTAAGGTCACTCCCATCGAAGCGAGATCGCAACCTGCGAATCGCCTGTAACGCTTAAGGAATTGTCTCGATGCTGGTCGTCTCACTCGGTGGCAGTCCCAGCCTGCGCTCCCGTTCCGGGGTGCTGCTGGAGCGCTCGCAACGTTGGTTGCAGCAGCAAGGGGTGGAAGTGGTGAGTTATCAGATTCGGGATTTCCCGGCCGAAGATCTGCTCCACGCCCGCTTCGACAGCCCGAAGGTCCTCGACCTGCTGCAACAGATTGAAAACGCCGACGGCCTGTTGATCGCCACGCCGGTGTACAAGGCCTCGTTTTCCGGCGCGTTGAAGACGCTGCTGGATCTGCTGCCCGAGCGCGCCCTGAATCACAAGATTGTCTTGCCCATGGCCACGGGCGGCAGCATCGCCCACATGCTGGTGGTCGATTACGCCCTCAAGCCTGTGCTGTCGGCATTGAAAGCCCAGGAAATGCTTCAGGGGATTTTCGCCGAGGACAGCCAGATCGCTTACGGCGAAGGCAGTGCCGCCGCACAACTGGCACCGGCGCTGGAGCAGCGACTGCACGAAGCGCTGGATCAGTTTGTCGGCGCCATGGCCCGCCGCCCGAAACCGCTGGAACCGGGCCTGTTGAACGAACGTTTATTGAGTGCTCGCTGGAGCATTTAAGCCACACCCGAACTTGATGTACTTCACCTTACTCAGCCGCTAACGGCCAAGCAGGTGCAGCCAAAACCCAACAGCAAAAAGGAGAGCGCTATGCGCACTGTATTTTTGCGTCGTGGTCTGGTCGCTCTGTTTGCTGCGGCTGTCACCTTCGGCGCCATCACCCAAGCTCAAGCCGAGACATTGCGGATCGGTTATCAGAAGTACGGCACGCTGGTGCTGCTCAAAGCCAAAGGCACGTTGGAAAAACGTCTGGCCGCCCAAGGCGTCGACGTGCAATGGACTGAATTCCCCGGCGGCCCGCAGTTGCTGGAAGGCCTGAACGTCGGCTCGATCGACTTCGGCGTGACCGGCGAAACCCCGCCAGTCTTCGCCCAAGCTGCTGGTGCCGATCTGCTCTACGTCGCCTACGAACCGCCAGCGCCAAATAGCGAAGCGATCCTTGTGCCGAAAGACTCGCCGATCAAATCGGTGGCCGATCTCAAAGGCAAGAAAGTCGCCCTGAACAAAGGCTCCAACGTTCACTACCTGCTGGTGCGTGCACTGGAAGACGCCGGCCTCAAATACAGCGACATTCAAACCGTATTCCTGCCGCCCGCCGATGCTCGCGCCGCGTTCGAACGTGGCAGCGTCGACGCCTGGGTCATCTGGGATCCGTATCAGGCCGCCGCCGAGAAACAACTGCAAGCGCACACCCTGCGTGACGGCAAAGGCATCGTCGACAACCACCAGTTCTATCTCGCGACCAAGCCATACGCCGAGAAAAATCCTCAGGTGATCAAGACCCTCGTTGAGGAAGTGCGCGCGGTCGGCGAATGGTCGAAAGCCAATCCTGAAGACGTGACTCAACAAGTCGCGCCACTGCTCGGCCTGCCGGCGGACATCACCCTGACCTCGGTGAAACGCCAGGGCTACGGCGCGCTGTTCCTGACCCCGGAAGTGGTCGCCGCGCAGCAGAAAATCGCTGACACGTTCTTCCAGCTCAAGCTGATTCCGAAGCCGCTGAGCATCAAGGATGTGATCTGGACACCACCGGCCGCTGTGGCCCAAAGCTCGGCCACCCAAGCCCAGTAACTCGAATTCCTAAGGAGACCACTCCATGAGCCTCAATATCTTCTGGTTCCTGCCTACCCACGGTGACGGCCATTACCTTGGCACCGCCGAAGGCGCTCGCGCCGTTGACCACGGTTATCTGCAACAGGTCGCGCAAGCGGCGGATCGTCTGGGCTTCGGCGGTGTGCTGATTCCGACTGGCCGCTCCTGCGAAGACTCGTGGCTGGTGGCGGCGTCGCTGATCCCGGTGACCCAGCGTCTGAAATTCCTCGTTGCGCTGCGCCCCGGGATCATTTCCCCGACGGTCGCAGCGCGGCAGGCCGCCACGCTGGATCGTCTGTCCGGCGGCCGTGCGCTGTTCAATCTGGTGACTGGCGGTGATCCGGAAGAATTGGCCGGCGACGGTCTGTTCCTCAGCCACGAAGAACGCTATCAGGCCTCGGTGGAATTCACTCGTATCTGGCGTCGTGTGCTGGAAGGCGAAACCGTGGATTACGACGGTCAGCACATCAGCGTGAAGGGCGCCAAGTTGCTCTATCCGCCGATCCAGCAACCACGCCCGCCGCTGTACTTCGGTGGCTCGTCGGAAGCCGCGCAGGATCTGGCCGCTGAACAAGTCGAAATGGTCCTGACCTGGGGCGAGCCGCCAGCAGCCGTCGCCGAGAAGATCGCCCAAGTGCGCGCCAAAGCCGCCAAGCTTGGCCGCACCGTACGTTTCGGTATTCGTCTGCACGTGATCGTCCGCGAAACCAACGCCGAAGCGTGGCAAGCGGCGGATCGTTTGATCTCGCATCTGGACAACGACACCATCGCTCGTGCTCAAGCTTCGCTGGCGCGTTTCGATTCCGTCGGCCAGCAACGCATGGCTGCACTGCACGGTGGCAGCCGCGACAACCTCGAAGTCAGCCCGAATCTCTGGGCCGGCGTCGGTCTGGTGCGCGGCGGTGCCGGTACGGCGCTGGTTGGTGATGGCCCGACGGTGGCTGCACGCGTGAAGGAATACGCGGATCTGGGCATCGACACCTTCATTTTCTCGGGTTATCCACACCTCGAAGAATCCTATCGCGTCGCTGAACTGCTGTTCCCGCACCTCGACATCGAGCGTCCGGAACTGCCGAAAAGCGCCGGTTATGTCAGCCCGTTCGGCGAGATGGTCGCCAACGACATTCTTCCCAAAGCCGCGTCGCAGAGCTGAGGCGCGCCATGAAGAAAATCATCCACAGCCTCGCGCCTTGGGCGTTGCCGGTGTTGCTGCTGGCGGTGTGGCAGTTGTCGGTGTCGGCCGGTTGGTTGTCGACGCGGATTCTGCCGGCACCGGTGGCGGTGATCGAGGCCGGCGTGAGCCTGGTGCGCAGCGGCGAAATCTGGACGCACCTGGCGATCAGCGGCTGGCGTGCGGCGCTCGGTTTCACCATCGGCGGCAGCATCGGTCTGGTCCTGGGTTTCATCACCGGCCTGTCGAAATGGGGCGAACGCCTGCTCGACAGCTCGGTGCAGATGATCCGCAACGTGCCGCACCTGGCGCTGATTCCGCTGGTGATTCTGTGGTTCGGCATCGACGAGTCAGCGAAGATTTTTCTGGTGGCACTGGGCACGTTGTTCCCGATTTACCTGAACACCTATCACGGCATCCGCAACGTCGATCCGGCGCTGGTGGAAATGGCGCGCAGTTACGGCTTGAGCGGTTTCAGCCTGTTCTGGCAGGTGATTCTGCCGGGCGCGCTGCCTTCGATTCTGGTCGGTGTGCGCTTCGCCCTGGGCTTTATGTGGTTGACGCTGATCGTCGCCGAAACCATTTCCGCCAGCTCCGGCATCGGCTATCTGGCCATGAACGCCCGGGAGTTTTTGCAGACCGACGTGGTGGTGCTGGCGATCCTGCTTTACGCGGTGCTCGGCAAACTCGCCGACCTCGCGGCTCGTGGACTTGAACGTGTGTGGTTGCGCTGGCATCCGGCGTATCAGGTTGCCAAAGGAGGTGCAGCATGACCGCTCAACAACCTCCACGCCTGCTGCGCGGGATTCCGTTGGCAGTGCGCAACCTGCAGAAAACCTTCGGCGCGCGGCAGGTGCTGCGTGACATCGATCTGCACATTCCGGCGGGGCAATTCGTCGCCGTGGTCGGGCGCAGTGGCTGCGGCAAAAGTACCTTTTTGCGCTTGCTCGCCGGCCTCGATCAACCGACTGGCGGCGACTTGCTGGCCGGCTCTGCACCGCTCAGCGATGCGCGGGAAGACACCCGATTGATGTTCCAGGAAGCACGTCTGCTGCCGTGGAAAAAGATCATCGACAACGTGGGCCTCGGCCTCAAAGGCAATTGGCGCCCGAAAGCGCTCGAAGCACTGGACGCGGTCGGTCTGGCGGATCGTGCCAATGAATGGCCGGCAGCGTTGTCCGGTGGGCAGAAGCAGCGCGTTGCCCTCGCGCGGGCGCTGATCCATCAACCGCGTTTGCTGCTGCTCGATGAACCGCTAGGCGCACTGGACGCGCTGACGCGCATTGAAATGCAGCAACTGATCGAGCGTCTCTGGCAGCAACGCGGCTTCACCGTGCTGCTGGTGACCCACGACGTCAGCGAAGCGGTGGCGATTGCCGACCGGGTGATTCTGATCGAGGACGGCGAAGTCGGTCTTGATCTGCATGTGGAACTGCCGCGCCCGCGAGTGCGTGGTTCGCACAGACTGGCGGCGCTGGAAACCGAAGTGCTTAACCGTGTTCTCTCCCTGCCCGGCGAACCGCCGGCGCCGGAACCTGTTTCACCACTGCCTACGCAACTGCGTTGGGCGCAATGAAGCAGCTGCGAGCTTCAAGCTACGCGCTACAAGTAGAAGCGCTGTGCTTTTGCTTGCCGCTTGTAACTTGCCACTTGCCGCTTATTTCGACCTCAGGAGAAATATCATGACTATCAAAGCCATCAACGTCCGTAACCAGTTCAAAGGCTCGATCAAGGAAATCGTCCTCGGCGACGTGCTGTCGGAAATCGACGTGCAGACCGCGTCCGGCATCGTTACTTCGGTGATCACCACCCGCTCGGTCAAAGAGCTGGAACTGGTGGTCGGCAGCGAAGTGATCGCCTTTGTGAAATCCACCGAGGTGTCGATCGCCAAGTTGTAAGCCGGTGAGCAAAAAACAACCCCGGAGGGCGTGAGCCCTTCGGGGTTTTTTGTGATCGTTCCCACGCTCCGCGTGGGAATGCCTCTAGGGACGCTCCGCGTCCAGTGACGCGGAGCGTCACGGGCTGCATTCCCACGCAGAGCGTGGGAACGATCATGGCTCAGCGCTTGGGCAGATACGGCGGCAAATACAGGCCGATATAAGCATCAAACACGCGCATCCCTTCCTCGGCCATGCGCGGGGTGATCTGCCCATGTTGCTGCACCGAACGCGCATAAACCCGGTCGCCCAGCTCCATCGCCAAGGCAAACACATCGACATCCTCCGGCAGCCTTGGCAACTCGAAGTGATGGTCGAACAGCTTGTGCATCAGGTCGCCCAGCTCAATGTCGTGCTGGCGGTCAGCCTGGGTGACCTCGGTCAGACCGTGTTGCGCGAGGATCAACTGGCGAGCCGCCGCGTCTTCGCCATAGATCTCCAGCATCCGCTGCTCGATCAGCCGCGACAGATCGCGCCAGTCACGCAAGGCTGCATGATCGATCGGTGCTTGCAGGCACGCGCGAAAAGCCGCATGAACATCCGCCGTCAACGCTTCGAGCAGCGCCGGTACGCTGGCGAAAAAGTGGTACACGGAGGAGGGCGGGATCTGCGCACGTTCGGCGACGCTGTAGATCGACAGACTGGCCACACCCTCGGCGGCCAGCAGCGTACGAGCGGCGTCGAGTATCGAGTCGATGCGCGCCTGACTGCGGGCACGCGGTTTGCGGACGGGGGCGGGTCGCGTCATGGAAGTCTCCTGCGGGGCAGCGGGCATTGTACGAGCCGGCTCTTGTGTTGTCTTGTCGGCCAGCGAGCCGCCGCAGGCGGCCATAAAAAAACGCCGTTGGCTAAATCGGCCAACGGCGTTTTTTCCTGAAGCTACAACCGCTTAAACGGTATGCAGATACCAGTTGTACTCAAGGTCGGAGATGGAGTGTTCAAACTCCTCCAGCTCGCTTTCCTTGCAGGCGACGAAGATATCGATGTACTTCGGATCGATGTACTTGGCCATCACCTCGCTGTCGTCCAGCTCGCGCAGGGCATCGCGCAAGTTGTTCGGCAGGCTTTGTTCGTTCTGCTCGTAGCTGTTGCCTTCGACTGGCGCGCCCGGTTCGATCTTGTTGGTCAGACCGTGGTGCACGCCCGCCAGCACCGAAGCCATCAGCAGGTACGGGTTGGCATCGGCACCGGCCACGCGGTGTTCGATACGCACGGCATCGGACGAACCGGTCGGTACGCGAATCGCCACGGTACGGTTGTCGAGGCCCCAGCACGGCGAGTTCGGCACGTAGAACTGTGCGCCGAAACGACGATAGGAGTTGACGTTCGGGCAGAGGAAAGCCATCTGCGCGGGCAGGGTCTCGAGCACACCGCCGATCGCGTGACGCAGCGCGGCGTTCTGCTCGGGATCCTCGCTGGCAAAAATGTTTTTGCCTTCTTTATCCAGAATCGAAATGTGTACGTGCAGACCATTACCTGCCTGGCCCGGGTACGGCTTGGCCATGAAGGTGGTGTCCATTTCATGGTCGTAGGCGATGTTCTTGATCAGACGCTTGAGCAGTACCGCGTAGTCGCACGCCTTGATCGGGTCGGCGACGTGGTGCAGGTTCACTTCGAACTGCGCCGGGGCACTTTCCTTGACGATGGCGTCGGCCGGGATGCCTTGCTCTTTGGCCCCTTCCAGAATGTCCTGGAGGCAGTCGACGTATTCGTCGAGGTCGTCGATCAGGTAGACCTGAGTCGAGTGCGGGCGTTTACCCGAGATTGGCGAGCGTGGCGGCTGTGGACGGCCGTTCACGTTTTCCTGGTCGATCAGGTAAAACTCGAGTTCGAAGGCCGCGCAGATGGTCAAGCCAAGCTCGTCAAACTTTGCAACAACTTGACGGAGCACTTCACGCGGATCGGCGAAGAAAGGGTCGCCTTCGAGTTCGTGCATGGTCATCAACAGTTGCGCGGTCGGGCGCTTCTGCCATGGCTCGTTGCACAGGGTATCGGGGATTGGATAGCAGATTCGATCGGCGTCACCGATGTCCAGGCCCAGGCCGGTGCTTTCCACCGTGGAGCCGTTGATATCCAGAGCAAATAGAGAGGCCGGCAGGTTGATGCCTTTCTCGTAAACCTTGTGGAGACTGGTGCGTTCAATGCGCTTGCCGCGCACCACACCATTCATATCCGCAATCAGAAGGTCAACGTACAGAACCTCAGGATGTTCCTTAAGGAACGCGTTCGCTTCGTTAAGCTGAACGGCACGCGGGGGTACCGACATGATGCAACACCTTTGTTGTTAAAAATATCAATCATTGATCTTTTCTGGTTTCAGTCAACCCGAACGGCCTGCCGAAGTCAAGCAAGGGCTTTTTTGCCCTAAAAAAGCGCCGCAAGGGCATTTATGGGGCACTTTGGGGCGCTTTTTGGTCTCTGGGACGCTCGCCACCCGCAGGCTTGAGCAGGCCGTGTTGTATTTTTTACGGGGGTGTTGTGTAAAAAAATGAACAAGGCTAAGCTCCGATCAAACCCATAACAGCAATAATACCGGGGTGCTTCATGTCTCGCCTGCCGTTAATCGGCATCACCGACTGCTCGCAACAGGCCGGTCTGCATGCTTATCACATCAGTGGCGACAAATCCGTCCGTAGCGCAGCCAGCAAGGCTCGCGGTTCATCGACGTTGTTCTCGTCAGCAGCCGTCGAAACCCTAGCGTCCGATATTCTGGACGTACGGCGAAGCATCCGGTTTATGGCGTCTCCTCCCAATATAGATCGCTTTCACTCCCAAAGCCTGTGCCGTCTTCCCAGACGTGCTCACGATTCTGCACGCCTGAACTGTGCACAGGAAATGCAACGCCAGCGTAAAGGGCAGGTAAGCTCCTCTTTCATTGTCTATGCGCGGTGCCCGGCGTAAGCCCGCACTGCGCACAAGCAAGGCCCCCTTTAACGCGACGCGCAAGCGTCAAACTTTGCCTGACATCATGTCAGGAGACTCAGCCCAGAGGCATTTATGAGTACCAACCTCGACCAGCTCACCGATTGGTTGAAAGACCACAAGATCACAGAAGTCGAATGCATGATCGCCGACTTGACCGGTATCACCCGGGGCAAGATTTCGCCGACCAACAAGTTCATCGCCGAGAAGGGCATGCGTCTGCCAGAAAGCGTGCTGTTGCAGACCGTAACCGGCGACTATGTCGAAGACGACATCTATTACGAACTGCTCGACCCGGCCGACATCGACATGATCTGCCGCCCCGACCAGAACGCCGTGTACATGGTGCCGTGGGCCATCGAGCCGACCGCGCAGGTGATCCACGACACCTACGACAAGCAAGGCAACCCGATCGAGCTGTCGCCGCGCAACGTCCTCAAGAAAGTCCTCAAGCTCTATACCGACAAGGGCTGGCAGCCAATCGTGGCGCCGGAAATGGAGTTTTACCTGACCAAGCGCAGCGACGACCCTGACTATCCGTTGCAGCCGCCGATCGGTCGCTCGGGCCGTCCGGAAATCGGTCGTCAGTCGTTCTCCATCGAAGCGGCGAACGAATTCGACCCGCTGTTCGAAGACGTCTACGACTGGTGCGAACTGCAGGAGCTGGACCTCGACACGCTGATCCACGAAGACGGCACGGCGCAGATGGAAATCAACTTCCGTCACGGCGACGCCCTGTCGCTGGCTGACCAGATTCTGGTGTTCAAACGCACCATGCGCGAAGCCGCGCTCAAGCACGATGTGGCTGCGACCTTTATGGCCAAACCGATGACGGGCGAGCCGGGCAGTGCGATGCACTTGCACCAGAGCATCATCGACATCGAGACCGGCAAGAACGTCTTCTCCAATGAAGACGGGACCATGAGCCAACTGTTCCTGCACCACATCGGTGGTCTGCAGAAACTGATTCCTGAATTGCTGCCGTTGTTCGCGCCGAACGTCAACTCGTTCCGCCGCTTCCTGCCGGACACCTCGGCTCCGGTAAACGTCGAATGGGGCGAAGAAAATCGCACCGTCGGCCTGCGTGTACCGGATGCCGGCCCGCAGAACCGCCGTGTGGAAAACCGTCTGCCGGGCGCTGACGCCAACCCGTATCTGGCGATCGCCGCGAGCCTGCTCTGCGGTTACATCGGCATGGTCGAAGGCCTCAATCCAAGCGCGCCGGTGGTGGGCCGTGGTTATGAACGCCGCAACCTGCGCCTGCCGCTGACCATCGAAGACGCGCTGGAACGTATGGAAAACAGCGCGACCATCGAGAAGTACCTGGGCAAAACCTTCATCACGGGCTACGTCGCGGTAAAACGGGCCGAGCATGAAAACTTCAAGCGCGTGATCAGTTCCTGGGAGCGTGAGTACCTGCTCTTCGCCGTCTGATACGCCAGGCGCGGCCCTGAAAAGCCGCGCCTTCACCGATAACAAGGAGAATTGGCATGACCAGCAACAACCCGCAAACCCGCGAGTGGCAAGCACTCAGCAATGATCACCACCTGGCCCCGTTCAGCGATTTCAAGCAATTGAAAGAGAAGGGCCCGCGGATCATCACCAACGCCAAGGGCGTTTACCTGTGGGACAGCGAAGGCAACAAGATCCTCGACGGCATGGCCGGTCTGTGGTGCGTGGCCATCGGTTACGGTCGCGATGAGCTGGCCGATGCGGCCGCCAAACAGATGCGCGAACTGCCGTACTACAACCTGTTCTTCCAGACCGCGCACCCGCCGGCACTGGAACTGGCCAAGTCGATTGCCGACGTCGCGCCGGAAGGCATGAACCATGTGTTCTTCACCGGTTCCGGCTCCGAAGGCAACGACACCATGCTGCGCATGGTCCGCCACTACTGGGCGATCAAGGGCCAGCCAAACAAGAAAGTCATCATCAGCCGCAAGAACGGTTATCACGGTTCGACCGTGGCCGGCGCGAGCCTCGGTGGCATGACGTATATGCACGAACAAGGCGACTTGCCGATCCCGGGCATCGTGCACATCGCGCAGCCGTACTGGTTCGCTGAAGGTGGCGAAATGTCCCCGGAAGAGTTCGGTATCTGGGCGGCCAATCAGCTGGAAGAAAAGATTCTCGAAGTCGGCGTGGACAACGTCGGTGCCTTTATAGCCGAGCCGATCCAGGGTGCCGGCGGCGTGATCATTCCGCCCGACACCTACTGGCCGCGCATCAAGGAAATCCTCGCCAAGTACGACATCCTCTTCGTCGCGGACGAAGTGATCTGCGGTTTCGGCCGTACCGGTGAGTGGTTCGGTAGCGATTTCTACGACCTCAAGCCCGACATGATGACCATCGCCAAGGGCCTGACCTCCGGCTACATCCCGATGGGTGGCCTGATCGTGCGCGACACCGTGGTCGCGGTGCTCAACGAAGGCGGTGATTTCAACCACGGCTTCACCTACTCCGGTCACCCGGTGGCGGCAGCGGTGGGTCTGGAAAACATCCGCATTCTGCGCGATGAAAAAATTATCGAGAACGCGCACAACGAAACGGCACCGTATTTGCAGAAACGTCTGCGGGAACTGAACGATCACCCGTTGGTGGGTGAAGTTCGCGGAGTCGGTCTGTTGGGCGCGATCGAGCTGGTGCAGGACAAGGCCACTCGCAAGCGTTACGAAGGCAGGGGCGTCGGCATGATCTGCCGCCAGTTCTGCTTCGACAACGGCCTGATCATGCGCGCTGTGGGCGACACCATGATCATTGCGCCGCCGCTGGTGATCAGCAAAGCGGAGATCGATGAGCTGGTTACAAAGGCACGTAAATGCCTGGACCTGACCCTCAGTGCGTTGCAGGGCTAAGTGCTAGGCTTTGAGCGGGGGAGCCGTGGCGCTCTCGCTCAAAGCTGTCAGAAAGGCTGGTCTTTTCTTGAAAGACCGCCTCGGATCTTGCCAGACTAGCCGCGGTTCCAGTTGTCCGGGTTCGGCCGCTGAACAAAGTGGTTCAAAAAAGAAAAATTTGGAGCATTAACGCATGAAGGCATTAGGCAAAAAGCTCGCTGGCAAGACTCTGCTCGCCATGTCCCTGATGGGAATCATGGCGGCTGCGGCGCAGGCGGACGACAAGGTGTTGCACGTCTACAACTGGTCCGACTACATCGCTCCGGACACCATCAAGAAGTTTGAAGACGAGTCAGGCATCAAGGTCGTCTACGACGTCTTCGACAGCAACGAAACCCTCGAAGCCAAACTGCTCGCAGGCAAGTCCGGCTACGACATCGTCGTGCCGTCGAACAATTTCCTCGCCAAGCAGATCAAGGCTGGCGTCTACCAGAAGCTGGACAAGTCCAAGCTGCCTAACTGGAAAAACCTGAACACCGATTTGCTCAAAGCCGTGTCGGTCAGCGACCCGGGCAACGAGCACGCATTCCCGTACATGTGGGGCTCGATCGGCATCGGCTTCAACGCCGAGAAGGTCAAGGCTGCACTGGGTGCCGACGCGCCGGTCGATTCGTGGGATCTGATCTTCAAGCCGGAAAACGCGGCCAAGCTGAAATCCTGCGGCATCAGCTTGCTCGACTCGCCTACCGAGATGATTCCGGTGGCGCTGCACTACCTGGGCCTGCCAACCGACAGCCAGAAGAAAGAAGACATCGACAAGGCTGAAGCGCTGATCATGAAGGTCCGTCCTTCGATCGCCTACTTCCACTCGTCCAAGTACATCTCCGACCTGGCCAACGGCAACATCTGTGTCGCCGTGGGTTACTCGGGTGACATCTACCAGGCCAAGTCCCGCGCGGCTGAAGCCGGTGACAAGGTGAAAGTCAGCTACAACATTCCGAAAGAAGGTGCTGGCAGCTTCTACGACATGGTCGCCATCCCTAAAGATGCCGAAAACGTCGAAGGCGCCTACAAGTTCATGACCTTCCTGCAGAAGCCGGAAGTCATGGCCGAGATCACCAACGCCGTGCGCTTCCCGAACGGTAACGCCGCTGCAACCCCACTGGTTGATAAAGACATCACCAGCGATCCAGGCGTTTACCCACCGGCTGACGTACTGGCCAAGCTGTACGCGATTGCCGACTTGCCGGCCGCGACTCAGCGGATCATGACCCGCAGCTGGACCAAGATCAAATCCGGTAAATAAGCCGGTTTGAAGCAGCAACCGCTGGCTGTCGTTCCCCGTGAGGGCGGCCAGCGGATTAATTAAATGACAGGAAGTTTTGCAGGAACGGTTTTTCGAGGGTAAGTTGCGCGCCGGTTTTGTTGCCGGGCAGCCTTGGCTGTCATGCAGCGCGGGGCAACTTGGGCCCAACTAATTTAGAGGACCTCCACTTGCCTATTTTTTCTTCTTTGCGCAAAGCCCTGCTGGCCACTGCCGGCCTGACGATTGCTGTCGGAGCCCAGGCCGCCGGTACGGTGCATATTTATAACTGGTCCGATTACATCGGCGAGACCACCCTGGCCGACTTCCAGAAAGCCACCGGGATCAAACCGGTCTACGACGTGTTCGACTCCAACGAAACCCTGGAAGGCAAGCTGCTGGCCGGGCGCACCGGTTACGACGTGGTCGTGCCGTCGAACCACTTCCTCGGCAAACAGATCAAGGCGGGCGCGTTCCAGAAGCTCGACCGCTCGCAACTGCCGAATTATTCCAATCTCGACCCGGCGCTGCTCAAGCGTCTGGAACAGAACGATCCGGGCAACCTGTACGCCGTGCCGTACCTGTGGGGCACCAACGGCATCGGGTACAACGTCGATAAAGTGAAGGCTGTGCTGGGCGTCGACAAGATCGACTCGTGGGGCGTGCTGTTCGAGCCGGAGAACATCAAGAAGCTGCAAAGCTGTGGCGTGGCGTTCCTCGATTCGGCTGATGAAATGATGCCGACCGTGCTCAACTATCTGGGCCTGAATGCCAACAGCACCAATCCGAAGGACTACGAAAAAGCCACCGACAAGTTGCTCGCGGTGCGCCCTTACGTGACCTACTTCCACTCTTCGAAATACATCGGTGACCTGGCCAACGGCGACATCTGCGTGGCCATCGGTTTCTCCGGCGATATCTTCCAGGCGAAGAACCGCGCAGCCGAAGCCAAGAAGGGCGTGAACATCGCCTACGCGGTGCCGAAAGAGGGCGGCGCGCTGTGGTTTGACATGCTGGCGATTCCGAAGGACTCGTCGAACGTGAAGGAGGCCCATGCCTTCATCAACTATCTGCTGAAACCTGAGGTGATCGCTCAGGTCAGTGATTACGTCGGTTATGCCAACCCCAACCCGGGTTCGGACAAACTGATGGAACAATCCATCCGGACCGATGCGTCGGTGTATCCGCCGCAGGCCGTTATCGACAAGGCTTATGTGTCGACCGAGTTGCCACCGAACATTCAGCGCCTGATGACCCGCAGCTGGACCAAGGTCAAATCGGGGATGTAAGGCACACACTATCCTGGGTTCGCCTTGCGGGGCGGACTGCATTGTTTTTTTCTGGGAGTTTCGTAAATGGCAGTTGCCTCCGGCGCCTATAAGAAAGCCCTCGAGGGCGACCAGACACCGAAACAGGTGTTGGTCAAAATCGACCGGGTCACGAAGAAGTTCGACGAGACGATTGCCGTGGACGACGTGTCCCTGGAAATCAAAAAGGGCGAAATCTTCGCTCTGCTCGGCGGTTCGGGATCGGGCAAATCCACTCTGCTGCGGATGCTGGCAGGGTTCGAACGGCCCACGGAGGGGCGCATTTTCCTCGACGGCGTCGACATCACCGACATGCCGCCGTACGAGCGACCGATCAACATGATGTTCCAGTCGTACGCCTTGTTCCCGCACATGACCGTGGCGCAGAACATCGCCTTCGGCCTCAAGCAGGACAAGATTCCGGCGGCTGAAGTCGACGCTCGCGTGGCCGAAATGCTCAAGCTCGTGCAGATGAGCCAGTACGCCAAGCGCAAGCCGCATCAGCTGTCCGGCGGCCAGCGTCAGCGTGTGGCCCTGGCCCGTTCGCTGGCCAAACGCCCGAAGCTGTTGCTGCTCGACGAACCGATGGGCGCGCTGGATAAAAAACTGCGTTCGCAGATGCAGCTTGAGCTGGTGGAAATCATCGAGCGCGTCGGCGTGACCTGCGTCATGGTGACCCACGACCAGGAAGAGGCCATGACCATGGCCGAGCGCATCGCGATCATGCACCTGGGCTGGATCGCCCAGATCGGCAGCCCGATCGACATCTACGAAACCCCGACCAGCCGTCTGGTCTGCGAATTCATCGGCAACGTCAACATCTTCGAAGGCGAAGTGATCGACGACGCCGAAGGCTACGCGACCATCACCTGCAAGGACCTCGACCGGCAGATCTACGTCGGCCACGGCATCAGCACCTCGGTGCAGGACAAATCGGTCACCTACGCGATCCGTCCGGAGAAGCTGCTGGTCACCGCCGATCAACCGACCTGCGAATACAACTGGTCGAGCGGCAAGGTGCATGACATCGCCTACCTCGGCGGTCACTCGGTGTTCTACGTCGAATTGCCGAGCGGCAAACTGGTGCAGTCGTTCGTGGCCAACGCCGAACGTCGCGGCGCGCGTCCGACCTGGGGTGATCAGGTCTACGTGTGGTGGGAAGACGACAGCGGCGTGGTACTGCGCTCATGAACATGCGCAAATTCAAACGCCGCATCAACCGAATAATCCCCAATGGCCGGCAGTTGGTCATCGGGGTCCCGTTCATCTGGCTGTTCCTGTTCTTCATGCTGCCGTTCTTCATCGTTCTGAAGATCAGCTTCGCCGAAGCCGACGTGGCCATTCCGCCGTACACCGAGATCTACACGTACGCCGAGCAGAAGCTGCAACTGCTGCTGAACCTGGGCAACTACGCGATGCTGGCGGGCGACGAGTTGTACATCGCCGCTTACCTCGGCTCGCTGAAGATGGCGCTGATCAGCACCATTCTCTGTCTGGTCATCGGTTACCCGATGGCCTACGCCATCGCCACCGCGCGTAAAGAGATGCAGACGGTGCTGGTGCTGCTGATCATGATGCCGACCTGGACGGCGATCCTGATCCGCGTTTACGCGTGGATGGGCATCCTCAGCAACAACGGTTTGCTCAACGGCTTCCTGATGAGCATGGGGTTTATCGACGAGCCGCTGCAGATCCTCAACACCAACCTGGCGGTGTACATCGGCGTCGTTTACTCGTACCTGCCGTTCATGATCCTGCCGCTGTACGCCAACTTGGTGAAGCACGATCAAAGCTTGCTGGAAGCCGCTTCCGACCTCGGTTCGAGCACCTTCAACAGCTTCTGGAAAATCACCATTCCGCTGTCCAAGAACGGGATCATCGCCGGCTGCATGCTGGTGTTCATCCCGGTGGTAGGCGAGTTCGTGATTCCGGAACTGCTTGGCGGTCCGGAAACCCTGATGATCGGTAAAGTGCTCTGGCAAGAGTTCTTCAACAACCGTGACTGGCCGGTGGCGTCCGCGCTGGCGGTGGTGATGCTGGCGATCCTGATTGTGCCGATCATTCTGTTCAACCGCAGTCAGGCCAAAGAAATGGAGGGCAAAGAATGAAGCGCATCCGTTTCTCCAGCCTGATGCTGGTCATCGGTCTGTTGTTCATCTACCTGCCGATGCTGATCCTGGTGATCTACTCGTTCAACGCCTCGAAACTGGTGACGGTGTGGGGCGGCTGGTCGATCAAGTGGTACGTCGGCCTGCTCGACAACACGCAACTGATGGGCTCGGTGCTGCGCTCGCTGGAAATCGCCTGCTACACCGCGGTGGCAGCGGTGGCGCTGGGCACCCTGGCGGCGTTCGTGCTGACCCGCATCACGCGCTTCAAGGGCCGCACGCTGTTTGGCGGCCTGGTGACGGCGCCGTTGGTGATGCCCGAAGTCATCACCGGTCTGTCGCTGTTGCTGCTGTTCGTGGCCATGGCGCAGATGATCGGCTGGCCACAGGAACGTGGCATCGTCACCATCTGGATCGCCCACACCACATTCTGTGCGGCGTATGTGGCGGTGGTGGTGTCGGCGCGTCTGCGTGAGCTGGACCTGTCGATCGAAGAAGCGGCGATGGACCTCGGTGCCCGGCCGTGGAAGGTGTTCTTCCTGATCACCATCCCGATGATCGCGCCCTCGCTGGCGGCGGGCGGCATGATGTCGTTCGCGCTGTCGCTGGACGACTTGGTGTTGGCCAGCTTCGTTTCGGGTCCGGGTTCGACGACCCTGCCGATGGAAGTGTTCTCGGCGGTGCGTCTGGGCGTGAAGCCTGAGATCAACGCCGTGGCGAGCCTGATTCTGCTGGCGGTATCGATCGTGACCTTCATGGTCTGGTTCTTCAGCCGCCGCGCCGAAGAAGCGCGCAAAAAGGCGATCCAGCAAGCCATCGAAGAAAGCGCTGCCGATTCGTGGAAGCAGCCTGACGTGCGTCGGGCGCCGTCGCCGGAAGCGGCGTAAGCCATATCGGGTTGGCCTCATTCTCGAGGTCAACCCAAATCCCAATGTGGGAGCGAGCCTGCTCGCGAAGGCGGAGTGACAGTTGACTCAATGTTGGCTGACACACCGCTTTCGCGAGCAGGCTCGCTCCCACATTTCGTTTTAGGCAGTCCAGGGAGATTGACGGATGACTTCAACAAAGTTCATCGGCTTGAATCCCGGCTCCTGATCCTTCAGTACATCGGTCTTCACGTTGCCAAACGTGGTCTGCGGACGATGGCGCAAGCCATCAGCAAACGCGCAGATAATGCATTCCTTGAAGCCTTCTCCACGCGGGTGCGCATGCACCACCGCTTCGCGCTGCATGGTGCTGAATGCCGCGTAATCCATCCCCAGCACATCCATCTCTACGCCGGCGGTCACGAGTGCCACGGTTGGGCGCAAATGCTTGGGCACGCCCGGTGTGGTGTGCAAGGCAATCGACAGCCATACCTGTTCGATGTCGTCGTCGCTCAACCCGTACGGCTTGAGAAACGCTGCTGCCGCGTTGGCGCCATCCACTTCAAAACGCTCATCATCGCTGCGATGACCTTCGACCAGACCGAGGTCGTGGAACATCGCGCCGACGTAAAGCAGCTCTGGATCGTAGGCCAGTTGCTGGCGCTCGCCACTCAACGCGCCGAACAGAAAGACCCGGCGCGAGTGGTGATAGAGCAGGTCGGATTCGATGTCGCGGATGTAGTCGGTGGTGGCGCGGGCGAGGGCGCTGTCGGGGATTTTGATGCCGGCAATGATCGTGCTCATGGGAAGTTTCCTCACTGAAACGCCGTCGTGGCGCTGATGGGGAAAGTCTGTGCCCGGGGCTGAAAGCGAACAATCGATGCATGGCTGCGATCCTTGCCAATCAACCTGCAAATCGTGCCAACTCGGCTCAGAGACCCACAGGAGGTGCAAAGCCATGACCAGAACCGTCGCCATCGTTGTATTCGCAGGCGTGCAGTCGCTGGATGTCAGCGGCCCGATGGATGTGTTCGCCGAGGCCAACCGCTTCCTGCCGCCTGAGGATCACTATCGGCTCGAAGTGATCGGCGTGGAGCACGGCTCGATGGCCTGTTCCAACGGTTTGATCCTGAATGCCCATCGGCATTTCAGCGAAGCACTCGACGCTTACGATCTGTTGCTGGTTGCCGGTGGGCCGCAATTGCCGTTCATGGAATTCGGCGCGACGTTCGACGGTTGGCTGCGTGAAGCCAGCGCACGGGCGCAACGTTTCGGTTCGATCTGCAACGGCGCATTCATGCTCGCGCGCGCCGGATTGTTGGAGGGACGTACCGTCACCACGCACTGGAACGATGCCGAGGCATTGGCGCAGTTGTGCCCGACCACGCAGGTCGATGCGGATCGCCTGTACGTCGAGGACGGCGCGCTCTACACCTCGGCGGGGGTCACGGCGGGGATCGATCTGTCGCTGTACTTGCTGGCGCGTGATCACGGCGCTGAGGTGGCGTTGAGCGTGGCCAAGCGCCTGGTGGTGTTCACCCAGCGCTCTGGCGGTCAATCGCAGTTCAGCCCGTTCCTCACGCCGCACGCGGAACCAACGTCGGCGGTGGCGATGGTGCAGTTGTATGTGCTGGCCAATCTCACTGGCGATCTGACGATTGCCGATCTGGCCACTGCGGCGAACATGAGTGCGCGCAATTTCTCGCGGGTGTTTGCCCGGGAGGCGAAGGTGACGCCGGCTGAGTTTGTCGAAAGCGCGCGGGTGGATGCGGCGCGGGTGATGCTGGAGAGCACGACGGCGCCGTTGAAGACCGTGGCGTATCAGTGCGGGTTTCGCGATGCGCAGCATATGCGCGGGGTGTTTAACCGAAGGTTAGGCGTGACGCCGCAGCAGTTTCGGCTGAATTTTGCGGTGATGGTTTGAGCCTCATCGGAACGCCGCCCGCCCAGCCCTCCCGAAACGTCGGACCGTCCATAGGGAGAGGGGGCCGACCGCGGTGTCTGGCGTTTTACATCGACCTGAAAGACCTTAGCGATTATGGATTCGGCAAAGCAGGGTCAGGTCAGTGTAAGCCATGAGCATCCCCCGATCAGTCCCCTCTCCCTACGGGCGGTCCGACGTTTCGGGAGGGCTAGGGTGAGGGGCTTTTAAGGTGCCCGCGCTGGCAACAACTTCAAGGTACTGCGCGTATTCGCCGTCACCTCTTCCTCGCTGAAATGCGCCTGCACATACATGCCGTCGACATACGCCTCGGCCTGATCGTCATAGTGGCTATCAAACGGCACACCACTCTGGCCGACCGGGTTGATCGTCAACCCATGCGCCGGATCGGCGAAATCCACCAAGCGCCGCGTCGACGGCCCATAAGTCACTGGCCACGGCGCTGGGCCGATTTTCGCCGACAGATTGTTCGGCACTTCATGACTGCCCGGCGCCGCAAACGGCCCGACGTTGAAAATCCGATCCAGCGGTTTCTGCTGCCCCAGCGGATGACCATGGGTCAGTGTGTGCGCCGCGCCCCATTTCCATTCGGCAGTGTTGTCGCCGAGGGTCAGCTTCAAGTGCTGCATGCTCGCCTGCCACGCCGTGCGCACGACATCGGCGCGAGTCTCTTTGGTCGGCGTGTTGCGGTTATCCCACCACGGTGAGTCAGCGTTCGCCGCCAGTCGTGGCAGCGCCGAATCAATCACCCGCGTCGACAGCAGGGTGTCGAAAAAGTCATTGCCCAACTCATCACGCATCGCTGCATCGGCGAGGTCGTAGAGGAACTGGTTGAACACCGTCGCACTGACCGAGTCCAGCGGATAGTCGCCCGGCCATTGCGCCAGTTGTTCGACCAGTTTCAGCTGTGCCGGATCGCTCACCACCTCGCGCAACACCGGCAGCAACGGCGCCAACACTCGCGGGCCGTAACCGGTCGCCGTGCCGAGTTGCAGTTTCTGATTGGCCTCGTTGCTCCACTTCACGTTCTTGTCGCTGAGCTGACGATTGAGCTGTTGGCCGCGATCGGCGAGGTTGTAGTAACCGGGAATCTCCATGCCGGTCGGCGACAGCGGCTGGAAGTTGGCCGAGACGATGTAGCCGCGCGCCGGGTTCTCTTCCTGCGGGTTGGCGCTGAACGGGTAGAAACCGTCCTTGTCCGCCTGATTGCTGCTGCCGTCGAGGATGAACTCCGGTCTGACCCCGACCGGACGCTTGGGCAGCAATGCCGAGGCCCACCAGGCGATGTCACCCTTGGCGTTGGCGTAAACCAGGTTCAGCCCTGGTGCCTGCACTTTCGCCGCAGCGGCGCGGGCCTTGGCCAGCGTGTCGGCACGGTTGAGCTGGTAGAAACCTTCGAGGATCGGGTTCGGCGTTTCGAGGAACGCCCACCACATCGCAATCGGGGTTTTGCCGGCAGCGGTGCCCAAGGCATCGTTGACGATCGGGCCGTGGGGCGATTGGCGCAGCGTGAGGGTCACCGGCGTCTGGCCTTTCACGTTGATCTGCTGCTCGGTGACGACCATGTCGGTCCATTGGCCGCGATACCAGACCTGATTCGGATTGTCCGGGTTGATCTTCTCGGCGATCAGATCGAGATCGTCGTTCTGGAACATGGTCAGGCTCCAGCCGAAATCGAGGTTGTGGCCGAGAAAGGCAAACGGCACCAGCGCCTGATGATGGCCGTACAACTCAAAACCCGGCGCCGACAATTGCGCCTCGTACCACACCGACGGCACCGAGAAACGAATGTGCGGGTCACCGGCCAGCAGCGGCTTGCCGCTCTGGCTACGACTGCCGGCAATCACCCAGGCGTTGCTGCCCTCGAATTGCGGCAGGCCATTGTCGATCAATGCCTGTTCGCTGAGACGGGCGAGGGCGTTGAGGTCTTTCCAGTCGCCAGCGGCGAGGCTCGGCGTCGACTTGCCATGCTCCTTGGCGAGCACGCCTTTGGGCTGCCAGTCGAGGTCGAAGACGTTAAGGTAGTCGGCGCCGAGCTGATCGCGCACATAGGTCAGCAACGGTTCAGTGCGAAACGCCGCGGCAAAGCTGTAG
Source organism: Pseudomonas sp. WC2 (assembly GCF_050586545.1). Classification (NCBI taxonomy): domain Bacteria; kingdom Pseudomonadati; phylum Pseudomonadota; class Gammaproteobacteria; order Pseudomonadales; family Pseudomonadaceae; genus Pseudomonas; species Pseudomonas sp. WC2. Next base: position 310,840 of record NZ_JBOBDR010000004.1, on the reverse strand, counting down.
GCCATGTAGCCGGCGACGCTGATGCTGTCTTCGGCGGTGAACGCCCGCTTGGGGATGCCTAGCACGTCGAACTCGATCGGTGCGGCGTGGGTGTCCTGATATTGGTTGATGCCATCCAGATACGCTTGCAGACCCTTCCACGCCGGCGATTGTTTATCGAGACTGGCAACGTAACTGGCGGCGCGCTCGCGGATGCGCAGGCTGCGGAACAGTTTGTCGGTATCGAGCAGTTTCGGCCCGAGCACTTCGGCCAGTTCGCCACGGGCGAGGCGGCGCATGGCTTCCATCTGGAACAGCCGATCCTGGGCGTGCACATAACCGAGGGCGCGATAGAGGTCGGTTTCGTTCTCGGCACGAATGTGCGGCACGCCGCGTTCGTCATAGCGTACGGTCACTGAGCCCTGCAGGTTGCGCAGCTCGACCTGACCTTGTCGCGTTGGCTGTTTGCTGTAGACGTACCAGCCTGCGCCGGCGAGCAGGACAACGATGAGCAAGGCAAGAACGGTGAACACGCGCTTCATGGTGACTCCTTGTGCAGGCGGGATTGCCGCCCGTCGGGCTGCAAACAATTAGCACAGACCGTTGGGCCGGTGCAGCGCTGTCCTTGAAAAGTCCGGAATGCCTTACTTCGTCTCCACCGGCCACGGGCAGTAGCAACCGACCGCCAGGGTGTGCGTGGCGTTGACCGGGCGATCGTCTGTCAGGGCATTCAAAATCGGTTCGATGAAGCTGTTGCTGGAGTTGCAGGTCAGGCCTTCGCTGTACGGGCCGAAGTAGGCCAGTTTGCCGCTGCGGTCCCAGATCGCCACAGCCGGGCTGGCGGGCACCTGTTCCGAACCGGGCAACACGGTGATGGTTTTCAGGCTGCTGAGAGTGGCGGGCAATTGGCCGTGGCTGCCGGTTTTTTGCACCGAGAAGAACTCGACGCCCTTGGCGCTGAACTGCTCGACCATTTCGGTCAGGTGCTGTTGATTGCCGACGTTGCACGGGCAGGCGGGGTCCCAGAAATGCACCAGACGAATCGGTCCGGGCCCGGCGAGATCGTCCGGCAGGCGCAGCGGATCACCGGAAAACACTGCCGTGTGTTCGCTGAATGCGCGCAGATAACGCCCCTGAAACCAGTCGTACGCCGCCCACAGCACCCCGGCGCAGATCAGCGCGAGCAGGCTGGCAAACAGTGCGGTGCGGTAGGGCGAACGCATGGATTTGGTTCCTCAGAGGCGGGCTAGCTTGCCATGCTTGCCGCGACAGATGAATATCGCAGGCCGATAAAGTCTGTTTACCGTTTTGGAATTCCCGCATGCCTGCCACTTTCGACCCCGATCAAATCCGCGCCAGCCTTAAGCCTTTGGCCGAGTGGCAGCCGTTGTCGGACGAGGCCAAGGCTTATCAGCGCTTTTACCAGACCGACTTTCCGGAGCGTGATGTCTGGCGTGGCATGGGCCGTTTCGAGGTCGATGGCTATGAACTGGTCAGCCATTGCTGGTGGCCGGAGAAGGTCAAGGCCACGCTGTTTCTGCTCCACGGTTACTACGACCATACCGGCCTCTACCGGCATGTGATCGAGTGGGCGCTGGATCAGGATTTTGCCGTGATCGCTTGCGACTTGCCGGGCCATGGTCTGTCGAGCGGGCCGCGCGCGAGCATCCGCGATTTCTCTGAATATCAGGACACCCTGCAAGCGTTGTTCGCCGAAGCGCAGTCGATTGCGCTGCCGCAACCGTGGCACTTGTGCGGGCAGAGCACGGGCGGGGCGATTGTGGTTGATCATTTGCTTAACCATGCGGAAAACAGCCCGGCGCAGGGCCAAGTGATTTTGATGGCGCCACTGGTGCGGCCGCGGGCGTGGGGTTGGTCGCAGCTGAGCTATTACTTGCTGAGGCCTTTTGTTCGAGGGGTCACGCGGCGCTTCAGCGAGAACTCCAATGATCCGGATTTCCTGCCATTTCTGCAGGCCGATCCGTTGCAGCCACGGCGCTTGCCGACGAAATGGGTCGGCGCTCTGTCGCGCTGGATCATTCGCGTCGAACACGCGAAAAAAAGTCCGCGACGGCCACTGATCATTCAGGGGCAGGCGGACATGACGGTCGACTGGCAGCACAATTTGCAGGTGTTGAAATGGAAGTTCGATCGGCCGCAGATTCTGCTGCTGGCCGAGGCGCGCCATCATCTGGCGAATGAAACGGCGGAGATGCGTGAGGAGTATTTCGAGTTTTTGAGCAAGCGGATCAGGGGCCGGAATCTTTAGCGCCTGTGAGGGCCTCTTCGCCGGAACGCCGCCCGGAGCCGGCTCGCGAAGGCGGCCGGTCAGGCGCTAAAGATCATTGCCCGACCGCCAACCCCGCCCGAATCGCCGCCAGCGCCGCCTGGTAATAAGCCTTGCCCTCAGCCGATTCAGCAAACGTCGCAAACTCTTCCAGCTCTTCATCCGACAGGTCGCGATAGACGTAGAGCAACGTGTTGTTGATGTCCGCGCCGATCTGATCCATCAAACGCTGACGCTGACCGTTCAACATGCCCTGCGCCTGACCACCGCCGAGCAGCCCCGGGATCATCGAACTCAAGCTGTCCGCCGCAACGCCGGCAATCGCCAGGCTGACTTCGGCGCCGGCTTCGCGGGCCGGCAAGGCTTGGGCGAGGTGGCCGATGATCAGCAGGCGGCTGTCGCTGACCTGCATCTTCGGCAGACCCTTGGCGTTTTTCGCCAGTTGATCGCGGCGGGTCGCAAGCAATTCGGCGGCGACGATTTTCTTGCCCAATGGCGATTGAAAGAAGGTCAGCGCCGGTTTCGGATCGGCGAGCGTCTGCCGCAACTGGGCTTCGGCGCGTTGATCCACGGCCTGCGGGGCGAAGCGCTGGTTGCTGTTGTTCACCAGTGCCTGAAAAACGGCCGGCGGCAGGCTGTTCTGATAGCGCTGCTGGGCGGCGCTCAGGGCATCGTTGAAATGCGCGCGTTGTTCTGGCCAGCCGGCGACCTTGTACAGCTGATCGTGGCCGTCCGCCCAGGCGGGCAAAACACAGAACATCAACAGTGAAAAAAGCAAACGGCGCATAGGGACTCCTGTCAGCAGCGGACTATTCTCCGTGCGGTGCCGGTACTTGTCGAGAATTCGTAGCAAGCCGCCGCGTGGCTCTGTCGGATTTTTCGCCGGCGGCATACTATGCGCGCCATGCAAATATCCTCTGAACACCCACTGCTGTTACGCATTGTCGACGACCTGGCCGAGCATGGCTGGTCGCAGCAGAACATATTCCTGCCCGCCGGTTTGACCCGCGAGCTGGCCGCCGAGTGCCGTAAACGTGAGGCCGAAGGTGAGCTGGCGCCAGCGGCGGTCGGGCGTGGGCCGTTTTCAGAGATCCGCGAGGGTATCCGTGGCGACCACATTCAGTGGATCGACCCGGGCCAGGCCGACGCCAGCGACCGCTATCTGAAGCTGATGGACAGCCTGCGCGAAGCGCTCAACCGCGGCTTGTTCCTCGGCCTCGAAGACTTCGAATGCCATTTCGCCCTGTACCCGCCCGGTGCGTTTTATCGCAAGCATGTCGACCGCTTCCGCGACGATGACAAGCGCATGGTTTCGGTGGTGGTCTACCTCAATGAAGGGTGGCTGCCGGAGGACGGTGGTCAGTTGCGCATGTACCTGAGCAATGAGCGCGTGCATGACGTGCAGCCTACCGGCGGTTGTCTGGTGGTGTTCCTTTCCGGCGAAGTGCCGCACGAAGTGCTGCCCGCGAACCGCGAGCGCCTGTCGCTGACCGGTTGGTTCCGTCGTCGTGGCAACGAGCCGTTCTGAGATGAACAGGATTCTGGTCAGCCGCTGTCTGCTGGGTCACCGCGTGCGTTATGACGGTGGCGCGAGCGGGCCGTTTGATCTGCTTGAGCAGTGGATTGCCGAAGGGCGCGTGGTGCCGTTGTGTCCGGAAGTCGCGGGAGGTTTGCCAACGCCACGGGCGGCGGCGGAGATTCCCGGAGGGCAGGGCGCTGAGGTGCTGGATGGAACTGCTGCGGTGATCACCACCGAAGGCGAGGATGTGAGTGCGCAGTTTCTGGATGGTGCGCGGCAGGCGCTGGCGTTGGTGCAGAAACACGGCATCCGCGTGGCGGTGCTGAAAGCCAACAGTCCTTCGTGCGGGAATCTTTTGACGTATGACGGGACGTTCAGCGGCGCCAAAGTCTCCGGTGAAGGTGTAACCGCTGCGCTGCTCAAACGCCATGGCGTGCAGGTCTTCAGCGAACTCGAACTGCCGCAAGCCGCGCTGGCGCTGACACAACTCGACTGACCATTCACCCCAAAACACTGTGGGAGCTAGCCTGCTGGCGATTGCATTGGATCAGTCTCCACCAACTTTGGTGGATCCACCGCTATCGCCAGCAGGGCTAGCTCCCACAGGTTTTGTGTTCACTTCGGATTTTCAGTGGGCTGCGCGGTGAGCCACTTCTCGGACAACGCCGCCAAGCGCCCATCCGCTTTGATCCGCTGCATCGCGCTCGCAAGGCTGGCCTGGAACGCCGGATTACCCTTCTGAAACGGTATCGCCAATTCCACCGGCGCGCTGGCCTTTGGCTTTGCCTCAGTCAATGTCTGCACCAGAACCATAGGCTGCGGCTGTTCATCTTTCTTCGCCAGCAACTGCGAATCGACCTTGCCGTAAGGCGCGCTGAAGTCGAAACGATCCTTGAGTTCGGGTGTCAGTGCTATGTGGTTGAGCGCGACGTCGTACTTGCCGCTTTCGACGCCCTGGAGCAGATCGGCCTCGTCGGTGACGATGAAGTCGGCGCGAACATCCAGTTCGTTGGCCAGCAGTTGTCCAAGCTCGACCTCGAACCCCGTGAGTTTGTCGCCGTCATCCTTGTAATTGAAGGGCGGTGTATTAGCCTCAAGGGCTATGCGCAACTCGCCACGGTCGTTGACGTCATCAATCAGTTCGGCGTGAGCCAAAGGGCTCAAAAGGGGTAGCAGGCAGATCAGGCCAGGCAAAAAGCGCATGGTCACTCCTTTGAAATCATTAACGCGATGCTCTGAGTCAGGCTCGCTTTGCTATGGTTGTCGAGTGCCTTCGACAACGAATGGTCATGAAGTTGTCATGATCGTGCGGATTTTACGGAAAAACTGGAGAAGAAAATGAAAAGCTTTATGTCACGTGCAGCGTTGGCGGGTGTGCTGATGGGTGTTTCGGTGCTGGCCAGTGCTGCCACACCCGCGCCAAAAGGCGCCGAAGTGTTCATCGTTTCTCCCGAGGACGGGGCCACGGTTCCGCAGACTTTCACCGTCAAGTTCGGGACCAAGGACGTCGCGCTGGCGCCGGCGGGTGACGTCACCAAGAACACCGGTCACCACCATTTGCTGATCGACGCCAAGGAAATTGTTCCTGCCGGTTCGGTCGTCCCTACCGATGCCAACCATATGCACTTCGGCAAGGCGCAGACCCAGGCTGACATCAAGCTCGCCCCGGGCAAACACACCTTGCAGCTGGAACTTGGCGACAGCGGTCACATGGCATTCGACCCGCCAATCGTCTCGAAGAAAATCACCGTCAACGTCGAATAACTTTTTCACGTGCATGAAAAAGGGAGCCCGCAGGCTCCCTTTTTTTGTCGCTCAACGCTTGATCAGAACAATACGCGGCTACGGATAGTGCCGTTGATGTGCTGCAGCTTCTCTTGCGCCAGGTCCGAGTACTCGGCGTCGACGTCGATCACTACGTAACCAACCTTCTCGTTGGTCTGCAGGAACTGACCGGAGATGTTGATGCCGTTTTCGGCGAAGACCTTGTTGATCTCGCTCATCACACCCGGGATGTTCTCGTGGATGTGCAGCAGGCGGTGCTTGCCAGGGTGAGCCGGCAGGGCCACTTCCGGGAAGTTCACCGACGAAACGGAGGTGCCGTTGTCGCTGTACTTGACCAGTTTCTCTGCCACTTCCAGACCGATGTTGGCTTGCGCTTCGGCGGTCGAACCACCGATGTGCGGGGTCAGGATCACGTTGTCGAGGCCACGCAGCGGGCTTTCGAACTCTTCGTCGTTGGAGCGTGGCTCCACCGGGAACACGTCGATGGCCGCGCCGATCAGGTGCTTGTCCTTGATCGCGTCCGCCAGAGCGTCGAGTTCAACCACGGTGCCACGAGCAGCGTTGATCAGGATGCCGCCCTTCTTGATGGCGCGGATTTCCTTCTCGCCGATCATCCACTGGGTCGCAGCGGTTTCCGGAACGTGCAAGGTAACGATGTCGGACATGCCCAGCAGCTCGGTCAGGTTACCGACCTGAGTGGCGTTGCCCAGCGGCAGCTTGGTCACGGTGTCATAGAAGTACACCTGCATGCCCAGACCTTCAGCCAGAACCGACAGCTGCGTACCGATCGAGCCGTAGCCGACGATGCCGAGTTTCTTGCCACGGATCTCGAAGGAGTTGGCTGCGGATTTGATCCAGCCGCCACGGTGGCAGGAAGCGTTTTTCTCCGGGATGCCGCGCAGCAGCAGGATCGCTTCGGCCAGCACCAGTTCCGCTACGGAGCGGGTGTTGGAATACGGCGCGTTGAACACGGCAATACCGCGCTCGCGGGCAGCACTCAGGTCAACCTGGTTGGTGCCGATGCAGAAACAGCCGACCGCAACCAGCTTCTTCGCGTGATCGAAGATCTCTTCGGTCAGTTGGGTGCGCGAACGAATGCCGATGAAGTGAGCGTCAGCGATCTTTTCCTTGAGCTGGGCTTCCGGCAAGGAACCTGTCAGGTATTCGATGCTGGTGTAGCCCGCCGCCTTGAGGACGTCGACAGCCGATTGGTGGACGCCTTCGAGAAGAAGGAACTTGATCTTGCTCTTATCGAGAGAAGTCTTGCTCATCTGCGTAAACCTGTATCCCGGAGAAAAATGGCAGGAAATGGTCAACAGACGCTGACCCGGACGACAAGAAAGTCGTCTCCGCGGATCTGGCCTTGGGCACTGTCCTGCGGGGTCGATATGCTAGCATAGCCTCCCCGCTAAACACTCATTCCTGCGACGTGAAGCGTTCTCAGGATGACCATGAATTGTTCGAGAGTTCTGTCGATGACCAATCCTGCCCTGATTGATGAACTGAAGACCCTGGTCGAGCCTGGCAAGGTCCTGACCGACGCCGACTCCCTGAATGCGTACGGCAAGGATTGGACCAAGCACTTCGCCCCGGCGCCAAGCGCCATCGTGTTTCCCAAGACCATCGAACAGGTGCAGGCCGTTGTCCGTTGGGCCAACGCGCACAAGGTCGCACTGGTGCCGTCGGGCGGTCGTACCGGGTTGTCTGCTGCCGCAGTAGCAGCCAACGGTGAAGTGGTCGTCTCGTTCGACTACATGAATCAGATTCTCGACGTGAACCTCACCGACCGCACCGCCGTTTGTCAGCCGGGCGTGGTCACCGAGCATTTGCAGAACGTCGCTGAAGAAAAAGGTCTGTATTACCCGGTCGACTTCGCTTCGGCAGGTTCCAGTCAGATTGGCGGCAACATCGGCACCAATGCCGGCGGGATCAAAGTTATTCGCTACGGCATGACCCGTAACTGGGTCGCCGGCATGAAAGTCGTCACCGGCAAGGGCGACGTACTCGAATTGAACAAAGACCTGATCAAGAACGCCACCGGTTACGACCTGCGTCAGCTGTTCATCGGCGCTGAAGGCACCCTCGGTTTCGTCGTCGAAGCGACCATGCGCCTCGATCGCGCGCCGAAGAATCTCACCGCGATGGTCCTCGGCACCGCCGATTTCGATTCGATCATGCCGGTGCTGCACGCCTTCCAGGGCAAACTCGACCTGACCGCGTTCGAATTTTTCTCCGACAAAGCCTTGGCGAAAGTCATGGGCCGTGGCGACGTGCCGGCGCCGTTCGAAACCGATTGCCCGTTCTACGCGTTGCTGGAATTCGAAGCGACCACCGAAGAAGTGGCCAACAGCGCACTGGAAACCTTCGAGCATTGCGTCGAGCAGGGCTGGGTGCTGGACGGCGTGATGAGCCAGAGCGAAACCCAGCTGCAGAATCTGTGGAAGTTGCGCGAGTACATCTCCGAGACCATCTCGCACTGGACGCCGTACAAGAACGACATCTCGGTCACCGTATCGAAAGTGCCGGCATTTCTGAAGGAGATCGACGCGATCGTCGGCGAACACTATCCGGACTTCGAAATCGTCTGGTTCGGCCACATCGGCGACGGCAACCTGCATTTGAACATCCTCAAGCCGGATAACCTGAGCAAGGATGAGTTCTTCGCCAAGTGTGCGACCGTCAACAAGTGGGTGTTCGAAACCGTCGAGAAATACAACGGTTCGATTTCCGCCGAACACGGCGTGGGCATGACCAAGCGCGATTACTTGACCTACAGCCGTTCGCCGGTTGAGATCGAGTACATGAAAGCGGTGAAAGCGGTGTTCGACCCGAATGGCATCATGAACCCGGGCAAGATCTTCGCGGTTTGATCTGTAATCTTTGATGAATCAATGAAGGCAGGAGTCGGTAAATGAGCTATCAGCACCAGTACGTCGACGGCACGCGCATCCACTTCCCGATCGGGAAAGTCGTGTGCATTGGCCGTAATTACGCCGAACACGCCAAGGAACTGGACAACCCGGTGCCAACCGAGCCGTTGCTGTTCATCAAACCGGGCAGTTGTGTGGTGCCGCTGGAAGACGGTTTCAGCATTCCGACCGAGCGCGGTTCGGTGCACTACGAAGCGGAAATCGCTGTGTTGATCGGCAAGCCGTTGTCGACCAAGCCGAGCCGTGAAGAAGTGCTCGACGCTATCTCCGGTTTCGCCCCGGCGCTGGACCTGACCCTGCGCGACAAGCAGGCCGAGTTGAAGTCCAAAGGCCTGCCGTGGGAAATTGCCAAGTCCTTCGACGGCGCGGCGGTGATCGCCCCGTTCGTGGTCGGCAGCACTTTCGCTGACCTGACCGACATCGGCATCCGTCTGACTATCAACGGCGAAGTCCGTCAGGACGGTAACAGCAGCGCGATGCTCAACCCGATCGTGCCGATGATCCAGCACATGGCCGGCTGCTTCTCGCTGCAGGCCGGCGACGTGATCCTCACCGGCACGCCAGTGGGCGTCGGCCCGCTGAACGTCGGCGATGACATCGTTCTCGAACTGGTCGGCGCGAGCAGCTTCACCAGCAGCGTGCGCTAACCGCCACACTGCCACACCCCTGTGGGAGCGAGCCTGCTCACGAAGACGTCAGCTCAGTCGACATCATCGTTGCCTGACACGCCGTCTTCGCGAGCAAGCTCGCGCCCACATTGGTTTTGTGTCGTGACGCACAAACGTGCAGGGCAATCCCGCCATTTGCCGTTTTTTTCACATTCTGTCTGGATAATTCCCGCAATTCTGGCGTCTGAGCCGGCCTCTTTGTGCTATTACCCATAGCCTGAATTTCTGGAACGCGTCCCTTGATGTCCTCTCAAACTCAGCTCAAACCCACTCGCCGTTCTCGTTTCGCCCTGCGTTGGTATGCCTGGCTGTTGCTGGCCCTTGCCGCTGCCTATGGCCTGGCGTTCGCCATGCATTGGGATGACCGCGGTGTGCTCTGGGTGCTGGAACGTTTCGAGAGCCAGACTGAGCAGAAAGAGAGCGTCTGGCTGCCGGATTACCGCGCGGTGATCGACGCGAAATTGCTGCCGGGTATGGAGAAGGACGAAGCCTCCGACCTGTCCTATAACCCGCAGACCAAAACCCTGTTTTCGGTCATGGGCAAGAACCCGTTCCTCGCCGAGCTGAGCCTGCAGGGCGATGTTCTGCGCAAGATGCCGCTCAAAGGCTGGAGCAATCCGGAAGGCCTGACCGTCATGGAAAACGGCTTGATGGCCATCGTCGACGAGCGCGAGCACGTGCTCTCTATTGTCAAAGTCGACGCCGACACCCGCGAGCTGAATATCGCCGATTTCCCGAAATACGACCTCGGCCCGTCGAAAGATCAGAACAAGGCGTTCGAAGCCATCACCTGGGACCCTCGCAATCAGCAACTGCTGCTGGGCGAAGAGCGCCCGCCGGCACTGTTCACCTGGAAAAGCGACGGCAGCCAGACGCTGAAGGGCGACAAGCAGAAGCTGGACAGCGACGAACTGGATATCCGTAACCTGTCAGCCTTGGCGATTGACCCGCGCACCGGGCACACGCTGGTGTTGTCCGCTGATTCGCACTTGCTTTTGGAGCTGGACGAGAAGGGCGAACAAGTCAGCTTCATGACCTTGCTCGGCGGTTTCAACGGCATCAAGAAAACCATCCCGCGCGCCGAAGGCGTGACCATGGACGAGGCGGGCACGCTGTACATGGTCAGCGAGCCGAATCTGTTTTATCGCTTTGAGAAGCAGAAGTAACTGTTCCCAGGGCAATTTCAGACAAGTCTGGTTGTCCTCAAAGGCAAGTGGCCATTAAGCTTCAGTTCAGACGGGCGTGATATTTCATCGGCCTGTTTTGATTCCGAGCCTGCCCGAATGCGTCGACTTGCCCGTCCCAAGCCTCTGTTTATCCTGCTGTCGATGATTGCCCTGATCGCATTGATTGCGATCGGCCAATACATGCGTTTGTTCGAGCGCGCCTGGTTCAACCTGCACACGCTGTGGCAGACGCAGAGCAGTGAGTCCATTGCTCTGGACCAATATCGTGTCGAGATCGAGGCGCGGGTCATCGAAGGGCTGGACGACGATGTTTCAGCACTGACCTTCGATCCGGTGCGCAAAAGCCTGTTCACCGTGACCAACAAGAATGCCGAACTGGTCGAGTTGTCGCTGGAGGGCAGGATCCTGCGGCGCATCGCCTTGATCGGTTTCGGCGACCCGGAAGCGGTCGAGTTCATCAGCGCCGATACTTACGTGATCACTGATGAGCGCCAGCAGCGGCTGATCAAGATTCATCTGGAAAAAGACACGACCTTCCTCGATGCGGCCGACGCCGAGCAGATGACCCTCGGTGTGCACATGGCCGGTAACAAGGGTTTTGAGGGGCTGGCGTACGATTCGGTGGGCAAGCGTCTGTTCGTAGCGAAAGAGCGCGATCCGATGCTGATCTACGAAGTGCACGGCTTTCCGCACTTCAATCCGGAAAAGTCCTACGCGGTGCACGTGATCAACAACCCCAAGCGCGATGCCGGGATGTTCGTGCGCGATCTATCGAGCCTTCAATACGATGAGCGCAGCGGGCATTTGCTGGCGCTGTCAGATGAGTCGCGGTTGATTCTGGAGCTGGATGTCGATGGGCGTCCGTTGAGCACCATGTCGATCAGTGGCGGGCGCCAAGGTTTGAAGAAAACCGTGCCCCAGGCGGAAGGGATCGCGATGGATGATGACGGGACGTTGTATCTGGTGAGCGAGCCGAACCTGTTTTACGTCTTCAAAAAACCTGTCCCGAATTAACCAGCACCACAAAACACTGTGGGAGCGAGCCTGCTCGCGAAGGCGTCGTGTCAGCCAATGAAAATGTTGGCTGAACTGGCGCTTTCGCGAGCAGGCTCGCTCCCACAGGTATGTTCGTCTGCCCATAAAGTGTGGGCTGTCTGGCTTACTCAGCCTTCAGTGTTTTCACACCTTCACTCGTACCCAGCAACAACAAATCCGCCGGACGTGCCGCGAACAAGCCGTTGGTGACCACGCCGACAATCGCATTGATCTGCGCTTCCAGCTCCACCGGGTTGGTGATCTGCAGGTTGAACACATCGAGAATGATGTTGCCGTTGTCGGTCAGCACGCCTTCGCGGTACACCGGGTCGCCGCCCAGTTTCACCAGTTGGCGGGCGACGTGGCTGCGGGCCATCGGGATCACTTCGACCGGCAGCGGGAACTCGCCCAGCACCGGCACCAGTTTGCTGGCGTCGGCGATGCAGATGAAGGTCTTGGCCACGGCCGCAACGATCTTCTCGCGGGTCAGTGCGGCGCCGCCGCCCTTGATCAGGTTCAGGTGCGCGTCGCTTTCGTCGGCGCCGTCGACGTAGAACTCAAGGTCGCTGACCGTGTTCAGTTCATACACCGGAATCCCGTGCCCTTTGAGGCGCGCGGCGGTGGCTTCCGAACTGGCTACCGCGCCATCGAACGCGCCCTTGTGCTGAGCCAGTGCGTCGATGAAGCAGTTGGCAGTGGAGCCGGTGCCGACCCCGACGATGCTCTTGTCGTCGAGTTTCGGAAGGATGAAGTCGACGGTGGCCTGAGCCACTGCCTGTTTGAGTTGATCCTGGGTCATGCGGGCTCCGGAAGCGGGCAAGGTGTGAACGGAAAGGCCGGCATTATAGCCGCAAGCGCGGCTAAAACCTCTGGATTCGTGTGGTCGTGCGGGCAAAAGCCGGGTTAGACTCCCCGGTCCCGCTCAACCGCTCAGTGATGCTTTCCGATGCTCGAACAGTACGTCAAAAAGATCCTCACCTCGCGCGTTTATGACGTTGCCGTAGAAACCCCGCTGCAGAACGCTCGCCAGCTCTCCGAGCGGCTGGGCAATGACATTTGGCTCAAGCGCGAAGACTTGCAGCCTGTGTTCTCGTTCAAGATTCGCGGCGCCTACAACAAGCTGACGCAACTGAGCGATGAAGAGCGCGCCCGTGGCGTGGTCACCGCGTCGGCGGGCAACCATGCGCAGGGCCTGGCTCTGGCGGCAAAAGTGTTGGGTGTGAAAGCCACCATCGTCATGCCCAAGACCACTCCCGAAATCAAAGTCGAAGGCGTGCGTTCGCGCGGCGGCAAAGTGGTGCTGCACGGTGATTCGTTCCCGGAAGCCCTGGCCTACTCGCTGAAACTGGTCGATGAAAAAGGCTACGTCTACATCCACCCGTACGACGATCCGCACACCATTGCCGGGCAGGGCACCGTGGCGATGGAAATTCTGCGCCAGCATCCGCAGCCGCTGGACGCGATTTTCGTTCCGGTTGGTGGCGGTGGTTTGATCGCCGGTATCGCCGCGTATGTGAAATACCTGCGCCCGGACATCAAAGTCATCGGCGTCGAGCCGGACGATTCCAACTGCCTGCAAGCGGCGATGGCGGCCGGTGAGCGCGTGGTGCTGCCAACCGTGGGCATCTTCGCCGACGGCGTGGCCGTAGCGCAGATCGGTCAGCACACCTTTGACATCTGCAAAGATTACGTCGATGAAGTGATCACCGTCAGCACCGACGAGATTTGCGCAGCCATTAAGGATATCTACGACGATACCCGCTCGATCACCGAACCTGCCGGCGCGTTGGGCGTAGCCGGGATCAAGAAATACGTCGAGCAGCGCGGCGTCAGCGGCCAGACCTTCGTCGCCATCGACTCCGGTGCCAACGTCAACTTCGACCGCTTGCGCCATGTCGCCGAGCGGGCAGAACTGGGCGAAGGTCGCGAAGCAATCATCGCCGTGACCATTCCCGAGAAGGCTGGCAGCTTCAAGGCGTTCTGCGAGGCTGTCGGCAAACGTCAGATCACCGAATTCAACTACCGCTACAACACGGGCAGTGAGGCGCACATCTTCGTTGGCGTGCAGACCCACCCGGAAAACGACCCGCGCAGCGCACTGCTGGCGAGCCTGACCGAGCAGGGTTTCCCGGTCATCGACCTCACTGACAATGAACTGGCCAAACTGCATATCCGCCACATGGTCGGCGGTCATGCGGCGCACGTGATTGATGAAGTGGTGTTCCGCTTCGAATTCCCGGAGCGTCCGGGCGCGCTGTTCAACTTCCTCAGCAAGCTCGGCGGGCGCTGGAACATCTCGATGTTCCACTATCGCAACCACGGTGCCGCCGATGGCCGCGTAGTCGCGGGCCTGCAAGTGCCGCACGACGAGCGTCATCTGGTGCCGGCAGCCCTTGAAGAAATTGGCTACCCGTACTGGGACGAAAGCGACAACCCGGCCTATCAGCTGTTTCTTGGCTGAGCGGCTACGCTAATGGGCAGGCCATAAGGACATCGAACCATGGAAACGTTAACTGCCCTGAAAACCGCGCACATGGTCGCAACCGTGGTGTTGCTGGCCGGTGCGTTGGGTCTGGGGATATGGGTTTTGCTGGCACGGCGCAAAGGTGATGCGACGGCAGGCAGCCGCACGTTGCAGCGGCCACGGGCGTTTGTCTGGCTGCTGATGGGCCTGGCGCTGCTGAGCATGCCGTTTACTGGCTGGTGGATGGTTCACCTGGTCGGCTGGCCGCTGGGGCAGACGTGGATTCTGGCGTCGAGCGTGCTGTACACCGTGGCGGCGCTGGCGTGGTTCTGGTTGCTGGTGCGCTTGAATCGGTTGCGCAAGGCGCCGGGCGGGGTCGGCAGGTTCAGCTTTGCTTTGGCGTTGTTCAGTTTTGTGTGTTTTGTAGCGATTGCCGGGTTGATGGGCGCCAAGCCTGTTTAAGGCTTGCGACCCAGTCGACCCGATTCGCGAGCAGGCTCGCTCCCACAAAGGACTTGTGAACGACACAGGTCCAATGTGGGAGCGAGCCTGCTCGCGAAGGCGTAATCAGCCGCGCAACGAAATCACCGGCCAACCACGCTTCTCGGCTTCAGCACGCAGATTCGGATCCGGATCCACAGCGACCGGATTCGCCACCTGCTCCAGCAACGGCAAGTCATTCATCGAGTCGCTATAGAAATAGCTGTCGTCCAGCGAATACCCGGTCTCTTCCAGCCAACGGTTCAGGCGCGTCACCTTGCCTTCGCGGAAGCACGGAATATCCGTGCTGCGCCCGCTGTAGCGGCCATCGACCATTTCGCATTCAGTGGCGATCAAGGTTTCAACGCCCAGCCGCACGGCAATCGGCGCGGTAACAAAGCGGTTGGTCGCGGTGATGATCACCAGTTTGTCGCCCGCGTCGCGGTGCTTTTTCAGCAGCTCCAGCGCCTGCGGCAGCACGATCGGTTCGATACAGTCGCGCATGTAATCGTTGTGCCATTGATCGAGCACGGCCATGTCGGTGCGGCCGAGGATCTCCAGGCAGAAGTTCAGGTACGCGGCGTTATCCAGTTTGCCGGCCAGGTAATCCTGATAGAACTCGTCGTTGCGTGCTTTGTACGCAATCGGATCGAGGAAGCCGCGTTCACACAGATAGTCGCCCCAGGCGTGATCGCTGTCGCCGCCCAGAAGGGTGTTGTCCAAATCGAAGAGTGCCAGGCGCATTGCAGTTACCCGCTGATAAGTCTGTAAAAAGGCGACAAGAATACGGTCTTTTCACAAGAGTGCACATAAGGTAGGAAGCTTCGTTGCCGCCTTATCAACCTTTGTGGAACAATGCGGCGACATGCGTTTGCGAGGTTGTTGCCGTGATCGACCCCGATGGTTTCCGTCCCAATGTCGGGATCATTCTGACGAATGACGCCGGCCAGGTGCTATGGGCTCGCCGTATCAATCAAGATGCCTGGCAGTTTCCGCAAGGGGGAATCAACCCTGAAGAGACGCCGGAAGACGCCTTGTACCGCGAGCTGAACGAAGAAGTTGGCCTGGAACGTGAAGATGTTGAAATACTGGCCTGTACTCGGGGCTGGTTGCGCTATCGTTTGCCGCAACGTCTGGTGCGTACCCACAGCCAACCGCTGTGCATCGGCCAGAAACAGAAATGGTTTCTCCTGCGCCTGATCTCCAATGAGCAGCGGGTGCGGATGGATTTGACCGGTAAACCGGAGTTCGATGGCTGGCGCTGGGTCAGCTATTGGTATCCGTTGGGCCAGGTGGTGACATTCAAGCGCGAGGTGTATCGCCGCGCCCTCAAAGAGCTTGCCCCGCGCCTTTTAGCGCGCGACTGACGACGGAGTTCGACCCCGAGCCATGCTCAATACGCTGCGCAAGATCGTCCAGGAAGTTAACTCCGCCAAGGATCTCAAGGCGGCGTTGGGGATTATTGTGTTGCGCGTCAAAGAGGCCATGGGCAGCCAGGTCTGCTCGGTCTACCTGCTTGATCCCGAGACCAACCGCTTCGTCCTGATGGCCACCGAGGGCTTGAACAAGCGCTCGATCGGCAAGGTCAGCATGGCACCTAACGAAGGTCTGGTCGGTCTGGTCGGCACGCGTGAAGAACCCCTGAACCTCGAAAACGCTTCGGTTCACCCGCGCTACCGCTACTTCGCCGAAACCGGTGAAGAGCGTTACGCCTCGTTCCTCGGTGCACCGATCATTCACCACCGCCGCGTCGTCGGCGTGTTGGTCATCCAGCAAAAAGAACGCCGCCAGTTCGACGAAGGTGAAGAAGCCTTCCTCGTGACCATGAGCGCGCAGCTCGCCGGCGTAATCGCCCACGCCGAGGCCACCGGTTCGATCCGTGGCCTGGGCCGTCAGGGCAAAGGCATTCAGGAAGCCAAGTTTGTCGGTGTACCGGGCTCGCCAGGCGCAGCCGTCGGCACCGCCGTGGTCATGCTGCCGCCGGCCGATCTCGACGTGGTGCCGGACAAGACCATCACCGACATTGACGCTGAGCTGGCGCTGTTCAAGACCGCCATCGAAGGCGTGCGCGCCGACATGCGCGCGTTGTCCGCCAAGCTCGCGACCCAGCTGCGCCCGGAAGAGCGTGCGCTGTTCGATGTCTACCTGATGATGCTCGACGATGCCTCGCTGGGCAGCGAAATCACTACCGTGATCAAGACCGGCCAGTGGGCCCAGGGCGCGCTGCGTCAGGTGGTCACTGAGCACGTCAACCGTTTCGAACTGATGGATGACGCCTACCTGCGTGAGCGGGCGTCGGACGTCAAAGACCTCGGTCGCCGCCTGCTCGCTTATTTGCAGGAAGAGCGTCAGCAGAACCTGGTCTATCCGGAAAAAACCATTCTGGTCAGCGAAGAACTGACGCCGGCGATGCTCGGCGAGGTGCCGGAAGGTACGCTGGTCGGTCTGGTCTCGGTCCTCGGTTCGGGCAACTCCCACGTCGCGATCCTGGCCCGGGCGATGGGCATTCCGACGGTGATGGGTCTGGTCGACCTGCCGTACGCCAAGGTCGACGGCATCGAAATGATCGTCGACGGTACACGCGGCGAGGTCTACACCAACCCGAGCGAAGTGCTGCGCAAGCAGTTCGCCGAAGTCGTCGAAGAAGAGAAACAACTGGCGCTGGGCCTCGACACCCTGCGTGACCTGCCGTGCGTGACCCTCGATGGCCACCGCATGCCGCTGTGGGTCAACACCGGTCTGCTCGCCGACGTGGCGCGGGCGCAGAAGCGTGGCGCCGAAGGTGTTGGTCTGTACCGCACCGAAGTGCCGTTCATGATCAACCAGCGCTTCCCGAGCGAGAAGGAACAACTGGCGATCTACCGCGAACAGCTCGCCGCGTTCCACCCGCAACCGGTGACCATGCGCAGCCTCGACATCGGTGGTGACAAGTCGCTGTCGTATTTCCCGATCAAGGAAGACAACCCGTTCCTCGGCTGGCGCGGTATTCGCGTCACCCTCGACCACCCGGAAATCTTCCTGGTGCAGACCCGCGCGATGCTCAAGGCCAGTGAAGGCCTGAACAACCTGCGGATTCTGCTGCCGATGATCTCCGGCACCCACGAACTCGAAGAAGCCCTGCACCTGATCCACCGGGCCTGGGGCGAAGTGCGCGACGAAGGCACCGACGTGCCGATGCCGCCGATTGGCGTGATGATCGAGATTCCGGCAGCGGTGTACCAGACCAAGGAACTGGCGCGGATGGTCGACTTCCTCTCGGTCGGCTCCAACGACTTGACCCAGTATTTGCTGGCGGTCGACCGCAACAACCCGCGTGTTGCAGACCTCTACGACTATCTGCACCCGGCGGTGCTGCAAGCCCTGCAAACCGTGGTGCGCGATGCCCATGCCGAAGGCAAACCGGTAAGTATCTGCGGCGAGATGGCCGGTGATCCGGCGGCTGCGGTGCTGTTGATGGCCATGGGTTTCGACAGTTTGTCGATGAACGCTACCAACTTGCCGAAGGTGAAGTGGATGCTGCGTCAGGTCAATCTGAGCAAGGCCAAGGAGCTGTTGGCTGAGCTGATGACCATCGACAACCCGCAAGTTATCCACAGCTCGCTGCAATTGGCGCTGAAGAACCTTGGGTTGTCGAAGATGAATCCGCCGGCGGTCGTCAAAGCTCTCTAAAACCTTGAGGGCCTCTTCGCGAGCAAGCCCGCGCCCATATTTGACCGCGTTCTAATCTTGGAATGCGGTCAAATGTGGGAGCGGGCTTGCTCGCGAAGGCGTCAGTTCAAACACCGCTAAACAACAATCTCTACCTCGCCCAAATGCCCGCCATACGGCCCAAAACTCCGCTCGACCATCCGCCGCGTCCCATCCGCCTGCACCACCAACGCCGTACTCGCCCGCGTCCCATAACTCTGGCTGGCAATAAACACACTCGACAACAAAGTCTCCGTCGCCATCCCCACCCCGGTATCCGGCAGCTCAGCCGACGGCGCAGTCTGCGCATCACTCAACAACCCCAACAACCGCTCAGGCGTCGGATCATCCAGCGCCGCACTCAGTGCAGCCTTGGCTTTAAGCAACTTCGGCCACGGCGTATCCAGCCCCGCATTGGATAACCCGTAAACGCCAGCTGCCAGCATCACCGGCTCCGACAACCGCGCATTGAAGTGCCACAACTCGTGGCTATTGCCGAGCAACAGGTTGAACCCGGCATAGTCCGGCGCACGTCCGACCACATCGCTCAAATAATCATCAATCGACGCATCACCGGTGAGAAACCGCGCCACCAGTTCCCCCCGCGACTTGCGCGCCGGCGGCTGTTGCGGGTCGCGAATATTGGTCAGCGCAGCGAAGCGCCCATGGGCGCCAATCCCCAGCCAGGTTCCGCCGGCTTCAAGATCGCGGCCGGCATGCACGTGCGGCACCTCCGGCCATTGCGCCAGCGGCAGGCTCGGGCGGGCGTAGAATTCGTCGCGGTTGGCCGCGACGATCAGCGGCTGGGCATGGCCCGGGCGCCAGGCGAAAACAATCAGGCACATAAGGTGGTCCTTGTGTGTTTTTTGTCCACTGTACGCATCCGGCGTCCGTGCATCCATCGCAAGTGGAGCAGGAGGCCATGCATCCGTTACCATGCCGCTCCGGTTTTGGGGATGCGGTCTGGGAGACGGTCATGGAATTTCTGCTCTATCTGGCGCTGGGCGCCTGTGCGGGCGTGCTGGCCGGGCTGTTTGGCGTCGGCGGCGGGATCATTATTGTCCCGGTGCTGGTGTTCAGTTTCACCCTGCAGGGCTTTGATCAGTCGATCCTCACGCATCTGGCGGTCGGGACGTCGCTGGCGACGATCATTTTCACCTCGGTCAACGCCGTGCGTGAGCATCATCGACGAGGCGCTGTGCGCTGGCCGATTTTCATGTGGATGGCCGTCGGCATTCTGCTCGGCGCCGGTTTCGGTGCGCTGACGGCAGAAGCGATTTCCGGCCCGCACCTGCAAAAGATCATCGGCGTGTTCGCCTTGATCATCTCGGTGCAACTGGCGCTGGACATCAAACCCAAGGCCAGCCGAACGGTGCCGGGCAAATTCGGTCTGACCGTGGCCGGCAGCATCATCGGCTGGGCCTCGGCGATTTTCGGCGTCGGCGGCGGTTCGCTGACCGTGCCGTTCCTGACCTGGCGCAGCGTGCCGATGCAGCAAGCGGTGGCAACGTCATCGGCCTGCGGTCTGCCGATCGCCTTGGTCAGTGCATTAAGTTTCATGATTCTGGGGTGGCACGATCCATTGTTGCCGCCGCATAGTCTCGGTTTTGTTTATTTGCCGGCGCTGTTGGGCATCGCCCTGACCAGCATGGTTTTCGCCCGTTTCGGCGCGCGTTTGGCGCATCGCTTGTCGCCGCGCTTGCTGAAACGGCTGTTCGCCGCTTTGCTGTTCAGCGTGGGTGTGAGCTTCCTGCTTTAACCGTCGCAATCCTGGCTTAATCCTGAGGTGGCAGCGTCGCCCGGGAATTTTGGTTTCAACTCTAACGAGGAGTCGCAATGCTGCCTTACCCGCAGATCGACCCGGTGGCCCTGGCCATCGGTCCGCTGAAAATCCACTGGTACGGTCTGATGTACCTGATCGGCATTGGCGGTGCGTGGCTGCTGGCGTCGCGCCGGCTCAACCGTTTCGACCCGACCTGGACCAAGGAGAAACTCTCCGACATGGTCTTCTGGATGTCGATGGGCGTCATCGTCGGCGGACGTCTGGGCTACGTGTTGTTCTACGATCTGAGCGCCTATCTGGCTAACCCGACGCTGATTTTCGAAGTGTGGAAGGGCGGCATGTCGTTCCACGGTGGCTTTATCGGTGTGATGCTCGCCGCGTTGTGGTTCGGCAAGCGCAACGGCAAGTCGTTCTTCCAGTTGATGGACTTCGTCGCGCCGATGGTGCCGATCGGTCTGGGCGCTGGGCGCATCGGCAACTTCATCAATGCCGAGTTGTGGGGCAAGGCGACCGATGTGCCGTGGGCCATGGTCTTCCCGCCATTCAGCGATCCGGCGCAATTGCCGCGTCACCCGTCGCAGCTGTATCAGTTCGCGCTGGAAGGCGTGGCGCTGTTCCTGATTCTGTGGATTTTCTCGCGTAAACCGCGTCCGACCATGGCTGTCTCGGGCATGTTCGCGCTGTTCTACGGCATCTTCCGTTTCATCGTCGAATTCGTCCGCGTGCCGGATGCGCAACTGGGCTACCTGGCCTGGAACTGGCTGACCATGGGCCAGGTGCTTTGCGTGCCGATGATCGTCGGCGGGCTGTTCCTGATCTGGCTGGCCTATCGTCGCGCACCGGCAGCACCGCTCGCGCCGACGGCTTAAACTACGAACCCCGGCGCGCGACGCCGGGGCTCAAAGGACACAGGTAACTCATGAAGCAATATCTCGAACTGGTCTCGCACGTCATTCAGAATGGCAGCAAACAGGCCAACCGCACCGGCATCAACACCATCAGCTTCCCGGGTGCGATGCTGCGTTTCGATCTGCAGGAAGGTTTCCCGGCGATCACCACGCGCAAAATGGCCTTCAAGTCGGCCATCGGTGAGATGTGCGGTTTTCTCCGTGGCGTGAACAACGCCGCTGAATTCCGTGCGCTGGGCTGCAAGGTCTGGGACCAGAACGCCAACGAAAATGCGCAGTGGCTGGCCAACCCGTTCCGTCAGGGCGACGACGACCTCGGCGAAATCTACGGCGTGCAATGGCGCAAATGGCCGGCGTACAAGCAGATCCCGCTGAGCAACAGCGCCGCCATCGAACAAACCCTGGCCAACGGCTACAAGCAGATCGCTCAGGGCGAAGAAGACGGCCAGGCCTACGTGGTGCTGTACAAAGCCATCGATCAGGTGCGCCAGTGCATCGACACGATCATCAACGATCCGGGCAGCCGTCGTATTCTGTTCCACGGCTGGAACGTCGCTCAGCTCGATGAAATGGCCCTGCCGCCGTGCCACCTGCTGTACCAGTTTCACCCGAATGTCGAGACCAAAGAGATTTCCCTGACCCTCTACATCCGTTCCAACGATCTGGGGCTGGGCACGCCGTTCAACCTCACCGAAGGCGCCGCGCTGCTGAGCCTGATCGGTCGCCTGACCGGCTACACGCCGCGTTGGTTCACCTATTTCATCGGTGATGCGCACGTCTACGAGAACCACCTGGACATGCTCAACGAACAGCTCAAGCGCGAGCCGTTCGCCATGCCGAAACTGAAAATCTCCGATCGTGTGCCGGAGTTTGCCAAGACGGGTGTATACCAGCCGGAATGGCTGGAGCTGGTCGAGCCGAGCGACTTCTCGCTGGAAGGCTATGAGCACCACGCGCCAATGACCGCGCCGATGGCGGTCTGAAAGATTGGTGCAGAGGTTTTCATATTCGGTATAGATCTACCGGACTGTCATATCTGACAGTAGGCAAGTGAAAAAGAGGGTGTTTGACTGAACGCGGGTCTACTGGGCCTGGGTCAGTCAAATACCTTTTTTCATTTCAGGAGCTTGATCATGACAATCACTGTATCCAATCCATTGGCTGGGTTCTCGGAGCTCTCTAGCGGTTTTGTACCTGAGCGCTTCGAGAGCCAATTGAACAACCGACCGTTTATAGGCTGTGAGAGCCGGTCAGGGCTGTTTCATTACATTCCGAGCCTGGAGCCCTGGGGATGCGTGGTGCCCATGGAAATTTTCAACGGTGCCCCGATCTTCATCGACTCGCTCCGTGTAGGTGTGGCTGTCAATGAAACGGATTTCAGGATTGGCGATCAGGTTCGGGTGCAGTGGCAGGCGTTCGGCGGGTGCGGGGGAAGTTATACATCGGTGCCCCAGACGGTGGTGGGTTACGCCCCTTTGCATTTTGCGGTTGTTGACGAAATCGCAAGGCAGTTCGAAGGTGATCGGGTCGAAGTCATTTTTGTCATTGAAAGAGAGGGGCGTTTTTTACCCTCCTTATCGTTGTATATGACATTCGCAGCGGAACTGGCCCAGACCGGCTCGGTATTTATCGACGCTGTCTCGCAAGGTGTCCTGGAAATCGATCAACACCCCGATGGTGTGTTCCTGACGATTCCCCGAATTGAAAACCTGAAAACCAATAACGCCGTAGAAGTGTTCTGGAAAAGCAGTGTCAACGGCGGGCAGACCGGCGCCTGGAGAGACTATCAGCGCAAGCTGACAGTCAGTCCGGATTCATCTCTCAGCTTTCGGATTGAGCCTACGGTCTATCAGGCTTATCGCGGTGAGACCGTTCACCTGTTCTGCAGTCTTTATCTGGGTACAGGAATGGTCCCCGGCTTGACCTACGGCATGGGGCATCGGGGCGTCTTGGAGTTCAAGCTGGTGTGAGAGCCATTGGCGATGCGGGACTAATGACCATGACTTCTGCCGACATGGGAATGCTCGACCTCCGTCGCGACAACCCCGCCACTCACTTCCAGCCGCTGCAAAATCCCGCATTGATCGGCCATCGGCCCTTCGCCGCAACGTTGGCGCAGGTCGAGCAGTTGTGTCTGCAACGCCAGCAACCCATCAATCCGCGCCTTCACATGCTGAATGTGTTCGTCGATCAGCGTATTCACGCTTTCACACTGATCCTGCGGGCTGTCACGCATGGCCAGCAGGCTGCGGATTTCTTCGAGGGTCATGTCGAGGGTGCGGCAGTTGCGGATGAAGGTCAGGCGTTCGGCGTGGGCCTGGGTGTAGACGCGGTAGTTGCCGTCACTGCGGGCCGGCTCCGGCAGCAGGTTTTCGCGCTCGTAGTAGCGGATGGTTTCCACGGCGCAGTCGGTGAGTTTGGCCAGTTCTCCGATCTTCATGACGGCAATCTCCAAAAGGGTGCTTGACCCTATAGTGGCTACAGGGTCTTTACTTGGCAACAGGCACCTTCATGGACGCGACCAATGAGCGATTCCCAGCACACCCACAAGCCCGGCGACGGCCACGATCACAGTCATAAATTGCAGCCTGTGCATAAGCACTCACAGGGCGGCGATTCCTGCTGCGGGTCGAAAGTCGCGGCACCGGCACCGGTTCATGCGCACGAAGACTCTTGCTGCTCGTCGACAGCCGCCGCGCCTGCGTTGGTGCAACTGAGCGAAAAGACCACCGCCGATGCGCGGCTGAGCAGTTTCCGCATCGAGGCGATGGACTGCCCGACCGAGCAGACGCTGATCCAGAACAAGCTCGGCAAACTCGCCGGAGTGCAGCAGCTCGAATTCAATCTGATCAATCGGGTCCTCGGCGTGACCCACAATCTGCCGGGCACCGAGCCGATCACCGAAGCGATCAAATCCCTCGGCATGCACGCCGAGCCGCTGGAGGCGGGCGTCGACTCGCCAGCCCCTGCGCCAGTGAAAAAGCACTGGTGGCCGTTGGCGTTGTCCGGCATCGGCGCGCTCGCCGCTGAAGTCATTCATTTCACCAACGCCGCGCCCACCTGGGTGGTGGCGATCATTGCGCTGGTGTCGATCCTCAGCGGTGGCCTGACCACTTACAAAAAGGGCTGGATCGCCCTGAAGAACCGCAACCTCAACATCAACGCGCTGATGAGCATCGCCGTGACCGGTGCCATCCTCATCGGCCAGTGGCCGGAAGCGGCGATGGTGATGTTCCTGTTCACCGTCGCCGAGCTGATCGAAGCGCGCTCGCTCGATCGTGCGCGCAACGCGATCAGCGGTTTGATGCAGATGACGCCGGAGCAAGCCACGGTGTTGCAGGCTGACGGTTCGTGGGTCGAGCAGGAGGTGAAAAGCGTCGAACTCGGCGCCCGTGTGCGGGTGAAGCCCGGCGAGCGCATTGCGCTGGACGGCGAAGTGGTCAGCGGCAACTCGACCATCGATCAGGCGCCGATCACCGGTGAGAGCCTGCCGGTCGAGAAAAGCGTCGGCGACAAAGTCTTCGCCGGCACCATTAACCAGGCTGGTTCGCTGGAATACGCGGTCACCGCTGCGGCGAACAACTCGACCCTGGCGCGGATCATCCACGCCGTCGAACAGGCTCAGGGTGCGCGCGCTCCGACTCAGCGCTTCGTCGATCAATTCTCGAAAATCTACACGCCTGTGGTGTTCGTCTTTGCCTTGGCCGTGGCGATCATTCCGCCGCTGTTCATGGGCGCTGTGTGGTTCGACTGGATCTACCGCGCACTGGTGTTGCTGGTGGTTGCGTGCCCATGCGCACTGGTGATTTCCACTCCGGTGACCATCGTCAGCGGCCTCGCGGCAGCGGCGCGCAAAGGCATTCTGGTCAAGGGCGGCGTGTACCTGGAGGGCGGTTTCAAGCTCGATTATCTGGCGCTGGATAAAACCGGCACGATCACCCACGGCAAACCGGTGCAGACCGACTACCTGTCCCTCGACGCGACCGCCGATGCCACCGCACCGGCCATCGCTGCGGCGTTGGCCGGACGTTCCGATCACCCGGTATCGCTGGCCATCGCCAACGCTGCTGTGGATAAAAACTTCGCAGCGCTGAGTGTGGATAACTTCGAAGCGCTGGGCGGGCGAGGCGTCAAAGGCGACATCAACGGCCGGACTTATCACTTGGGCAACCATCGTCTGGTCGAAGAACTCGGCCTGTGTTCGCCGGCGCTGGAAGAAAAACTCTTCGCGCTGGAGAAACAGGGTAAATCCGTGGTGCTGCTGCTCGATAGCTCTGGCCCGCTGGCACTGTTTGCCGTGGCTGACACGGTCAAGGAAACCAGCCGCGAAGCGATCCGCCAATTGCACGAGCTCGGGGTGAAAACCCTGATGCTGACTGGCGACAACGTCCACACCGCCCAGGCGATTGCCGCGCAGGTTGGCATCGACGAGGCTCGCGGCGATTTGCTGCCGACTGACAAACTGCAAGCCATTGAAGACCTGTACAAGCAGGGCCATCGTGTGGGCATGGTCGGCGACGGCATCAACGACGCGCCGGCACTGGCCCGTGCCGAGATCGGTTTCGCCATGGCCGCCGCCGGTACCGACACGGCGATCGAAACCGCCGATGTCGCCTTGATGGACGACGATCTGCGCAAGATTCCGGCGTTCATCAGCCTGTCGCGCAATACAGCGAGCATCCTGAAACAGAACATCGCGCTGGCGTTGGTGATCAAAGCGATCTTTCTTGCGGTAACCTTTGCCGGGTTAGCCACCATGTGGATGGCGGTGTTCGCCGACATGGGCGTGAGCCTGTTGGTGGTGTTCAACGGTTTGCGCCTGCTGCGCAAATAGAGTGAGGAAAGGTTGTGCTGAGTGCCGAGCTGAAAGCGTTTTACATGGTCGCCCGCCTGGGCAGCATCACGCTGGCGGCGAAAAAGCTCGGCCTCAGCCAACCGACCGTGACCACCCAGATCCGCAATCTGGAAAGTCAGTATTCGGTGGAGCTGTTCTACCGTGGCGGTCGACGCCTGAGCGTCAGCGACGAAGGCGCGCGGTTGCTGCCGATGGTCAAGACGCTGTTGCAGCAAGAGGCGGACATCGAGTTTTTCCTGCGCAACAGCGGTCAGGTTCAGGGCACTTTGCGCATTGCCGCGACGGCGCCGTATTACATCCTCGATCTGGTGAAAACCTTTCGCGAGCGTTTGCCGCAAGTGGAAGTGTCGGTGGAAATCGGCAATTCGCAGCAGGTCTTGGAAGCGCTGGAGGATTACCGGGTGGACATCGCCGCGTCGTCGCAATTGCTCGATGACGCGCGGTTGATTCGTCGGGTGCTCGGGACTGATCCGCTGGTGCTGGCGGTGCATCGCAATCATCCGCTAGCTGTGCAGGAGCACGTGTCGTTGAGCGCGCTGGCCGGGCATACGTTGTTGATGCGTGAGTCCGGTTCGACCACGCGGCGGCTGACCGAAGAGTTGTTGGCGACTGCCGGGGTGAGCTTCGGGCCACTGCTAGAGATTGGCAGCCGCGAGTCGATCCGTGAGGCGGTGCTGCGCAATATCGGCATTAGCATCATTGCCCGGCAGGAAGTGCCGCATGATCCGCAATTGCGCGTGCTGACGATCGAGAATGCGCCGCAGATTCCTGAGTATCTGTATTGCCTGAAAGAGCGCAAGGGCGCGCGGTTGCCGGCGGCGTTCCTTGGGTTGGCGCAGGAAATGTCCCCTGCGTAATGATCGTTCCCACGCTCCGCGTGGGAATGCAGCCCGGGACGCTCTGCGTCCCAAGAGCCGAACGCGGAGCGTCCGATGAGGCATTCCCACGCAGAGCGTGGGAACGATCGGTAGTGAACCAAAATCCCCGAATACCACTATCGGCGGTTTTTGCCTCGTTGCCACATGACGGACGCATTACAACTCTAGGATTGGCCCCATCTGCTTGATGAGGTCTGTCCATGAATCCTGCCATCGCAACTGCCCTGACCAACCCCGGTGCGCCGATGAAAGTGCGCGGCGTGCAGAAACGCTTCGGCGCGTTCACCGCACTGGATAATGTGTCCCTCGACGTCGCCGCCGGTGAGCTGGTGTGCCTGCTCGGCCCGTCGGGCTGCGGCAAGACCACGTTGCTGCGCTGCATCGCCGGTCTGGAGAAACAGGACAGCGGCGAGTTGTACCTCGGTGATCGCGACGTCTCGCACCTCGCCCCGCAAGCCCGCGACTACGGGATTTTGTTCCAGTCCTACGCGCTGTTTCCCAACCTGACCGTCGAAGCGAACATCGCCTACGGCCTCGCCGGCAGTGGTCGCGACGAAGTGCGCCGCCGCGTCGGGCAGATGCTGGAACTGGTCGGCCTCATTGGCAGCGAGAAAAAGTATCCCGGACAATTGTCCGGCGGCCAGCAACAGCGCGTCGCGCTGGCCCGCGCTCTTGCACCGGCACCATCTCTGCTATTGCTCGACGAACCGATGTCCGCCCTCGACGCCCGCGTCCGCGAGCATCTGTGCACCGAACTGCGCCAACTGCAACGCAACCTCGGCATCACCACCCTGATGGTCACGCACAATCAGGACGAAGCCATGTTGATGGCCGACCGCATCGCGGTGATGAACAACGGTCGCGTCGAGCAGTACGCCACCCCGCAGGAAATCTACAACCGCCCGGCCACGCCGTTCGTGGCCGAGTTTGTCGGCCAGGGCAACTGGCTCCCATTCCAGCGCAGCAGTGACAGCCATGCACAAGTTGGCGGAATGAACCTGCGCCTCAGCGACGGCAGCGTTCAGCGTGCGTCGGGCCGTTTGTTCTGCCGTCCGGAAGCGATCAACGTCAATCCGCCGGTGCACGAAGAGAACCTGTTCCCGGCCAAAGTCCGCGAGATCACCTTCCTCGGCAACCGCTGCCGCATGAGCTTCGAACTCGATCAACTGCCGGGCCACGCGCTGCTCGCCGAACTCGCCCCGGAAGCCATGCCGCGCCTCGGCGCCCAGCAGATCATGGTCGCCTTGCCGCCGCGCAGCCTGCAGGTGTTTGCCTGATGAACAGCAACCTCGCGCTGCCGCTACCGCACAAGCAGGTGCGCCAGTCCTCAAGAGCCGAGATTGGCGACCGCATTTTTGTTGTCGGCGGCAAAGTCCTCTTGCTGGTGCTGCTTGGTATCGCGGTGTTGCTGCCGTTGCTGGCGATCTTCTGGCGCGGCTTCAGCAGTGAAGCCGGGCAGGGCGGTGGCTGGCTCGCGGCGAAAGAGCTTGTGAGCAGCGAGAATTTCCACTGGCTGCTCGGCAACAGCCTGAAAGTGTCCCTCAGCGTTGCGGCCATCGTCGTACCGCTGGCCTACCTGTTTGCCTACGCGCTGCAACGCACAATGATTCCGGCGAAGGGCATCTGGCGCGGGATTTCGTTGTTGCCGCTGATGGCGCCGTCGATGCTGCCGGGCATTGCGCTGGTTTATCTGTTCGGCAACCAGGGCATGTTGCGCGGGCTGCTGTCGGACAACATCTATGGCTTCTGGGGGATTGTGTTGGGCGAGGTGATTTACACCTTCCCGCATGCGCTGATGATTTTGCTCTCGGCGTTGTCGCTGGCCGATGCGCGGCTGTTCGATGCCGCGTCGAGCATGGGTGCCAGTCCGGCCAAGGCGTTTCGCAGCATTACCTGGCCGGCGACGCGGCAGGCTGTGTTCGCCGCGTTCTGTCTGGTGTTCACCCTGACCATCACCGATTTCGGCGTGCCGGTGGTGGTCGGTGGCGACTACCAAGTGCTGGCGCTGGAAGCCTACAAAGCTGTGGTTGGCCAGCAGCAATTCGGTCGCGGCGCCTTGATCGGCATGGTGCTGTTGCTGCCTGCGCTGTTCAG
The DNA here is from genome assembly GCF_050586545.1 of Pseudomonas sp. WC2. Taxonomy (NCBI): domain Bacteria; kingdom Pseudomonadati; phylum Pseudomonadota; class Gammaproteobacteria; order Pseudomonadales; family Pseudomonadaceae; genus Pseudomonas; species Pseudomonas sp. WC2. Next base: position 282,301 of record NZ_JBOBDR010000004.1, on the reverse strand, counting down.
CTTCGGCGTCGATGCCTGGCTGCGTCGCCGTCACGGTGACTCCATGAGCGGTCGGGCGCAGGTATTCAAACCCGCGCCGTCGAAGCTGCGCGATGGCTGCTATCTGGTGATTGTCTTGTTGATCAGTGCGGCATTGATTCTGGTGTTCGGCATGGCGGTGTTCTCGTCGCTGGTGAAGTTCTGGCCGTACAACCTGTCGCTGTCGCTCAACCACTATCAGTTCAACGAAACCGCCGGCGGTGGCTGGCTGGCTTACAGCAACAGTTTGAAGATGGCCGTGGGCACGGCGTTGATCGGCAGCGTGCTGATTTTTACCGGCGCTTACCTGATGGAGAAAACCCGCGAGCAGCGCGGCCTCAATCTGGCGTTGCGCATGCTCAGTTTTGTGCCGATGGCGGTGCCGGGTCTGGTGCTCGGTCTGGGTTATGTCTTCTTCTTCAACCTCACGGGTAACCCGCTGCACGTGCTCTACGGGACGATGACGCTGTTGATCGTCTGCACCATCGCGCACTACCTGACCACCGCACAAATGACCGCGACCACCGCATTGCGCCAACTCGACGCCGAGTTCGAAGCCGCTGCGCTGTCGCTGAAGGCGCCGCTGTACCGCCACTACCTGCGCGTCACCGTGCCGATCTGCCTGCCGGCGCTGCTGGACATCGTGCGCTACCTGTTCGTCTCGGCGATGACCACCGTGTCCGCCGCGATCTTCCTCTACAGCCCCGACACCATCCTCGCGGCAGTCGCGGTGCTGAACATGGATGACGCCGGCAACGTCGGCGGCGCGGCGGCGATGTCGACCCTGATTCTGTTCACCTCGGCGGGCGTGTCCTTGCTGCTGGCGTGGGCGTCGCGCGGCTTGCTGCGCCGTTCTCAAGCCTGGCGGCAAACCGCGCCCGGTCACTGATTCAACTCACCTACAGGAAAACGATCATGTTCAAGCCTATGGCCCTGGCCGCTGCTGTGCTCGCTACTTTCAGCCTGAATGCCTTTGCGGCAAAAACCGAGTTGACGGTGTACACCGCCCTCGAAGCCGAGCAACTGAAGTCCTATAAAGAAGCGTTCGAAAAGGCCAACCCGGACGTCGAGATCAAATGGGTGCGCGATTCCACCGGGATCATCACCGCCAAACTGCTTGCCGAGAAGGCTCGCCCGCAGGCTGATGCGGTGTGGGGCCTCGCCGCTTCCAGTCTGGCGATCCTCGATCAGCAAGGCATGCTGCAAAGCTATGCGCCGAAGGACCTCGGCAAGATCGGCGCGAACTACCGCGACGCCGCCAACCCGCCAGCCTGGGTCGGCATGGACGTCTGGGCCGCGACCATTTGCTTCAACACCGTCGAAGCCGAGAAGCAGGGTCTGAGCAAGCCAGTAAGCTGGCAGGATCTGACCAAGCCTGAGTACAAAGGCAAGATCGTTATGCCCAATCCGGCGTCGTCCGGCACTGGCTTCCTCGACGTCAGCGCATGGCTGCAAACCTTCGGCGAGAAGCAGGGCTGGGCCTACATGGACGGTCTGCATCAGAACATTGGTCAGTACGTTCACTCCGGTTCCAAGCCTTGCAAACTGGCGGCGGCGGGTGAGTTTCCGATCGGGATTTCCTTTGAATACCCGGCCGTACAGCTGAAGCGTCAGGGCGCGCCGCTGGACATCATCCTGCCGAAGGAAGGTCTGGGCTGGGAGATCGAAGCGACAGCCGTGATCAAAGGTACGCCGCATGAAGAAGCGGCGAAGAAACTGGCGGACTTCTCGGCGAGTGCTGAGGCGATGGATCTGTACAAGGAGAACTTCGCTGTCCTCGCCCAGCCGGGGATTGCCAAGCCGCAGACCGAATTGCCGGCGGATTACGAGCAGCGTCTGATCAAGAACGACTTTGCCTGGGCTTCGAAGAATCGCGACGAGATCCTGACTGAGTGGCGCAAGCGTTATGACGGCAAGTCCGAGAAAGTGGCTGCCAAGTAACCTTTGCCGATCGTTCCCACGCTCTGCTGATCGTTCCCACGCTCCGCGTGGGAATGAATCCCGTGACGCTCCGCGTCACTATGGACGCAGAGCGTCCTTGGCTGCATTCCCACGCGGAGCGTGGGAACGATCATTGAGGTAGCTTCATGACACAACACAAAGACCTGCTCATCGTCGGCGCCGGCATCCTCGGCCTGTCCCACGCCTACGCCGCCGCCAAACGCGGCCTCAAAGTCGCCGTTTTCGAACGCACCGCCACGCCCCTCGGCGCCTCGGTGCGCAACTTCGGTCAGGCCTTGGTCACCGGCCAACCCCCCGGCCCCATGCTCGAACTGGCCAAGGCCAGCCGCGAAATCTGGGGCGACTGGGCGCAACTCGCCGGCCTGCAAATCAAACGCAACGGCTCCTATTTGTTCGCCCGCACCGAAGCCGAAGAACATCTGCTCGAAACGTTCTGCACCGGCCGCGCCATTGAACATGGCTACAACGTCGACCTGCTGCGCGGCGCTGCGTTGCGCGATCTGTACAACGGCCAGTTCAGCCACCACCGCGCCGCCCTCCACGGCATCGACGATCAACAGCTGTACTCGCGCGAAGCGATCCCGGCGCTTATCGATTACCTGCGTCGCGACCTCGGCGTCGAGTTTCACTTCTCCACGCTGGTGCGCGACATCGAACCAGGGTGCCTGCACAGCACCGCCGGCAGCTTTACCGCCAAGCAGATCATCGTCTGTTCCGGCCACGATTATCAGACCCTGCTCGCCGAGCCAATCGCTGCGCTCGACCCGCAAATCTGCCGCCTGCAAATGCTTCGAGCCAAACCGCAGATCAATCTGAATCTGCAACACGCCTTGCTCACTGGCCTGAGTTGCGTGCACTACGGCGCCTTCGCCGATCTGCCGGAAGCGGCGGCGGTGCAGGCGCAGATCCTCCGTGAACAACCGCACCTGCACGACAACGGCATCCACCTGCTGATCAGCCCGACGCCGTACGGCGAACTGATCATCGGCGACTCGCACCACTACGGCAGCGACCCTTCTCCGTTCAACGCCGAGCAGGTCGATGACTGGATGCTCGAACTCGCCGAGCAAACGCTGGGCTGCAAGGTGCAAGTGGTCGAGCGCTGGCAGGGCGTCTATGGTTCCCGGGGGCCTGGGCCGTTTTCGTTTTTGCGTCCGGCAGCAGGGTTGAGCGTGGCGCTGATGCACACCGGCGTCGGCATGAGCGTCGGCCCGGCGATGGCCGAGCGCAACATTGCGCAGTTGCTGGAGGAGATTTGATGACAAGTCACGAGCGAGTGATTGCCCGCGTGTTCGGGTTGTATGAACGCTTCGGCACCAGTGATTACATCGGCGAACCGGTGTCGCAGATCGAGCACATGTCCCAGGCTGCTGAACTGGCGATGGCCGAGGGTTTTGATGATGAAGTGGTGCTGGCGGCGTTCTTCCATGACATCGGACATTTGTGTGCCGAAGGCGCGGAGAACATGGGCGGGTATGGCGTGGTCAGCCATGAACGGCTGGGCGCGGATTATTTGCGTGAGGCCGGTTTCAGCGAGCGGATGGCGCGGCTGGTGGAATATCACGTGCAGGCCAAGCGGTATCTGACGTTGCGTGAGCCGGGGTATTTCGAGCGGTTGAGTGAGGCGAGTCGGCGGACGCTGGAGTATCAGGGTGGGGTGATGAGCGAGGCTGAGGCTGATGGGTTTGAGCGGGATCCGTTGTGTGCCGTCAGCCTGCGGATGAGGCAGTGGGATGAATTGGCCAAGGAGAGGGCGGTGCCGGTGATGGATTTGGCGGTTCTCAAGCGCAAGGCTGAGGTTTTGTTGTCGGCCGGGTGATTGCAACCCTCATCGGATCGCCGCGCGCCCAGCCCTCTCCCGGAGGGAGAGGGAGCCTACGGTGTTGTTCTCAGGTGATACATCGACCTGAAATATCCAGCCGAACTCAGGTTTTGAAAAGCCTGGAGATCTGCTCCCTTCCCCCTCTACCCCTTGGGGGCGGTCCGACGTTTCGGGAGGGCTGGGGTGAGGGGGTAGCGATCTAGAGCTCAAGCACCCGATCAACCAACGCCTCAATCTGCTCCTGCCTTTCCGCCTGATTCAACTTCGCCTGCGGATTCAACGACGACCACTGCGGATGCGCCCGCGCCTTGTTCAGCTCCTCAGGCAACTTGCCCTCACGCCAGGTTTTATCCTGCGGGGTCGCCACCTGGACCGCATCCATCGCCGCATGCCCACGCTGATCCAGCGCCAACACCAACTGCCGCTGGCGCAACGCCAACAGCCGCAACACCCCATCATCCACGGTCAGTTCGCGCTGGCCTTTGATCTTGCCCAGCAAGCGACTGCCATAACTGCGCGCGGTCTGCAGGGCACCACCGGCAATCGCACCCGCCAATGCCGCCGCGCCAAGCGTAATCCCGCCAACCAGCAAGTCCACACCAGCCCCAGCGGCCGCCCCCGCAGCAATCCCACCGCCGACGCGCACACCGAGTTGCTTCAAGGTTTCCGGGTTGAACAAATCATCGCCCCAACGCCCATCGAGCAACGGCAAATCACTTGCCGCCGCATCCTGCGGGCGAAACGCATACAGCTTGAGCAACGCCTCAACACACTTCTGCTCGCGCTGACGCACAGCCTTGCGCAATTCGCTGATGGCTTGCTGTTCCTGCGCGGCTTCGCTGACCACACTGCGCCGGCACGCGGCACAATCGATCAACAATTCAGCAATCAATCGCGCCGCACTTTGCTGACGCGCCAGGCGTTGAGCCTGTTGATCGGCAATCAACCGTTCCAGTTGCGGACGAGCGTTTTCCAGCAGCAGCGCAAGGCTTTCATACAGCCGCCGCTCGCCATCCTCGGGCGGCGCCACGCTGTCGAAGCGCACCAGCGCATGCAGCCCGAGCCGCGCCAACGCCTCCCGCCAATCCGGTTCGCGATGGTTGGCGCTGCTGACAAAATTCAACACCGGCAGCAGCGGTTTGCCGCAACTGGCGAGCACTTCCAGTTCATCGCGGTACTTTGCCAACACTGGTTCGCGGGCGTCGATCACATACAAACCGGCGTCGGAGGCGAGCAGTTGTCGCAGCACTTTGGCTTCTTGCTCAAAGCGCTGGCGCGCCTCGCTGCCGTCGAGAAACCGCGCCAGTCGCGCCGGACCATCGAGGCGTTCGCCGGGGCGTTCCAGACGTTCGAGAAAATCCAGCAGGGCGATGGCGTCTTCCAGGCCGGGCGTGTCGTAGAGGTCTAGCAACGGCTCGCCGTCCACCGACAAACGCGCGCCTTCGACATGCCGCGTGGTGCTCGGGCGATGGGAGACTTCGCCGAAGCCGACATCGCGGGTCAGCGTGCGCAGCAGCGAGGTTTTGCCGACGTTGGTGTGGCCGACCACCGCGAGTTTCAGCGGCGCTTTCCAGGCATCAGTCATGACCCGTCTCCAGCCAGTTCAACGGCGCGCAATCGGCGAACTTCAGATCAAGCTGTTGCAGCGCAACGTGCCAGTCGCCGAGGCGCTCGGCATCCAGTGCTTCACCGGGCGGTGCTTGCAGCAGCCAGACGCGAGTCTCGCCCGCACTGCGCGCCAGTTCGGCGATCAAGGCGAGGCTGCCGCGATCCGGCGAGCGCCGTGGGTCGCAGGCAATCGCCAGACGTGCCGGAGGGAAGCGACTGAGTTGTTCGAGAAGTTTATGGCGCGATTCGCGGCTGTCGAGGATGCCGGCGTTGCTGACATTTTTCGGCAGCGCGGGCGGCCATGGGCGCTTTTCGTCGAGTTCGATAGCGACCAGCAATGCGCCTTCGCTAACCAGTTCGCCGACACCGCTTTCGACACGATGCATTTGTGCAGGCTCCGGATCATTGACGCCGAGGCGTTCGCTGGTCGGCATCAAACGTTCCCGCAATTGCGCGTAGCCGGGCAGATTCAAGTCCAGACGCAGCGCGGCTTTGCCGCTGTTCCAGCGCCAGAAACACAACAGCGTCAGCAGCAGTCGCGGCAGCACGCCGTACACCACCAACACCCCAACCAGCCAGGTCGCCCAGGCCTGACGAGCGCTTTCGATGTCGAGCGCAGCGTCGCCGCTGGCGCGGATCATCTCCACCGTTGGCACATTGAAGCCGAGCAGCGACGGCAGATAACCGAGGGCATGGGTGACGTGGATAAAGGTGTCGGCGCTGAGAATCGTGGTTTCCCAGACGAAGCCGTAGCGCCGGGTCGCCATCAACGTCAGCAGCAGGATCAGAGCGCTGAACATCGCCAGCAACCACAAACCGTTGACCAGCGTACCGAGCGCCCATCGATTGAGTTTCTTGCGTTGCAGCATCAGTAGCAGGGCGGGTGCCAGTTGCGCGGCTTTGGCGTCGCGGGCCATTTTTTCGCTAAGCCACAGCCAAAATCGACCGAGGGTGGCGCCGTGTTCGCCGGCAAAGATCAATCCCAGCAGCCAGCTCAGCAGCAGAATCAGGTTCAGCCCGAGCAGGCTGCCCAAGGCCCAGAACACATTGACAGGGGCTTGCCCCAGCGCAGCGAAGGCCAGACCGGCGCCGCTCAGGACCGCGAAGATCATCAGCAACACCAGCGCCAGACGCGCGCCTTGCAGCCAGTGTTTCAGTGCCGCCGTCAGCCCGTCACGTTCGGCCAGCCATAACGCCCGGCGTTGAATGCGGCTCGGCAGATCGCCGCCGGCCACGCGCGCCAGTCGATTGGCTTCCAGATCTTCCAGCGGGCCTGCGTGTTCTTCGCGCAGGCGCACGGTCTCGGTGAGCCAGAGGTTTTGCAGTGGAGTCAGTTCAGTCACGCGCCATTCCGTCGCTCAATTGAGCGCTGAGCATAACCGCTGTGGCGCTTATCGGGGTAAGCACGGCTCTGGTATCCTCGCCGGCATGACTAAATCACTCCCCCTCAGCCTGATCGCAGCCCTCGGTGAAAACCGCGTGATCGGCGTCGACAACAGCATGCCCTGGCACCTGCCGGGGGACTTCAAATACTTCAAGGCCACGACCTTGGGCAAGCCGATCATCATGGGTCGCAAGACCTGGGATTCGCTCGGTCGACCATTGCCGGGGCGCTTGAACATCGTGGTCAGCCGTCAGGCCGATCTGGTCTTGGAAGGCGCGGAAGTTTATCCGTCGCTGGAAGCCGCGGTGGTTCGCGCCGAGGAATGGGCGAAGGAACAGGGCGTCGATGAGCTGATGCTGATTGGCGGCGCGCAGTTGTACGCGCAAGGGCTGGCGCAGGCGGATCGTCTGTATCTGACTCGCGTGGCGTTGAGCCCGGAAGGGGATGCGTGGTTTCCGGAGTTTGATTTGCACCAGTGGAAACTGGTTTCCAACGTTGAAAACCCGGCGGTTGAAGATAAGCCGGCGTACAACTTTGAAGTCTGGGAAAAAGCCTAAGAAGCATCGTCGGAACGCCGCCCGGAGCCGGCTCACTCCTACAGGGGAAACGCATTCCAATGTGGGAGCGAGCCTGCTCGCGAAGAGGCCGGATCAGGCAAAGAAGAGCTTAGGCCTGAGCCAACTCCGCATGCTCATCCGCATCCAGCAACTCTTTGTCCGTCTGCTGCATTACCTGACTGGTAATCGCGCCAGCGGTGATCGAACCACTCACGTTCAACGCGGTACGGCCCATATCAATCAGCGGCTCCACCGAAATCAGCAACGCCACCAGTGACACCGGCAAACCCATCGCCGGCAGCACGATCAGCGCCGCGAACGTCGCGCCGCCACCGACACCGGCCACGCCCGCCGAACTCAGCGTCACAATCGCCACCAGCGTCGCGATCCACAGCGGGTCCAGCGGGTTGATGCCCACGGTCGGCGCAACCATCACTGCCAACATCGCCGGGTACAAACCGGCGCAACCGTTCTGGCCAATCGTCGCACCGAACGACGCAGCAAAACTCGCCACCGATTGCGGAATCCCTAGGCGACGGGTCTGCGCTTCAATGCTCAGCGGAATGCTCGCCGCACTGGAACGGCTGGTGAACGCGAACGTCAGCACCGGCCAGATCTTGCGGAAGAAACGCAGCGGGTTGATCCCGGCCGCCGACACCAGCAAACCGTGCACGACAAACATCAGGCCCAGACCGAGGTACGAGACCACGACGAAACTGCCGAGCTTGATGATGTCCTGCAGGTTGGAACCGGCGACCACTTTGGTCATCAGCGCCAATACGCCGTATGGGGTCAGCTTCATCACCAGACGCACCAGACGCATCACCCAGGCTTGCAGGGTGTCGATGGCGTTGATCACTTTCTGACCTTTCTCGACGTCATCCTTGAGCAATTGCAGCGCAGCAACCCCGAGGAACGCGGCGAAAATCACCACGCTGATGATTGAAGTCGGCTTGGCCCGCGCCAGGTCAGCGAACGGGTTTTGCGGGATGAACGACAGCAGCAGTTGCGGCACATTCAGGTCGGCGACCTTGCCGGCATAGTCGGTCTGAATGGTTTGCAGACGCGCCATTTCCTGGGTGCCGGCGACCAAACCTTCGGCGGTGAGGCCAAACAGATTGGTCAGGCCGATGCCGATCAGCGCCGCAATCGCGGTGGTGAACAGCAGCGTGCCGATGGTCAGGAAGCTGATCTTGCCCAGCGACGAGGCGTTGTGCAGACGCGCCACAGCGCTGAGGATCGAAGCGAACACCAGCGGGATGACGATCATTTGCAGCAACTGCACGTAGCCGTTGCCGACCAGATCGAACCAGCCGATCGAGGCCTTCAGCACCGGGTTGCCGGCACCGTAAACGGTGTGCAGGGCGACGCCGAAAGCTACGCCGAGCGCGAGGGCGAGCAGAACTTTTTTCGCCAGGCTCCACGTGGTGTGGCGGGTTTGCGCCAGACCGAAGAGCAGGGCGAGGAACACCAGCAGATTGAGGATCAGCGGCAGATTCATGAAAACTCCGATAAGACTTGTGCCAGTCGCATTCTTGGGCAACTGCGAACCGGCAAGCCTAACAGTTTGATTTGCAATGATTTAATACCGAAATCGCAGGGTGTCCGTCGTTTTTGGAATAAGCCAGTGTCGCTCTCGGCAATGCGTTTGACGCAAACAGGGACGTGGGCGGTCGCTGACAGACGGGGACTGTCACACTTATTTGTTAGCGTCGATCTCTTTGAATCAGGGAGAAGAGGCTTATGAAGTTCGCACCGAAATTTCTGGCTGTCGCACTGACGGTGGGCATGGGCCTGGCAACTCAGGCGTTCGCCACCGACCTGAAACACTGGCCCGTCGATCAGGCCAAAGCGCTGGATGCGATGATCGCCGCCAACGCCAACAAAGGTAACTACGCGGTGTTCGACATGGACAACACCAGTTACCGCTACGACCTCGAAGAGTCCTTGTTGCCGTTCATGGAAAACAAGGGCCTGATCACCCGCGACAAGCTCGACCCCTCTCTGAAGCTGATGCCGTTCAAGGACACCGCCGACCATAAGGAAAGCCTGTTCAGTTACTACTATCGCCTCTGCGAAGTCGACGACATGGTTTGCTACCCGTGGGTGGCGCAAGTGTTCTCCGGCTTCACCCTCAAAGAACTCAAGGGCTACGTCGATGAGCTGATGGCATCGGGCAAACCGTTGCCGGCGACTTATTACGAAGGCGATGTGGTGAAAAAGCTCGACGTCAATCCGCCGAAGATCTTCACCGGCCAGCAAGAGCTGTACAACAAGCTGATGGAGAACGGCATCGAGGTCTACGTGATGACCGCCGCCTCTGAAGAACTGGTGCGCATGGTCGCGGCGGATCCGAAGTACGGCTACAACGTTAAACCGCAGAACGTCATCGGCGTGACCACGCTGCTGAAGAACCGCGAGACCAATGAACTGACCACCGCGCGCAAGCAGATCACCGCCGGAAAATATGACGAGAAGGCCAACCTGGGTTTGGAGCTGACGCCCTATCTGTGGACTCCGGCAACCTGGATGGCCGGTAAACACGCGGCGATCCTGACCTACATCGATGAATGGAAAAAACCGGTATTGGTCGGTGGCGATACCCCGACCAGCGACGGTTACATGCTGTTCCACGATGTTGACGTGGCCAAGGGCGGGATTCACTTGTGGATCAACCGCAAGGACAAGTACATGACGCAGTTGAACGGCATGATGGCCAAGCATGCAGCGGCGCAGGCGAAGGAAGGGTTACCGGTGACGGCGGACAAGAATTGGGTGATCGTCAAGCCTGAAGAAATCCAGTAAAAGCAGCTGATAGCTGCGAGCCGCAAGCTGCAAGCAAGAGCCACGTTGCTCTTTCTTGCCGCTTGCAGCTCGCCGCTTTGAGCTTTTTCAGATCCCGTCGAGCATCGCTTTGTTACGCACAGCACCTTTGTCGGCGCTGGTCGCCAGCAGGGCATAAGCCTTAAGGGCGGTGGTCACTTTGCGTGGACGGATCTCGACCGGTTTCCAGCCTTTCTTGTCCTGCTCGGCGCGGCGTGCCGCCAGTTCTTCATCGCTGACCAACAGGTTGATCGAGCGGTTCGGAATGTCGATCAGCACTTTGTCGCCGTCCTGCACCAGACCGATCGCGCCGCCGGCCGCAGCCTCAGGCGAAGCGTGGCCGATGGACAAACCCGACGTACCGCCGGAGAAGCGGCCGTCAGTCAGCAAGGCGCAGGCTTTGCCCAGGCCTTTGGATTTCAGGTACGACGTCGGGTAGAGCATTTCCTGCATGCCCGGGCCGCCTTTCGGGCCTTCGTAGCGAATGATCACGATGTCGCCAGCCTTCACTTCGTCAGCGAGGATGCCGCGCACCGCGCTGTCCTGGCTTTCGAAGATCTTCGCGTTGCCTTCGAAGACGTGGATCGATTCGTCGACACCGGCGGTTTTCACCACACAGCCGTCGAGGGCGATGTTGCCGTACAGCACAGCCAGACCACCTTCCTGCGAATAGGCGTGTTCGAAGCTGCGGATACAACCGTTTTCGCGGTCGTCATCCAGGGTTTCCCAACGAGTCGACTGGCTGAATGCGGTCTGCGTCGGGATACCGGCAGGACCGGCCTTGAAGAAGTGATGCACTGCTTCATCGGTGGTCTGGGTGATGTCCCACTTGGCGATGGCTTCTTCCATGCTGCGGCTGTGCACGGTCGGCAGGTCGGTGTGCAGCAGACCGCCACGGGCCAGCGAACCGAGGATGCTGAAGATGCCGCCGGCGCGGTGCACGTCTTCCATGTGGTACTTCTGGATGTTCGGCGCCACTTTGCACAGCTGCGGAACGGTGCGCGAGAGACGATCGATGTCGCGCAGGTCGAAATCGATCTCGGCTTCCTGGGCAGCGGCAAGCAAGTGCAGGATCGTGTTGGTCGATCCGCCCATGGCGATGTCGAGCATCATCGCGTTCTCGAACGCCTTAAAGTTGGCGATGTTGCGCGGCAATACCGAGTCGTCGTTCTCGCCGTAGTAACGCTTGCACAGTTCGACGATGGTACGGCCAGCTTGCAGGAATAGTTGTTCGCGGTCGCTGTGGGTGGCGAGGGTCGAACCGTTGCCCGGCAATGCCAGACCCAGTGCCTCGGTCAGGCAGTTCATCGAGTTGGCGGTGAACATGCCGGAGCACGAACCGCAGGTCGGGCAGGCGCTGCGCTCGTACTCAGCGACTTTCTCGTCAGAAGCGCTTTCGTCGGCGGCGATCACCATGGCGTCGACGAGGTCGAGGCCGTGGGAAGCGAGTTTGGTCTTGCCGGCTTCCATCGGGCCGCCGGAAACGAAGATCACCGGAATGTTCAGGCGCAAGGCAGCCATCAACATGCCCGGGGTGATCTTGTCGCAGTTGGAGATGCAGACGATGGCGTCGGCGCAGTGGGCGTTGACCATGTATTCGACGGAGTCGGCGATGATCTCGCGGCTCGGCAGCGAATACAGCATGCCGTCGTGACCCATGGCGATGCCGTCATCGACGGCGATGGTGTTGAATTCTTTCGCCACGCCACCGGCGCGTTCGATTTCACGGGCGACCAGTTGGCCCAGATCCTTCAGGTGCACGTGGCCCGGAACGAACTGGGTGAACGAGTTGGCAATGGCGATGATCGGCTTTTTGAAGTCGTCATCTTTCATCCCCGTGGCGCGCCACAGTGCGCGGGCGCCGGCCATGTTGCGGCCGTGGGTGGATGTTTTCGAGCGGTAATCTGGCATGGAGCACTCCGGGCGGCTAATCAGGTACTAAATGGGAGTGAGCTTCTATTGACGTCTGGAACACTCAGAAATGGCCGTGTGTCCGGAAGTTGCCGATGACGTTGCGGGATCGCCGCTGGTCTCAGCCTGAGCTCATAAACCCGCCGGGGATGAATGGCGATGAATCTGCCGATTCTACACCGCTGGCGTCTGGAGGGAATGGCGCAAAGCGTTGTTCCAGTGCCGACGGTGTCTGTGGGATGACGACCGGCAGCGTCAATCGGCTCCTGGCCGCAGGACGATGGCCGCCTCCAGGTTTCTGCCACGCAAGCTGATGCGGCTGTTGAGCACCAGCGCCACGCCGCTGAGCAACACAAAACAGTAACCCAGCGTTGACTGCAGATTGGCCGCGCTGAGGCTGATCACTGCGCTGATCAATCCGCCGCAGATAAAGATGATTGTGCTGCCCGCCGAGGCCGATGTGCCGGCCATGTCCGCAAAAAGGCCCATGGCCCGGGAGGTGGCAGCCGGGCGAGCGATGGTGGTGCCGGCGGTGCAGATCAGCATCGGAATCAGCACGGTGATGGCTGACAGTTCGAAATTGGCCGATAGCGTTAGCATGACCAGCCCCGACAGGAGGATCAGGCTCAGTCCGGTAATGATCTGCTGGCCAGGCGTGATCCGCCGGCTGAGCACGGTGGCGACAATGCCACCCATGACGTAGGCCGCGCCATAGATCAGCAGGATCAAAGAGAAGTCGTAAGCCGACAGCTGCAGTTGATCCATGAAGATCAGCGGCGAAATCACGATGAAGGAAAAGTGGCAGGCGAAGGCGAAGGCCGAAATCAGCCAAAGGCCAACGAAGTCGCGATCCCCCAGCACCCGTCGATATGCCTTGAGGAACTGCACGGGACTGCCGCTGGCCTGAGCACGCCCGTTGTCCAGAAACAGCCAAGCCTTGATCAGCACCGCCGCTGCCAGTGCGGCGAACAACCAGAAGCTGCCGCGCCAGCCGAGACTGGCTTGCAGAACGGTGCCGGCCAAGGGTGACAGCGAAATGAAAACCCCCGTCGCGGTGACCATCAAAATGCGCAGGCGATCACGTTCTTCGCCTTCGAACAGATCCTGCACCAGCGCCTGAGAGAGAACGAAGCAGCCGCAGCCCAGTGCCTGCACCAGCCGAAAGAACAGAAATAGCGTGTAATCGCTGGACACCGTGCAACCGAGCGCACCGAGCAATGACACCGCCATACCGGCGAGCAGCAGCCCTTTGCGTCCGATCACATCCGACAGGGGGCCGATCAGTAATTGCGCGAAGGCGATGCCGACCGCAAACAGGCTGATCGACAGCGCGATATCCGCCGGGCTGCTGCGAAAGTGCGCGGCCAGGGCCGGGAACGACGGCAGCAGGACATCCAGCGGAAACACCCCGAGCAGGATCATGGCCATTACCAGGCTGACAGCGCCGCGTCGTTGCCGGGGGGAGACTACTGGTGTTCCTTCATTCATCGATCAGTCCTGCCTTAACAAACAGTTTGCGGTTAGTGGACAAGGCGAAGAAACCAGCCTTTTTCAGTGCATCAAGGGTGGCGACCGCCCCTGTTTTGGCGCGCAGACGCTTCGCTTCCAGTTGAGTCAGGCTGCCGAGGATGTCTTCAATGGTGTTTTCGGCGATGCCATTACTGCGCAAACTCTGCCGCAGCCAGCGTTCATCGACCTCAAAGAAAATATCGATGACGTGCAGCAGCGTTCGGGCCGCGAAGGTGCGTTGACGCGTGTTCAGGGTCAGCCACAGGTAATGGAACACTTCAGCGAAATAACGGCTGTGGCGGGCCTCGTCGGTCAGGTGATCGCGCAGCATGTCATTCACGCTGGACACCAGACTGTCGCGACAGACATCGAGCAGCTCGCGGGCAATGATGGTTTCCGAAACGAAGCCAAGCAGAAACCAGGCCAGCGCGCGGTTGTGTTCGGGAGTGCGGGCGATCAGGGCATTCAATCGACTGATGCGCAGCGGCATCTGCGGGCGGTCGGCAAACCCGTACAGGCTGGCGATCTGCTGCGCGAGGCGATGCGAGAACAGGGCATGGTAGCCCTCGTCGGTGTAGAGCTGGAGCGCGCCGGTTTTCATTCGCTCAGGCACGAAGGCCGGCAGCTCGCCGTGGACAATCACCTCGACGGCACGGTTGACGATGCGATGTTCGAGCAGCGTTGTGTAGTCGAGAAAGTGCACCAGATGATTGGCTGTCAGCCGGTGGGTGACCTCCCGACCTGCAGCGACGATGGCCGGGTGGGCCAGATACGGCAGGAAGGCCGGGGGAAACCAGTAACGGGTCAGCAACTGCTGCGGCACATCATCGGGCAATAGATAGTCGTGCTGACTGCTGCGCACCGAGGCGCGGGTGTCCCAGTCAGCGAGCGTAAAGCGTAGCGCCCAGGAAACCGGTGCCTCGTCCTGTTCGACAGTGGTCGCGCTCATGACTGCTCCTCGCGCAGCAGGTCGAGCATTTCCTGGCACATCGCCTGACCATCGCTTTCACCGCAACCGACAAAGAACAGCGGTTGCTCGGCGCTGCCTTCGATCTTGAGCAAGGATTCGACCTGGTCGTCGGCGAACGCCCCGGTCAGCCAGGTATTAAATCCTAGCGCGGTGGCGACCAACTGGAAGGTTTGCGAGAGATGACCGGCCTCAACGAAGGCCATGCGATAGGCACGCGAATGTTGGTATTTCCACCACAACTTGTCGAAGCGGGCAGTAATGAACAGGCCGAGGGGCAGGTTGTTGATGAAATGCTGCCCGCCGAGCAACTGACCGAGTGGAGCTTGCGGCCAGGGGTTCACAGGGGTGAGGACATGTTCGGCAGGGTGGTAGGCATAAACGCCGGGCTCCAGCCCCTCAATGTTCTGTGCCAGCAAAAAACACTCACAAGCATTCAACCCGCCCCCGGAGGGACTGCTGCGTCGCGCGGCGAGACCTTCAGCAATGCCGTCTGCAGAACTGTCGCGTTCGTGCAGGTAGCCGAAGGACAGGTACAGCAATGAGCTGACATCGTTGAGTGAAAGGACTGCTCCGGTGAAGGAACGGCAGGTTTTGCGTTGGGTCAGGGCGTGGGTCAGGTTGTCGTGAGCCGGCGTTGTAGGGGTGGGCAGTTCAATGCGTGTGCTGGCGTTGTCGAGCATGCGTCGCGCTGGAGGTAAAGGTGCAGCCAATACTTCGTTGCAGTGGTCCAGATATTCTCTGGTCCACTCGTGAATATTTTGCGGGATATGTTTGCATGGAATGTTTTGCGTGCCGATGTGATAGATCTTCGACAGTTCGTCCCAACCCCATTCTGTATTGTCGGTTTTTGAAACGGTTAGTATCCCCGCATTCAATAGCTGTATGTCTATAGTGTTGCCGCTATTGAAGAGGTCGGGATTGTTTATTAATTGGCCGAGACGTTTTGAATAGTCGTAATCAAGTTCGTGTTGGATATGATCTTTATAGTTCCAGACAATTTGAGCAGGCGTGCGCGGCAAAATGAATAAGTGAGGATTGATGTGCATATTTGACGGGTTCTCTGGTTGAAGGTCTGGAAGACGCCGGATGGCCGGCACACTCCGGCGTCTAGACTTGCTTAGCGGGCTTTAGGCGCTACCAGAAAAGCCAGGTTTGCGATTTTGTTGCCTTCCATAGAGATAACTTTCATAACGTGAACTCCTTGTTCAATGTTTGGTAAGTGCCACCTCGTGGTGACAACTCAATAATAGTTTGTAATGGATTATTGGCAAGCGGATATTAAGTAGGAATATTCCAGTAATTTTGTCGGACGCATCTTTAGACTGGAAAGAACTTGTGGGAAAAATTTAAATAATTAAAAGGTGCAAGGAAATTTCCTGCACTCCAAACGGAAGGCCGGTGTGGGAAATAGAAGGCTCGAAAATTAAAAAGACGGAGGATCGGCGGCGTACACAGTAAAACGGGGAGCCGTTGGGCTCCCCGTCGATGCGCCTATCAGCTGTTAGGCAGCAGGCGGCAGGTGATGCTCTTGATGTAGCGGGTCTCATCAATCGCCGGGTGCACCGGGTGATCCGGGCCCTGACTGCCGCGCTCCAGCAACTGGATGTTGCGATCCAGGTGACGAGCGCTGGTCAGCAGAATGTTCTGCAGACTGTCTTCCGCCAGGTGCATCGAGCACGAAGCGCTGACGAGGATGCCGTCCTTGTTGAGCAGGCGCATGGCTTGCTCGTTCAGGCGACGGTAGGCGCCTTCGCCGTTTTTCATGTCTTTCTTGCGTTTGATGAACGCCGGCGGATCGGCAACGATCACGTCGAAACGCTCTTCGCTGGCTTTCAGTTCTTTCAGTGCTTCGAAAACGTCGCCTTCGATGCAGGTCATCTTGTCGGCGAAGCCGTTCAGCGCTGCGTTGCGCTCGACGCCGTCGAGGGCGAAAGCCGAAGCATCGACGCAGAACACTTCGCTGGCGCCGAAAGCGGCAGCCTGCACGCCCCAGCCACCGATGTAGCTATAGAGGTCGAGCACGCGTTTGCCTTTTGCGTAAGGCGCCAAACGTGCGCGGTTCATGCGGTGGTCGTAGAACCAGCCGGTTTTCTGACCCTGGATGACCGGGGCTTCGAACTTCACGCCGTTCTCTTCCAGCGCAACCCACTCCGGCACCAGACCGAACACGGTGTCGACGTAACGGTTGAGGCCTTCGGCATCACGGGCAGCGGAGTCGTTCTTGAACAGGATGCCGCTCGGCTTGAGCACTTGGGTCAGCGCTGCGATCACGTCTTCCTTATGTGCTTCCATGGTCGCCGAGGCGATCTGCACCACCAGGATGTCGCCGAAACGGTCGACGACCAGGCCTGGCAGCAGGTCGGAATCGCCGTAGACCAGGCGGTAGAACGGCTTGTCGAAGAGGCGCTCGCGCAGCGACAGGGCAACGTTCAGACGGTGCACCAGCAAGGATTTGTCCAGCGACAGCTTGACGTCGCGCGACAGCAGACGCGCGCAGATCAGGTTGTTCGGGCTCATCGCCACGACGCCCAGGGGCTTGCCGCCGGCGGCTTCGAGGATGGCTTGATCGCCGGCCTGAAAGCCGTGCAGAGGGGTGGCGGCTACATCGATTTCGTTGCTGTAGACCCACAGGTGACCGGCGCGCAGGCGACGGTCGGCGTTGGCTTTGAGGCGCAAGCTAGGCAGGGACATGACGTCGCTCCGGAAAAAAGAGCGGGAGTATAGCGTGTTGGGACTTGTGTCGGGTTTGATGAGCGATGAAACGCTGATGGCCTCTTCGCGAGTAGGCTCGCTCCCACATGGAATTGGTGACTGACACAAGACCAGTGTGGGAGCGAGCTTGCTCGCGAAGGCGGTTTTGACTATTACGCCGACAGCGCGTCGATCAACTCTTTGTTGAACGCCGGAATATCGTCCGGCTGACGGCTGCTGATCAGGTGACCGTCCCTGACCACTTCTTTATCGACCCAGTTGGCCCCGGCATTCACCAGGTCATCCTTGAGTGTCTTGTAGCTGGTCATGGTCTTGCCGTTGACCAGCCCGGCCGAGATCAGCAACCAGCCGCCATGACAGATCACCGCAATCGGTTTGCCAGCGGAGGCGCCGGTCTTGACCAGATGCTGGGCATCCTCGTCAATGCGGATGGTGTCGGAATTCTGCACGCCGCCCGGCAGGACGATTGCGTCGTACTGCTCGCTGCTGGCGCCCTGAAAGGTCTGGTCAACCTTGAAGTCATCCGCCGGTTTGTCGTGATTCCAGCCTTTGACCTTGCCGGCCTCGGCCGAAAGGATGTCGACCTGAGCGCCAGCCTGCTCGAGGGCCTGCTTGGGGCCTGTCAATTCAACCTGTTCGAAACCATCGGTTACCAAAAAAGCGACGCGCTTGCCGTTGAGGGAGGTGGCCATCGATAAGCTCCTGAGTCTGTAGGGATTTGTTGCCGCACCGGACAGAAAAAATCCGCTGGGCCTTACAAAGTCCGAAGCCTGAGCTTGAATGAAAGTTCCTCCGATATGCCCATCGGTGTGTCGTCTCACTGTTTCAGCGGTTAGAATCGCCGCCTGTCCCAGAGTGTGTACTTATGTCCCAAGAGCTGACCACCGAACAGATTCAACAATCGCTGCAAGGCATCAGTGTGCCGGCGCAACCGCAGATCATGGTGGATCTGCAAATGGAGCAGTACATGCCCGATCCGGACCTTGAGGTGATCGCCAAGCTGATCGCTCAGGATCCCGGCCTGTCTGGCTCGCTGTTGAAAATCGTCAACTCGCCGTATTACGGCTTGAGCAACAAGATCACCTCGATTCAGCGCGCGGTGAACCTGTTGGGCAGCCGTTCGATCATCAACCTGATCAACGCGCAGTCGATCAAAGGCGAGATGAACGACGACACCATCGTGACCCTCAACCGTTTCTGGGACACCGCCCAGGATGTGGCGATGACCTGCCTGACCCTGGCCAAGCGTATTGGCACTCAGGCCGGTGACGAGGCGTACGCCTTGGGCCTGTTCCACGATTGCGGCGTGCCGTTGATGTTGCAGCGTTTTCCCAATTACATGACGGTGCTGGAACAGGCTTACGCCAACGCCAGCCCGGAATGCCGGGTGGTCGACACCGAGAACCGTGAGTTCAACACCAACCACGCCGTGGTCGGTTATTACACCGCCAAGTCGTGGCGCCTGCCGGAGCACGTCAGCGCCGCCATCGCCAATCACCACAATGCTTTGGCAATCTTCAGCGATGAATCGTCGCGCAACAGTCAGGTGAAAAACCTGCTGGCGATCCTGAAGATGGCCGAGCATATTTGCGCCTCGTATCGCGTGCTCGGCAACCAGACCGAAGATTTCGAATGGAACGCAGTCGGGCCGCTGGTACTCGATTACGTAGGGCTGTCGGATTACGACTTCGAAACCCTCAAACAAACGATCCGCGACCTCGGCGCGCATTGATTCGAGAAGCCCATGCCTGAATTGCCGGAAGTCGAAACCACCCGCCGGGGCATTGCTCCGCACCTGGAAGGTCAACGTGTCAGCCGGGTGATCGTGCGTGACCGGCGCCTGCGCTGGCCGATCCCGGACGACCTTGATGTGCGCCTGTCGGGGCAGCGCATCGTGTTGGTCGAGCGCCGTGCCAAGTATTTGTTGATCAATGCCGAAGTCGGCACGTTGATCAGCCATTTGGGCATGTCGGGTAATTTGCGTCTGGTTGAAGCAGGCCTGCCGGCGTTGAAGCATGAGCATGTCGATATCGAGCTGGAGTCGGGCCTGGCCCTGCGCTACACCGATCCACGGCGTTTCGGCGCGATGCTGTGGAGTACCGATCCACTCAATCACGAATTGCTGATTCGACTCGGGCCGGAGCCGCTGACCGATCTGTTCGATGGCGAGCGTTTGTTTCAGATATCGCGCGGACGTTCGATGGCGGTGAAGCCGTTCATCATGGACAACGCAGTGGTGGTCGGGGTCGGCAATATTTACGCGACCGAAGCATTGTTCGCCGCCGGGATCGACCCGCGTCGCGAGGCCGGGGGCATTTCCCGGGGGCGCTATCTGAAGCTGGCGATCGAGATCAAACGCATCCTCGCCGCTGCCATCGAGCGCGGCGGCACTACGCTGCGTGACTTTATTGGTGGCGACGGTCAACCGGGGTATTTCCAGCAGGAATTGTTTGTCTACGGCCGTGGCGGTGAGCACTGCAAGGTCTGCGGCACCGGCCTGCGCGAAGTGAAGCTCGGCCAGCGGGCCAGTGTGTTCTGCCCGCGCTGCCAGACCTGAGGCAAACAGCTGAAAAAGTCTTACGGTCTATAGTGAGTTGTCTCACCGTTCAGCCCGAAGGATCGTGCCATGAAAGCCTTGCAAGTCTTGCTCATCTCGCTGCTGCTGAGTTCCAGCCTGGCCGTTCAGGCCACGGAAAACGGCAGCGGTGATCCGCGCTACACCATCCAGAATCCCCCGGCCTACGCCATGCTCGGCGACTTGCTGATTGCCCGACCGTTATTGGTAGTGGCAACGGTGATCGGTGCGGGGGCGTTTGTCGTATCGTTGCCGTTTACCGCGCTGGGCGGCGGGATTGGCGATGCGGGGCAGGCGCTGGTGGTGGATCCGGCGAAGGCGGCTTTTGTGCGGTGTCTGGGGTGTATTGGGGAGGGGTTTGAGCAGCGTGAGTGAGCTGATCCTGGTTTTGCGCTGTTGCTGATGGCCCTTTCGCGAGCAGGCTCGCTCCCACAATTTGAAATGCATTCCAATGTGGGAGCGAGCCTGCTCGCGAAGAGGCCCGAGAGAGCGCTACAAATCCGGCGGATCAGGCCTTGCCGGTAATCTTGCGATACTTGTCCATCAACTGCTCTTCAGTCTCCGGATGCGCCTCGTCCAGCGGAATGCAATCCACCGGGCAGACCTGCTGACACTGCGGTTCGTCGTAGTGGCCGACGCACTGGGTGCACAGGTTCGGGTCGATCACGTAGATCTCTTCGCCTTGGGAAATTGCAGCGTTCGGGCACTCGGGTTCGCAGACGTCGCAGTTGATGCAATCGTCGGTGATGATCAGGGACATGCTAACTCCAGCCGGGGCGGCAGGCCCGGGCGCTATAAATCAATGCGCGCAATTGTGCCGCATTGGCGCCCGTAGTGCACGCGGGCGCCGTTTGAACGGTCGTTACTTCTTGAAGCGCAGGGTCAACGCGTCGGCCACGGCCGGATGCACGAACTTGCTGATATCGCCGCCCAGCGCAGCAATTTCCCGCACCAGCGTTGAAGAAATGAACGAATAACGCTCGGACGGGGTGAGAAACAGGCTCTCGACATCCGGCGCCAACTGGCGATTCATGTTGGCCAGCTGGAATTCGTATTCGAAGTCCGACACCGCACGCAAACCACGCAGGAACACGTTGGCGTTCTGCTCTTTGGCGAAATGCGCGAGCAGCGTCGAGAAACCGACGACTTCCACGTTCGGCAGGTGTTTGGTGACCTCGCGAGCCAGTTCAACCCGTTGCTCCAGCGGGAACAGCGGGTTCTTTTTCGGGCTGGCGGCGACCGCAATGATCACGTGATCGAACAGGCGCGAGGCGCGTTCGACCAGATCGCCATGGCCCTTGGTAATAGGGTCGAAGGTACCTGGGTACAACACTCGGTTCATCGCGTCGTCCTGGCGGGAGTCCGTTGGGGAGTCGGATGGTATCGCAGCCGTCCCGGTCGGCCAAGTCGCCTGTTGGGTAAGAAAGCACTATAGACGATGGCAATAATCCGCATATTCACGGATTTTGCAGCCGGTCGGCCAGTGCGCTCGCCAGTTGCGCGGTCAGGCCATACACCGACAGCTGCGGGTTGGCGCCGATGCTGGTGGGGAACAGCGAGCCGTCGTGAATCGACAGATTGCTCAATTGATGGTGGCGACCGAGGCTGTCGGTGACCGCGCTTTTCGCGTCTTCACCCATCGCGCAGCCGCCCATGACGTGGGCACTGCCGAGCCGCGTTCGATACAACTCAAGGCTCAGGCCATCGATCAACGCGCGTGCTTCGGCCAGGGTGTTCACGTAACGGGCGTCGGCGTGCATCGGCATCACTGATTTCGCGCCGCCGGCGAACTGGATTTCAGCCATGACGTGAAACGCCTTGCGCAAGCCTTCCCAGGCGTACGCCGAGACTTGGTAATCGAGCACCGGCGAGCCGTCACCGCGTAGCTCGACCGCGCCGCCAGTGCTGTCCGGGTGAAAACCATCGCGGAGCAGGGCGAGCATCGCGTGGGTGTGCGGCAGATCGGCCATGTGTTGCGCGTTCTCTTGGCCAAATCCACCGAGCAGCGTCGCTGCGAGCGCTGGATGCAGCGGCGGCACTTCAAGTTTGAACGCCATCGGGCCGGTGGTGCCGTCCTTCCATTGGAAATGGTCGGAGTAGATCGATTGCGGCGCGCCGTAGAACGGGTTGACCACCTCGTCGAAGCGCGCGGCGGACATATTCACCGGGTGCAGAAAGGTGCGCTTGCCGAGGTTTTTATGCGGATCCGGCGCCTCAGAACGCAGCAGCAGCGCCGGGCTGTTGATGCCGCCGCCGGCCAATACGTAATGCCGCGCCTTGACGGTGATTTTGCGCCCGGTAGGTTCGACGCAGCGCTCGTCCATCGCCACGCATTGCACGCCGGTGACGGTGTCGCCGTTGATCAGCAGTTTCTCTGCGCGGGCCAGATAGAGCAGCTCGCCACCCTTTTCCAGTGTGGCGGGAATGGTGGTGACCATCATCGATTGCTTGGCGTTGGTCGGGCAGCCCATGCCGCAGTAACCGAGGTTCCAGCAGCCGCGCACGTTGCGCGGGATCACGTGCCAGCTGTAGCCGAGTTGCTCACAGCCTTTACGGATCACGTCGTTGTTGGCGTTGGGTGGCACCATCCACGGGGCGACGCCGAGGCGCTGTTCCATTTTTTCGAACCACGGCGCCATTTCGGCTGGGCTATGGCCTATGACGTTGTGTTCCTTGGCCCAGTGTTCGAGGGTCGGCTCGGGGGTGCGAAAGCTCGATGTCCAGTTGATCAACGTCGTGCCGCCGACCGCTCGGCCCTGGAGGATGGTGATCGCGCCGTCCTTGCTCATACGCCCGATGCCTTCCTGATAGAGGCTGCTGTAAGCCTGATCTTCGAGCATCTTGAAGTCGGAACTGGTCTTCAGCGGGCCTTCTTCGATCAGCAGGACTTTGTAGCCGGCGGCGCTGAGGATTTCAGCGGTGGTCCCGCCACCCGCGCCGCTGCCGATGATGGCGACATCGGCTTCCAGCGCCAGGTCATCGCTCAGTTGTGCGCCGTTGTAGGTTTTCCAGCCTCGGGCGAGGCCTTCACGGAACGGGTCGGGTACGGGCATCGGTCAGGTTCTCTTTATTATTCTGGATGCAAGGTGTGGCGGCTGGCCCCTGTGGGCGCGAGCCTGCTCGCGAAAGGCGCTACGCCGATCTCAGACGGTGGGCGGGCCGGGATAACCGCAATGCGCCCATGACTCGGCGCGGGCGTACCACGCCATCAGCACCATCTGCTGCAACGAGCTATGCCCCATGCGCAACAGGTTCAGCGAACTGTTTTCCCAGCGATCGAGGAAATGGCGCATCGCCTCGGGGCTGGCGTTTTCCCAACTGCCCCAGATCCCGGTGAGCGGCCCGCGCGTGACGGCCATGCCTAGCACGTCGAACAGTTGCCGGGTGAGTTTGAGCATTTCCGGCGACAGGTGATCGAGGCTGTAGTCCAGCGACTTCAGCGTCCCATCAATCGCGGCGGGCATTTTCTCGGTGGCCACGGCGCCCTCGATCATCACCGGAATCAGCGCGCGCAAGAACAGCAGATCGCCGTCGCGCAGCGCGATGAATCCATTGGCAGCAACGCTCGACGAGCAACCACTTAGGCTAGCGCCGAGGCCAGCGGTGGCGAGGAACGCCGTGGCGCCGAGGCTGAATTTCAGCAGGCCACGGCGCGACAGGGCAGGTGTTTCGGTCAGGCTTGGGTGCATTATTTTTATTACCCGGCAATGACGAATGTTTAGCGAATGAACAGCTTCTGGATCAGTTTCTGAATCGATTTGCCGTAGGGCGGGTAAATCAGCCGGGCCGCGTTGAAGCGCTGTTTAACCAGCACGCCTTTGGCCTTGCTGAAGGTCAGAAAACCTTCATGGCCGTGGTAATGCCCCATGCCCGATGGCCCGACACCGCCGAACGGCATGTCGTCCTGTGCCACGTGCAGCAGCGTGTCGTTCAGGCACACGCCGCCGGAATGGGTTTCGTGCAGCACGCGATTCTGTTCACGTTTGTCGTAGCCGAAGTAGTAAAGAGCCAGAGGACGTGGGCGCTGATTGATGTAAGCAAATGCCTGCTCCACATCGCGGTACGGCACGATCGGCAGCAGCGGGCCGAAGATTTCGTCCTGCATCACGGTCATGTCGTCGCTGACATTCAACAGCACGCTGTGTGGCATGCGTCGGCCCTGGCCTTGCTCGAACAGCGGAATCAGCAGCGCGCCTTTGCTGGTCGCGTCGCTGACGTAGCCGTTGAGGCGCGCCAGTTGGCGTTCGTTGATGATCGCCGTGTAATCCGGGTTGTCGGTGAGGGTCGGGTAAAAGCTCTGCACCGCCTGACGATAGGCTTCGACGAAGCCGCCGACGCGGTCTTCCGGCACCAACACGTAATCCGGGGCGACGCAGGTTTGTCCGGCATTCAGGGTTTTACCGAAGGCGATGCGTTCGGCGGCGTCCTTCAGCGGCACGTCTCTGGAGACGATGGCGGGGGATTTGCCGCCCAGTTCCAGCGTCACCGGCGTGAGGTTTTCGGCCGCCGCGCGCATCACATGTTTGCCGACGCTGGTTGAGCCTGTGAACAGCAGGTGATCAAACGGCAGGCGCGAAAATGCCACGCCGACGTCAGCCTCGCCGAGCACCACGCCCACCAGATCTTCGGGAAAGATTCTCCCCAGCAGTTCTTTGAGCAGCAGGCCGGTGGCCGGGGTCGATTCGCTGAGTTTGAGCATCACCCGATTGCCCGCCGCGAGCGCGCCGACCAATGGCCCGATGGCCAGATACAACGGGTAATTCCACGGTACGATCACGCCGATGACGCCCAGCGGCTGATACACCACTTTCGCTGCAGCGGGCTGGAACGCCATACCGACGTGACGTCGCGAGGGTTTCATCCAGCCCTTGAGACGGCGACTGGCGTAATGAATGCCGTGCAGACTTGGCATCAATTCGGCAAGCAGGGTTTCATCGGCGCTGCGGTGACTGAAATCCGTGCCGATGGCTTCGATCAATGCCTGACGCTCACTGCTCAACACGTCGCGCAATGCCTTCAACCATTGCTGGCGCTGGGCAGCAGGTGGCATCGGGTTGGCGGCGTAGGCTGCCCGTTGCGCTTTGAACAGCCGGTCGAGCGCGTCGAGTGGCTGTTGCAGTGTTTGCAGGTAGGCAATATCGGCAGTCATCGTAGGCTCCGGATTTATTGTAGTGATGAACTTTTTAGAGTCTATGCTCTATAAAGTCAAATGACTTCCGTGCGCAGCTTTGTTTTATCCGTGTCCGGATAGGTCGTAAGATGCTCCCCCATCGCACTCTGAATTAAAGCTCAAGCCATGGCCCCTCGAATAAAAACCAGCGAGCGCATCGTGCAGAACAGCCTCGAGCTGTTCAATCAACAGGGCGAGCGCAGCATCAGCACCAATCACATCGCCGCCCACATGGAGATATCTCCGGGCAACCTGTACTACCACTTCCCCAACAAGCAGGCGATCATCGCCGTGTTGTTCAGTGAGTACGAAGCCTTGGTCGACAGCTTCCTGCGTCCGCCGCAGGGGCGCGCCGCGACGGTCGAAGACAAGCGTTTCTATCTCAAGGAACTGCTCTCGGCGATGTGGCGTTACCGCTTTCTGCACCGCGACCTTGAGCATCTGCTCGACAGCGATGCCGAATTGGCTGCGCGTTACCGGCGCTTTTCCCAGCGTTGCGTGATTCAAGGCGCGGCGATCTACGAAGGCTTTGTCGCCGCCGGGATTCTGAAAATGGATCGGGTGCAGATCGAGTCCCTGACCCTCAACGCGTGGATCATCCTGACCTCGTGGGTGCGCTTTCTCTGCACCACCCGGGAAAACTCCAACCACCTCAGCGAGCAAGCTGTTAAACGTGGCGTGTACCAGGTGTTGGTCCTCGAAGCCGGGTTTGTCACCGACGAGGCCCGAGAACAGGTCAACGCCTTGTTTGATGAGTTCTACGTACCGCTGGCTCAGGCCCTCGAAGACGTGAAATAAACCGTTCTGTTGAAACTCCACAGGAGCCCGTTATGCCGATTGCGCAACTGATCAGCCCGCAAACGCTGGATGCCCGCAAGGATCAGCCGGGGCTGGTGATTCTCGATTGTCGTTTCGCCCTCGAAGATCCGGACTATGGCCAGCGCAGTTATGCCGAAGGGCACATTGCCGGGGCCAGCTTCGCCGATCTGGAACGTGACTTGAGCGGCAAGATCATCAAAGGCGTGACCGGTCGGCACCCGTTGCCTGAGCCGGCCGAATTGATTGAGCGCCTGCAGACGTGGGGCATCAACAACGACAGCGACGTGGTTTTGTATGACGACGGCCCCGGCGCCTACGCGGCGCGGGCATGGTGGTTGCTGGCGTGGCTGGGCAAGCGTGACGGCGTGTTCATTCTCGATGGCGGGCTCAAGGCTTGGCATGCGGCGGGATTGCCGCTGAGCCTCGATGCCCCAACGGGCACGACGGGGCACTTCAGTGGTCAGGCGGATAACGCTTTGCTACTCAGTGCCGAGCAATTGCAACAACGTCTCGGGCAACCGACGCTGACCCTGCTAGACGCTCGCGCTTTGCCGCGCTTCAAGGGTGAAGTGGAGCCGATCGATCCCGTGGCCGGGCATATTCCCGGTGCGCAATGCGCTGCGTTCACTGACAACCTGGGCAGCGATGGACGCTTCCTGCCGGCCGATCAGCTAAAACAGCGTTTCGCTGAAAAACTCGGACAGCGTTCACCGTCGAAACTGGTCGCCTACTGCGGCTCCGGGGTGACCGCGTGCCATAACCTGTTTGCGTTGTGCCTGGCGGGTTATCCGTTGGCTTCGTTGTATGCCGGATCGTGGAGTGAGTGGATCAACGAGCCTTCTCGCGGTATCGCCACGGGCGAATAATCCCCACAAGTACCACCCTGTGGGAGCGAGCAGGCTCGCTCCCACGATTGGTTATTCGTTGTCAGAAGGAAATTGTCGGGCGCTACGGTACGCAGCGGGGCCAACGCCATAAGCCTGTTTGAACTGCCGGCTCAAATGGCTCTGATCGGCAAAACCCAACTGCGTGGCGACTTCCACGGGCAGGCAGCCGTGTTGCAACAGCGCCCGCGCCTGGGCGATGCGTTGCTGCATCAGCCAGGTGTGCGGCGGCATGCCCGTCGCACGGCGGAACACCCGGGCGAAATGGAACGGCGACAGATTGACCGCCGCCGCCAGTTCCTCCAGCGACGGCGGCGCTGCCAGGTGTGTATGCAGCAGATCCTTGGCGGTCAGCACTGCGCGGTGCTCCTTGCCGGGGTTGCCGATTTCTCGCACTGCCGCGTGGCGCTGCAACAGCAGCAACATCATCTCGCGCCAGACCGTTTGCTGTTGCAGCGCGGTGGCGGGGCTTTCGAGCAAGCGATGCAATTGTGCAAAGCCGCTGACCAGATCCGGGTCGCGGTAAAGCGTAGCGCCGAACGCTGGCAGGTTACTGGTGGACAGTTCCAGCTCCTCCAGCAATGAAAGAATCTTGCCAGTGTCCGGATAGAACGCTCGATACAGCCAACCGTCCTCGGTGCCTTTGTGCCCGGTGTGCAGCTCATCCGGGTTGATCAGCACCAGCGTGCCGCTGCCGGCCAGATGCTCGGCGCCGCGATAGCGATAACGCTGGGCGCCGGCCATGATCATCCCAATCACAAAACCGTCGTGCACATGCGGGGCGAAACGCTGTTCGATGTAGCGTGCCGACAACAGCTCGACACCGGGCAACGGCGCCGATTGCCAGAAATGGATCGATTCGCCCTGAGCGCTCATGCGGACACGCTGGCCAGCCATTGCGGGATGCGGCGTTCGAGGTAGTAACCGGGTTGACGCACAGAGCCATCGACGAAGCCTACGTGCCCGCCGCGTGCCTGCAATTCAAAGGTGGTTGAGTCCGACAGTTCGCTCGCCAGAGGCAAACTGTGCGGGAACACAAACGGGTCGTCCGCCGCTTGAATGATCAGGGTCGGCGTACGGATTTCACCGAGATAATAACGACTCGACGCGCGACGGTAGTAATCCTCGGCATCGGTAAAGCCGTGCAGCGGCGCGGTTACCCGGCCATCGAAGTCCCAGAATGTGCGCATGTTCTCCAGCGAGCCGAGCGCCGCCAGTGCCGCCAGACCGTCTTCACGCCCGTCGTGCTCAAACTGCCGCTGCTTGTTCTTGATGTAGGCGACCATCTCGCGCATGAAGTGCGCCTGATAGACCTTGGAAAAGCCCTGGCCGATACGGTCGGCGCATTGGTCGAGACGGAACGGCACCGACACCGCCACCGCACCCAGTACGCCACTGGCGCTACCGGTTTCGCCCAGATGCTTGAGCAGCACGTTGCCGCCCAACGAATAGCCGACGGCATACAACGGCGCCAACGGACGCTTGGCGCGCAGATGCTTGATGGTTTCCGCAAGGTCTTCGCTGGCGCCGGAGTGATAGCTGCGCGGCAGCAGATTCGGCTCGCCCGAACAACCGCGCCAGTTCAGCGCCACGCTGGCCCAACCTTGGTCGGCCAACGCCTTTTGTACGCCGGCCACATAGGGTGAATTGGACGAACCGGTCAGGCCGTGCAAGACCAGCACCAACGGCGCATCGGCCGTGTGCGGGCCATGCCAGTCAAGATCGAGAAAGTCACCGTCCTCAAGCCACAAGCGCTCGCGCTCGCGTTCGATGTGCACGGTTTTGCGCCACAGCGGCCCCCACAAGGTTTGCAGGTGCGGATTGCCGAGGCCGAGGGCGGGGGTGAAGCGTTCTGAAGAGGCGGACACGATGGTTCTCGATGCAGCGCGGCGGCGCCTCTTGTGAAGCGCGCCGCGTGTTCAGGCCGGTCGGTTAACCGGCGATCTCTGCCATACGTTGCCACAACGCATAGTGCACGCGCCCGGATTTCTGCTCGCGGTGCAGGCGCCAGTTGCCCGGCAGGCCGAGGATCGACGGTGCGGTTTCGCTTTCCGTGTAGATCCACGAGTCTGGCGCCAGCCATTGGCGCTCTTCGAGCAACGTGCACACGGCAGGCAACAGGTTCTGGTTGAACGGCGGGTCGAGGAACACCAGATCGAACGGCGTCGCGGTCTGGGTTTCCAGGTAGCGCAGCGCGTCAGCGGTCTGCACCTGACCGTTGGTGCAACGCAGCGTGCCGAGATGTTCTTTCAGGCTCGAGACCGCGATGTTGCTGGCATCCAGCGCCTGGCCCATGGCCGCACCACGGGACAGCGCTTCGAGAAACAGCGCGCCGCTGCCGGCGAACGGATCGAGCACTTTGGCCCCTTCAACATACGGCGCGAGCCAGTTGAACAGGGTTTCACGCACGCGATCCGGCGTCGGGCGCAGGCCCGGAGCGTCGGGGAAACTCAGCTTGCGGCTGCGCCATTGGCCGCCAATGATGCGCAACTGGTTCACACCGTTGTGGACGTTATGCGCAGGTTTTTTGGGGGATCGAGTCGCCATTAATGCTCCGGAACCCCGAGCGGTTGCTCGGCAGGTTTATCAGATGGGGCCGGTAACGGCTTTTGCGGCACGGTCGGGCCAGCGGTGACGATGACCATTTTGTCCGTGCTCAGGTGTTTGTTCAGGGCATCGCGGACTTGTTCCACGGTCAGGCTTTGCGACTGACGCATGAAATCGTCCAGATAGCTCAGCGGCAGATTATAGAAGCCCATGGCGCCGAGTTGGCCGACGATATCGGCATTGCTCGCGGTGGACAGCGGGAAGCTGCCGGCCAGCTCGCGTTTGGCGTCGTCGAGTTCTTTCTGTGTCGGCCCGGTTTTCAGGTAGTCGGCGAGCACGTCCTGCACCAGTTTCAAGGTGCCTTCGCTCATTTCCGCGCGGGTCTGCAAGTTGATCATGAACGGGCCACGGGCCTGCATCGGGCTGAATGCCGAATACACGCCGTAGGTCAGGCCCCGCTTCTCGCGCACTTCGCTCATCAGGCGCGTGCCAAAACCACCGCCACCGAGGATCTGGTTGCCCATCGACAGCGCCGCATAATCCGGGTCGTCACGGTCGATGCCCAGTTGCGCGAGCATCAGGTTGGTCTGCTTCGACGGGAACTCGATGTGGTTGACGCTGGCCTTCGGTTCCTGCGGCTGAGCAATCTTCGCCAACGCCGGGCCTTTCGGCAGGGCAGAGGACACCTGATTGGCAATCGCCTCGGCTTCGGCGCGGGACAAATCGCCGACCAGCGCGATCACCGCGTTGCCAGCGGCGTAAGCCTTGGCGTGGAATTCACGCAATTGCGCGAGGGTGATCTTCGGCACGCTTTGCGGATTGCCGTCGCTCGAATGCGCGTACGGGTGATCGCCATACAAACGCTTCATCAGCTCGAGGCTGGCGAGTTTGCCGGGGTTCTGTTTCTGGTACTCGAAACCGGCGAGCATCTGATTTTTGATGCGCGCGAAGGAATCGGCCGGGAAGGTCGGTTTGCCGACCACTTCCGAGAACAGCTTCAGCGCCGGTTCACGTTGCTCAGGCGCGCTCAGACTGCGCAGCGAGGCCAGCGCCATGTCCTTGAAAGCACCGTTGCCGAAATCCGCACCCAGGCCTTCGAAACCCTGGGCGATGGCGCCGACGTCTTTGCCGGCGACACCTTCGTTGAGCATCGCGTTGGTCAGCACCGCCAGACCCGACGCGCTGCCGTCCTGGCTGCTGCCGGCGGCGAAGATCAGGCGCATGTCGAACATCGGCAGCTCGTGGGCTTCGACGAACAGCACCTTGGCGCCTTCGGCAGTGGTCCAGGTTTGTACGTCGAGCTTGCGGCTGGCCGGGGCCTTGCCGTCGAGTTCGGCCAGCGATTGCAGCTTCTGGCTGGTTTTAGCGTTGTCGAGGGCTTCACTGGCCTTGCTGTCAGCGCTTGGCGTCAGGTAGAACGCGGCAGAGCCGATCACCGCAATGGCGATCAGGCCGAGCAACAGGCGTGGGGTTTTGCGCTCACTCATGGGTCGTCTCCAGTGGCAGGACGTGGGCGACGCTGAGACGTTCGCGGGTGAAATACAGCTTGGCGGCGTTCTGGATGTCTTGCGGGGTCACGCTTTCCAGATCGGCAAGTTCGGTGTCCATCAGTTTCCACGACAGGCCGACGGTTTCCAGTTGGCCAATGGCGGTGGCCTGGCTGGTGATCGAATCACGTTCGAAGACCAGACCGGCAATCACTTGCGCACGCACGCGCTCCAGTTCTTCAGCGGACGGCGCGGTGGTCTTCAGCTGTTCCAGCAGTTTCCACAGACCGGCCTCGGCTTGCGCAATGGTCTTTTTCTTCTGAGTATTCGGGGTTGCCGACAGGGTGAACAGGCTGTCGCCACGGGTGTAGGCGTCGTAGTTCGACGAACCACCGGAGACCAGCTCTTCGCCGCGCTCCAGTTGTGTCGGGATGCGACCGCTGTAACCGCCGTCGAGCAGCGCGGAGATAAGCCGCAGCGCGTTGACCGAGCGCTTGTCTTCAGCGGTGGCGATGCTTGGCACGTTGAAACCGAGCATCAGGCTAGGCAATTGCGTCTGCACACGCAGGGTGATTTGGCGTTCACCGGGTTCGGCCAGTTCCAGCGGCTTTTTCGCCGGTGGCACGTCGCGTTTGGCGATCGGGCCGAAATAGCGCTGGGCGAGGGTTTTCACTTCGTCCGGAGTAACGTCGCCGACCACCACCAGCGTGGCGTTGTTCGGGACGTACCAGGATTGGTACCAGTGGCGCAGCTCTTCGACTTTCATGCGGTCGAGGTCGGCCATCCAGCCGATGGTCGGCGTGTGGTAGCCGCTGGCCGGGTAGGCCATGGCTTTGTAGCGCTCGTAGGCCTTGGACATCGGCTTGTCATCGGTGCGCAAGCGGCGCTCTTCCTTGATGACTTCGATTTCCTTGGCGAACTCGTCGGCCGGCAGGCGCAGATTGGCCATGCGGTCGGCTTCCAGTTCAAAGGCTACGCCCAAGCGGTCGCGCGCCAGAACCTGGTAATAAGCGGTGAAGTCGTCGCTGGTGAAAGCGTTCTCTTCGGCGCCCAGATCACGCAGGATCAACGACGCTTCGCCGGGGCCGACTTTCTCGCTGCCTTTGAACATCATGTGCTCAAGCGCGTGGGACAGACCGGTCAGGCCCGGGGTTTCGTAGCTGGACCCGACCTTGTACCAGACCTGCGAGACCACCACGGGCGCGCGATGGTCTTCGCGCACGACGACCTTGAGGCCGTTGTCGAGGGTGAATTCGTGGGTCGGTTGCGGGTCGGCCGCCAGGGCCGAAAGGGGCAGGCAGACTGTGCTGAGCAGCAGGCCTGCAGCGCGGCGGGCTAGAGCATTCATTCGTTTTTTAACCTGTTGGGCTGCCCGCTTGGTCTTAGCCTAGGCGGGCGAGGAGGTGCTAGGATACTGATCCGTTTTACTGGCGGCCACGCCTATCAAGCCACTGATCGGTCGATAGGTTGTATGGGTTCCCGGCAGAAGCTTTGAGTTTGTCAGCTAAACTCTGCGTTTTCGCCGAAGATGCCGTTCCAGTCCTTCGTATTAATCGACCTTTGAGGTGTCTCTGGCGCCTCGACAAAATGTTGCGCGTGAACAAGCTGGATGAAACACAGTCTGTTCTGCATCGAATATTTATTTGCCGGGGCGCCCTTATGGCGCGTCGCTACCGTGAGATAGCCGTCCTCCATGTTTGGTTCCAACGACGACAAGAAGACCCCAGCTGCGGCTGGCGAGAAGAAAAGCCTGTTCGGATGGCTGCGTAAGAAACCGCAGGAACCCGTCGTCGAACAGCCGCCCGCGATTCCTGAGCCTGCGCCGCAACCTGCTCCGGTTATAGAAGAAGAGCCGGCACCGATCGTTCTGCCGATTGCCGAACCGGTGTTGCAACCGGTTGAGCCGGAACCAGAGCCGGAAGCGCCAGTGGCTGCAGAATTGCCGCTGACCCCGGCGGTCGAGCCGTGGCTGACCTTGCCGGTGGCGGAAGAGCCGGTGGCACTGGTTGAAGAGGCCGCGCCGCACATCACCCCAGAGATTCCTGCGCCTGCTGCGTTCGTTCCAGAGATGGCTCCAGCGCCGGTGGTTGAGCCGGTCATCGAGCCTGTGCCGGTTGTTGCTGAAGCCGCTCCTGAAATTATTGTTCCTGAGCCTGTTGCTCCGGTCGTTGTTGCGCCTGTTGCTCCAGTCGTGCAACCGCCCGAACCAACACCGGCACCTGCTCCCGTTGTTGCAGCTCCAGCCCTGCCGGTTGAAGTGATCGCCGAAACCCCCGTTGAAGCCCCGCGCACCGAAGAAACCAAAGCCGGCTTCTTCGCCCGTCTCAAGCAAGGCCTGTCGAAAACCAGCGCCAGCATCGGCGAGGGCATGGCCAGTCTGTTCCTCGGCCGCAAAACCATTGACGACGATTTGCTCGACGACCTCGAAACCCGTCTGCTCACCGCCGACGTGGGTGTCGAAGCCACCACGCAGATCATCCAGCGCCTGACTCAGAAGGTCGCCCGCAAGGAACTGGCCGACGCCGATGCGCTGTACAAATCCCTGCAGGCCGAACTGGCCGCGATGCTCAAACCGGTTGAACAACCGCTGAAAATCGCTTCGCAGAACAAGCCGTTCGTGATTCTCGTGGTTGGCGTCAACGGCGCCGGCAAAACCACCACCATCGGCAAACTGGCGAAGAAGCTGCAACTGGAAGGCAAGAAAGTCATGCTCGCCGCCGGTGACACCTTCCGCGCCGCTGCCGTGGAGCAATTGCAGGTCTGGGGCGAGCGCAACAAGATCCCGGTGATCGCCCAGCACACCGGCGCCGACTCGGCTTCGGTGATTTTTGACGCCGTGCAGGCCGCCAAGGCCCGTGGCATCGACGTGTTGATCGCCGACACCGCCGGTCGTCTGCACACCAAAGACAACCTGATGGAAGAACTGAAGAAGGTTCGCCGGGTGATTGGCAAGCTCGACGCCGACGCGCCGCACGAAGTATTGCTGGTGCTCGACGCCGGTACTGGCCAGAACGCCATCAACCAGGCCAAGCAATTCAACCAGACCGTCGAACTGACCGGTCTGGCGCTGACCAAGCTCGACGGCACTGCCAAGGGCGGGGTCATCTTCGCCTTGGCCAAGCAGTTTGGTCTGCCGATCCGCTACATCGGCGTCGGTGAAGGCATCGACGATTTGCGCACCTTTGAAGCCGAACCCTTTGTCCAGGCACTGTTTGCCGAGCGGGAGCGTTCATGATTCGTTTCGAACAGGTCGGTAAACGCTACCCGAACGGTCACGTCGGCTTGCATGAGCTGAGCTTTCGAGTCCGTCGTGGCGAGTTCTTGTTTGTTACCGGCCACTCCGGTGCCGGTAAATCCACCTTGTTGCGCCTGTTGTTGGCGATGGAACGTCCGACCAGCGGCAAGTTGCTGCTGGCCGGGCAAGACCTGAGCACCATCAGCAACGCGCAGATTCCGTTCCTGCGCCGGCAGATCGGCGTGGTGTTCCAGAATCACCAGTTGCTGTTCGATCGCACGGTGTTCAACAACGTCGCCTTGCCGCTGCAGATTCTCGGGCTGTCCAAGGCCGAAATCGCCAAGCGTGTCGATTCAGCACTGGAGCGCGTGGCGCTGTCGGATAAAACCGATCTGTACCCGGGCGACCTGTCCACCGGTCAGCAACAGCGCGTCGGCATTGCCCGCGCCATCGTGCACCGCCCGGCCTTGCTGCTGGCGGACGAACCGACCGGTAACCTCGACCCGCGTCTGGCGGCTGAGATCATGGGCGTGTTTGAAGATATCAATCGTCTCGGCACCAGCGTGCTGATCGCCAGTCACGACCTGGCGCTGATCGCGCGCATGCGCCATCGCATGCTGACCCTGCAACGTGGCCGCTTGATCGGCGACGGGGAGGCCGGGGTATGAGTGCGACACGTAGCCCAAAGGTTTCCGAACGCGTGGCCCCGAAGGCCGCCGATCCGCAGCCGCCGAAGAAGAAAAAGCACGACGATGACGATGGCCCGGATTTCGCCACGCTGTTCCGTGCCTGGGTCGAAAGCCATCGCGCCAGTCTGCTCGACAGCCTTCGTCGTTTGGGCAAACAGCCGATCGGCAGCTTCTTCACCTGCATGGTGATGGCGGTGGCACTGAGCCTGCCAATGGGCCTTTCGCTGTTGCTCAACAACGTCGAACGTCTGGGCGGTTCGTGGCAGCGCGCGGCGCAGATCTCGTTGTATCTGCAACTCGATGCCAGCCCGGAGCAGGGCGAGGCGTTGCGCGAGCAGATCAAAGGCATGCCCGGCGTAGCTGATGCTGAATATGTCGGCCGTGATCAGGCGCTGGAGGAGTTCCAGCAGCAGTCCGGACTGGGCGAAGCCCTGCGCGAGCTGCCGGAAAACCCGTTGCCGGGCGTGGTGCTGGTCACCCCGAACGAAGTCGACAAGCCGACCCTGGAAGCATTAAGACAAAAACTTTCCGAGCTGCCCAAGGTACAACAGGCGCAACTTGATCTAGTCTGGGTCGAGCGTCTGGCCGCCATCCTCAAGCTCGGTGACCGTTTTGTCTTCGGTCTGACGGTGCTGCTGGTTTCTGCATTACTTTTGGTGATAGGCAATACCATCCGTCTTCATATTGAAAACCGCCGCACAGAGATAGAAGTGATTAAACTCGTCGGCGGCACTGACAGTTATGTGCGTCGCCCCTTCCTTTATATGGGCGCTTTGTATGGCTTCGGTGCGGGGCTTCTGTCCTGGGGTGTATTGGCGTTCGGCCTGAACTGGCTGAACGATGCGGTGGTTGGGCTGGCCGGCTTGTACGGCAGTGATTTCGCGCTGGCCGGAGTGCCAGTTGCCGACGGTCTGTCGCTCTTGCTTGGCGCGGTGCTGTTGGGTTATATCGGTGCATGGATTGCAGTCGCACGCCATCTCAGGGAGCTGGCGCCGAAGTAGAATCTTTTTTGCGCGTGATTGACCTCGCGGTTTTTTGGGAACTTGTATTTGAGTTCCCGGTCAATTTTTCGCAGTGCTGAGAAGCACGAGTATGTAAGTGGGAGGTTTTTTCGTATGACCAATTCTTTGCAACCTGCGTATGCGTTGGTTCCGGGTGCGAACCTGGAAGCCTATGTGCACACCGTCAACAGCATTCCATTGCTGACGCCGGAGCAGGAGCGTGAACTGGCCGAGAGTCTCTACTATGAGCAGGATTTGGGGGCGGCTCGGCAGATGGTGCTCGCCCACCTGCGTTTTGTCGTACACATTGCCCGTAGCTATTCCGGCTACGGTCTGGCTCAGGCTGACCTGATCCAGGAAGGTAACGTCGGCCTGATGAAGGCCGTGAAGCGCTTCAACCCGGAAATGGGTGTGCGTCTGGTGTCGTTCGCCGTGCACTGGATCAAGGCGGAAATTCACGAGTTCATCCTGCGCAACTGGCGCATTGTGAAAGTCGCGACCACCAAGGCCCAGCGCAAGCTGTTCTTCAACCTGCGCAGCCAGAAGAAACGTCTGGCGTGGCTGAACAACGAGGAAGTCCACCGCGTGGCGGAAAGCCTCGGCGTTGAACCGCGTGAAGTGCGCGAGATGGAAAGTCGCCTGACCGGCCATGACATGGCCTTCGACCCGGCTGCTGAAGCCGACGACGACAGCGCTTTCCAGTCGCCGGCCAACTACCTGGAAGACCACCGGTACGACCCGGCGCGTCAACTGGAAGATGCCGACTGGAGCGACAACTCCAACAACAACCTGCACGAAGCACTGGAAGTGCTGGACGAACGCAGCCGCGACATCCTCTACCAGCGCTGGCTGGCAGAAGAAAAAGCCACGCTGCACGACCTGGCGCAGAAGTACAACGTGTCGGCCGAGCGAATCCGTCAGCTCGAGAAGAGCGCGATGAACAAGCTCAAGTTGTCGATCGCCGCGTAACCGGCGAGCAGGCAATAAAAAACGCCCCGATCAGCGATGATCGGGGCGTTTTCATTTGTACTTCAACACAGCTTTCCTGTGGGAGCGAGCCTGCTCGCGAAGGCTGAATGTCAGTTTGTATTGATGTTTCTGGTACACCGCTTTCGCGAGCAGGCTCGGTCCCACCTTTGATCTTCAGGGTTTGGAAGACTCGTGCCCAATTATCGAGCCCACGGCGCCCGGCGCGAATCATTCAGTCCCGTCAGATAACTCGTCCCACCCAACTGACTCATCTGCTGCCGAATCCACCCGGCCCGGCGCGACACATAAGCGGTCGGATGGCTCGCACTCCATACCCGCGGATTGGGCAACACAGCCGCCAGATAACTGGCCTGCTGCCGCGACAACGACTTCGCGCTCACACCAAAGTGATGACGGGCCGCAGCCTCGGCGCCAAACACCCCGTCATCCCACTCGACGCTGTTCAGGTACACCTCAAGAATTCGCTGCTTGGGCCAGAACACCTCGATCAACGCGGTGAACCACGCCTCCAGGCCTTTACGTAGATAGCTGCGACCGGCCCACAGAAACAGGTTCTTCGACACCTGTTGGCTCAGGGTGCTGGCGCCGCGAATCGATCCGCCGAGTTCGTTATGGGCGAGCGCTGCCTGAATCGCACTGAAGTCAAAGCCCCAGTGCTCCGGGAATTTCTGATCCTCACCGGCCATGACCGCCACTTTGAGGTCATCGGAGATTTCATCCCACGGTTTCCACGTGCGCTGCAGGTCAATCGGCTCGCCGTCGATCCAGGATTCGACCTTGCGTTCGACCATCAGCGCCGTGCCCGGCGGCGGCACGAAGCGAAACACCAGCACCAGCAAAACGCTGCCGCCCGCGAACCAGAGCAGGGCCTTCGTGAGACGACGGAAAATAGTACGCAGCATAGAGATGGCTTGGCCGAACCCGTGGAGCGGGCCATTATACAGACCCTGCCGATCGAGTCTGACTGGAGTTCTTCATGTTGCGTGGCTTTCTAATGCTGGCCGCTTTCTTTGGTTTCACCGGTGTCGCGTTGGGCGCCTTCGCTGCCCACGGCTTGAAAAACCGTCTGACGCCGGAGTATCTGGCGATTTTCCATACCGGCGTCACTTATCAACTGGTGCACACCCTGGCGTTGTTCGGTGTTGCGTTGTTGGCCACGCAGATTCAAGGTCGACTGGTCGCGTGGGCCGGCGTTTCTTTCGTGGTCGGCATCCTGTTGTTCTCCGGCAGCCTGTACGTGCTGACCACCACCGGCATCAGCAAGCTCGGCATCATCACGCCGTTCGGTGGCCTGGCGTTTCTGGTCGGATGGGTGTGCCTGGGCCTGGCCGCCTGGCGCTTGCAACCAACCGCTTGACGCTTGGTGCTGACCTTTAGGTCATGATCGGGCTAGAATGCCAGCCCCTAAAAATGATGGCGGCGTTGCGCATGCGCATTCAGTTGAACGGTGAATCCCTTGAACTGCCCGACGGCGAGACCGTTGCGGCCCTGATCACCCGTCTGGAACTGACCGGACGCCGGGTGGCAGTCGAACTCAATCTGGATATCGTCCCGCGCAGCCAGCATGCCGACACCACCCTCAACGATGGCGACAACGTTGAAGTGGTGCACGCCATCGGCGGCGGCTGATCGCCCGGCCCGCGAGGGCACAGAATTCTGCAAGACCCTCACCCCTAAAGAGGATTCCCCATGAGCATCGTTCGTAGCGACAAGCCTTTTGTGCTGGCCGGTCGTACTTACCAGTCGCGTTTGCTGGTCGGTACCGGCAAGTACCGTGACATGGAAGAAACCCGTCAGGCCATCGAAGCCTCGGGTGCCGAAATCGTCACCTTCGCCGTGCGCCGCACCAACCTGGGCCAGATCGAAGGCGAGCCGAACCTGCTCGACGTGCTGTCGCCGGAGCGCTACACCTTTCTGCCGAACACCGCTGGCTGCTACGACGCCATCGAAGCCGTGCGCACCTGTCGCCTGGCCCGTGAGCTGCTCGACGGCCACAACCTGGTGAAGCTGGAAGTGCTGGCCGACCAGAAGACCCTGTTTCCTAACGTGATTGAAACCCTCAAGGCCGCCGAAACGCTGGTCAAGGAAGGTTTCGACGTGATGGTCTACACCAGCGATGACCCGATCATCGCCCGTCAACTGGCGGAAATCGGCTGCATCGCGGTGATGCCGCTGGCCGGTCTGATCGGTTCCGGTCTGGGGATCTGCAATCCGTACAACCTGCAGATCATCCTTGAAGAAGCCAAGATTCCTGTGTTGGTCGATGCCGGTGTCGGCACTGCGTCCGACGCAACCATCGCCATGGAACTGGGTTGCGATGCGGTGCTGATGAACTCGGCCATCGCCCACGCCCAGCAGCCAGTGATGATGGCCGAAGCCATGAAACACGCCATCGTCGCAGGCCGTCTGGCCTACCTCGCTGGCCGTATGCCGAAAAAACTCTATGCCAGCGCCTCTTCGCCGCTGGATGGTCTGATCAAGTAAGAGCCATTGATGACTGAATCGAACGACACGCCTATCCAGACGGAAGAAGGCGATGAGCGCCAACACCGCCGCATCAAGAGTTTCGTGATGCGCGCCGGGCGCATGACCGAAGGCCAGCAGCGCGGTCTGGATCAGGGTGCGCCGCTGTATGTGCTGCCCTTGGCTGACGCACCGGTGGATTACGATCAAGTGTTCGGCCGTTCGGCACCGCGCTCGCTGGAGATCGGTTTCGGCATGGGCCACTCGCTGCTGGAAATGGCCGCAGCCGCGCCGGATCAGGACTTCATCGGCGTGGAAGTTCACCGTCCGGGTGTTGGTGCGCTGCTCAATGGCGTGCTGACCCAGGGCCTGACCAACCTGCGCGTCTACGATTGCGATGCGATCGAAGTGCTCAACCGCTGCATCGCCGATAACAGCCTCGATCGCCTGATGCTGTTTTTCCCGGATCCGTGGCACAAGAGCCGTCACCACAAGCGTCGCATCGTTCAGGCGTCGTTCGCTGAACTGGTGCGCAGCAAGTTGAAGGTCGGCGGTATTCTGCACATGGCCACCGACTGGGAACCGTATGCCGAATACATGCTGGAAGTGATGAACGTCGCCCCGGGCTATCGCAACCTCGCCGAAGACGGCAAGTGCGTCCCACGCCCGGCCGAACGCCCGATCACCAAGTTCGAACGCCGCGGCGAACGTCTTGGCCATGGCGTGTGGGATCTGAAGTTCGAAAAACAGGCTTAAGCATCACGCAATAAAAAACTGTGGGAACGAGCCTGCTCGCGAAAGCGGATGTTCATTCAACACTGATGTTGACTGACACACCGTATTCGCGAGCAGGCCCGCTCCCACATTTGTTTTGGTGTGTTTGCGGGATCAGCGACGATCGGCAACTACGCCGATGAGCACGAGAACCACCAACAGCACCGGCGCCAAACTGTAGTTGTTGAACTGGCTCAAACCCTTGACCACCCACGGTGTGGCGTAGATCAGCGCCGCGCCGCTGCCGATCACGCACAGCAGCGACATCAGCGGCACGCGCAAGGCGCCTGCGATGCTGCCCAGGCGTTGCTCGACCCAGCCTTTGAAGTCGGCGCCGAACAGCACCAGCAGGCAACCGACCAGCGCCAGGGCGATTTCCGAGAGGTTGCTGCGGCTCCAGCGGGAGACGGTAGCGAGCAGGTCGAGTATCAAATCCATGCGTTTTCCCTTAGCACTGAAATCAGTTCAGAAATTGTTGCAGCAAGTCGTTGAGAAACAGCTGTCCGCGCTCGGTGGCCGCCAGACGTGACGGTTCGACCTGCAACAGACCGCTTTGTTCTGCCGCTGCCCGGCCTTCGGCGAGGCTTTCCAGCGACAGGCCGGTACGCTCCGGATACAGACGCGATTCGACGCCTTCGGTGAGGCGCAGCGCATTCATCAGAAACTCGAACGGCATCTCGTCGTTAGTCAGCGCTTTCTCGCCGGCCTGAAAGCTTTTCGCCGGGTTGAGATAGTCCTTCGGCAAACGGGTTTTCCAAGTACGAACGATGCGTCCGTCAGGATGACTCAACTTGCCATGCGCACCCGCACCAATCCCGATGAAGTCGCCGAAACTCCAGTAATTGAGGTTATGCCGCGCCGGTCGCCCAGCCTGTGCATACGCTGACACTTCGTATTGCGCGTAACCATGCTCGGCCAGCAGCGCCTGCCCGGCCTCTTGAATATCCCACAGCGTGTCGTCTTCCGGCAGCACTGGCGGCTGATTCCAGAACACGGTGTTCGGCTCCAGCGTCAGCTGATACCAGGAGATGTGCGTCGGATTCAGCGCGATGGCCTGGCGCAGATCGCTCAAGGCATCGTCCAGCGACTGATCGGGCAAACCGTGCATCAAGTCGAGGTTGAAGTTATCGAACCCGGCCTGCCGCGCCATACCGGCCGCGCGCACCGCTTCGTCACCGTTGTGAATGCGGCCCAGGGCCTTGAGCTTTTCCTGCTGAAAGCTCTGGATGCCGATCGACAGGCGATTGATCCCCAGCTTGCGGTAGGCGACGAACTTCTCTTGTTCGAACGTGCCCGGATTGGCTTCCAGAGTGATTTCGATGTCGTGGGCGAACGGGATACGCTGCTCGACGCCTTCAAGCAGCCGCCCAAGGGCCTCGGCGCTGAACAGACTCGGCGTACCGCCACCGAAGAAGATCGAGCTGATTTCGCGCCCGTAAACCGCGTGCAGATCCTGATCGAGATCGGCCAGCAGGGCGTCGACGTATTCCTGCTCCGGCAAAACCGGGCTGGCGGTGTGCGAGTTGAAGTCGCAATACGGGCATTTGCGCACACACCACGGGATGTGGATGTACAGCGCCAGGGGCGGCAGCGTTGGCAGCGGTGCCCGAGGCGAAGAAGCGGCGCCGCCGACGATCAGCGACGACTCAGAAGAGTCACGGGTCATTTCAAGCCCAGACGCTGGCGCAGCAGATCCATTGCGCGGGCGCGGTGGCTGATCTGGTTCTTGTCGGCCGGGCTCAGTTCGGCGCTGGACACGTCACGCTCCGGCACCCAGAACAACGGGTCATAACCGAAACCGTGCTCGCCGCTGGCAGCGGTGAGGATGCGTCCGTGCCACAGACCTTCGCAGAGGATCGGCAACGGATCGTCGGCATGACGCACCAGCGCCAGCACACAAACGAATTGCGCACCGCGTTCGGCTTCCGGTACGTCTTTCAAGGCGTCGAGCAGTTTGGCGTTATTCGCCGCATCGCCCTTGCCGTCGGCGTAACGCGCCGAATAGATGCCCGGCGCACCGCCGAGGAAATCCACTGCCAGACCGGAATCATCGGCCAGTGCCGGCAAACCGGAAATGCGCGCGGCATTACGTGCCTTGAGAATCGCGTTCTCGACGAACGACAGGCCGGTTTCTTCCGGCTCGACCTTGCTCCACTCGCCAATCGAGCGCAGTTGCACCGATTCGCCGAGCATGGCCTGGAGTTCTTTGAGTTTGCCGGCGTTATGGCTGGCCAGTACGAGCT
Organism: Pseudomonas sp. WC2; assembly: GCF_050586545.1. Lineage (NCBI taxonomy): Bacteria > Pseudomonadati > Pseudomonadota > Gammaproteobacteria > Pseudomonadales > Pseudomonadaceae > Pseudomonas > Pseudomonas sp. WC2. The sequence goes on along the minus strand of NZ_JBOBDR010000004.1, from coordinate 240,148 downwards.
GCTTGATGTTCATCATTCGCCGGGAAAGAGTTCTTGGTTGAAATTGATGGTGTTGATCTTGTCGCCGTTCTGCACCTTGATTTCAAAGGTGCGGGTCTCCTGCTGTTCCACCGGGTACTGGGCGATGTAGTAGATCGCGCCTTGTTCAGTAACCTGACGGAAATTCAGCGGCACGCTCTGGCTGGTCAGGTCTTTGACCGTGCCGGTGACGTTGGCAATCAGCGGTTTGCCGTCCTTGATCACCGAGACATTGATCACGCCTTGGTTCTTGCTGCGGATCAGCTCCGCGGCCTTGGCGATGTCCGGTTGCAGGTACGTCGAGTTGAAAGTGTTGTAGTGCACCGTCACGTCGCCAAAGGTTTCCTTGCGCTCACCTTTGATGACGTCGGCCGCCAGAGCGCTGGCGCTCAGGCAGGCAGTCAATAACAACAACGCTAAACGACCCATGATCGTCTCCTCGAAATGACGGGATTCAGACCGCGACTTTGTGGTCTGCAAGCTGCGGGCTGCTGACGCGGTAGATACCGATCTCACCTAACAGATTAGGCCATAGCTTACTGGCCCACCCGTGACGGTGCTGTTGATCCACGGCAAGCCGATCAATGACCTTCGCATCACGTTCGCGACACAGTTCTTCAAAATCTTCGAAGGTGCAGAAGTGGATGTTCGGCGTGTTGTACCAGGTGTACGGCAGAAACTCGGAGACCGGCATGCGTCCCTTGCTCGCCAGGTACCAGCGGCAGCGCCAGTGACCGAAGTTCGGGAAGGTGATGATGCACTGACGGCCTACCCGCAGCATTTCGTCGAGGATCTTGTCCGGGTAGTGCACAGCTTGCAGGGCCTGGGTCATGACGACGATGTCGAAACTGTTGCTGGCGAAGTTGCCCAGCCCCTTGTCCAGATCCTGCTCGATAACGTTGACGCCTTTGGCCACGCACTGGGCGATGTTGTCGGCGTCGTTCTCCAGGCCATAACCTGTGACGTTCTTGTTGTCGCGCAGCCAGGTCAGCAGCTCGCCGTCACCGCAACCGAGGTCGAGGACGCGGCTGCCGGCGGGGATCCATTCCTGGATGATTTCCAGATCAGCTCTCATGGCTTTCTCACAACGTGATGCGGTTCATGTAATTGCCGAACGCCTGCAAGTAGCGCGGGATCGGAATCAGGAAGGCGTCGTGGCCCTGCGGTGCATCGATTTCCAGATAGCTGACGTCTTTACGCGCCGCCATCAACGCATCCACCAGTTCCCGCGAGCGGGCCGGGGAGAAGCGCCAGTCGGTGGTGAACGACATCACGCAGAACTTGGCCGTGGCGTTTTCAAAGGTTTTCGCCAGGTTATCGTCGAAGTTCGCCGCCGGATCGAAATAATCCAGCGCCTTGGTCATCAACAGATAGGTGTTGGCATCGAAGCGTCCGGAGAACTCTTCGCCCTGATAACGCAGGTAGCTTTCGACCTGGAACTCCACGCTGTGGAAGTCGTAGTTGAGCTTTTCGCTCTTCAGGCCCCGGCCGAATTTCTCGCCCATGGAGTCGTCGGACAGGTAAGTGATGTGCCCGACCATCCGCGCCAGCATCAGCCCGCGCTTGGGGATCACGCCCGCTTCCTGGAACGAACCGCCGTGGAATTCCGGATCGGTCAGGATTGCCTGGCGCGCGACTTCGTTGAAGGCGATGTTCTGCGCCGACAGTTTTGGTGCCGAGGCGATGGCCAGACAGTGACGCACGCGGTCCGGGTAAGTGATGGTCCATTGCAGTGCTTGCATGCCGCCGAGGCTGCCGCCGATCACTGCCGCCCACTGGCCGATGCCGAGCAGGTCAGCCAAACGCGCCTGGCTGTGCACCCAATCTTCCACGGTGAGTACCGGAAAGTCGGCGCCGAACGGTTTGCCGGTCTCCGGGTTGATGCTGCTCGGGCCGGTGGAGCCGTTGCAGCCGCCGAGATTATTCAGGCTGACTACGAAGAATTTGTTGGTGTCGATCGGTTTGCCGGGGCCGATGCAGCTGTCCCACCAACCGGGTTTACGGTCGTCGACGCTGTGATAGCCGGCAGCGTGGTGATGGCCGGACAAGGCGTGGCAAATCAGCACGGCGTTGCTCGCTTGCGCGTTCAGCGTGCCGTAGGTTTCGTAGATCAGGTCATAGGCGACCAGCGACCGGCCGCAGGCCAGCGCCAGCGGTTCGCTGAAGTGCGCGGTTTGCGGCGTCACCAGACCAACAGAATCGGGGGGAAAGGCAGTTGGCATCGACCCTGCTCTCGTTGAAATGAGGCGTAAGTCTAAAGACCAGGGGGGTTAGCGGCAAGCAACTACCTGCGCTCGTTCCCACGCTCTGCGTGGGAACGCCTCATTGGACGCTCCGCGTCCGCTTCGGCGGGGGGCGCGGAGCGTCCCGGGATGCATTCCCACGCGGAGCGTGGGAACGATCAGCGCACTAGTCCGGGCAAATCCGGCAACTTCTTCGGCGAGCAAATCTTCACCCGCTTCTGCCGGCTCAACTCGCCACTGAGCAAACTGACCTGACTCTTGGAAACTCCAAACGCCTTGGCCAGAAAGCCCATCAGATAAGCATTGGCCTTGCCCTCGACCGGCGGTGCGGTCAGGCGAATCTTCAAACGATCACCGTGCAGCCCGGCGAAATCATCGCTACGGGCTGCCGGTTGCAGGTGACACTCGAGGATCAAGTCGTCACCGTCCCATCGAAACCAGCTCACATCAGCAAACGGAGGATTTCCGGCATCATCGTCATCGCCGCCAGATTGTTGATCACCAGCATGTCGATCAGCTTCAGCGCGAGGAAGGCGAAGACCGGCGACAGGTCCAGGCCGCCGAGGTTTGGCAGGATTTTGCGGAACGGCGCCAGTGCCGGCTCGCAGATCTGATTAACCAGCTCAGCGCCCGGGTTGTGGCTGCCCGGTGCGACCCACGACAGAATCACGCTGATGATCAGAGCGAAGAAGAAGATCTTCAGGAACAGCGCGGTCACGCCGATCAGCGACCAGATAAACAGTTGCAGCGGGTTACCGGTGGTGCCGTAAGTCAGCAGCAGGGTCAGCGCCATCAGCGCCAGTTGCACCAGAATCGCCAGCACCAGCGACGACATGTCCAGACCGAACACGCTCGGGATAATCCGGCGCAGCGGCTTGAGCAGTGGCTGGGTCGCTTTGACGATGAACTGGCACAGCGGATTGTAGAAGTTTGCCCGTACCAGTTGCAGGACGAAGCGCAGCAGCACGATCAGCAGGTACAGACTGCCGAGGGTTTGCAGCACGTAAACCGCTGCGGTGTTCAATCCAATCATGTAAGGCTCCTTATTTGCCCAGTTGTTCGGCCATTTCGGCCGAGCGGTGCGCGGCGGCGCCGAGTGCGGTTTCGACCAGGGCTTCGAAGCCATTGGCCTGGAATGATTTGATTGCAGCTTCCGTGGTGCCGTTTGGCGACGTCACGCGGCGGCGCAGTTCGGCGGCGTCGACATCGCTGGAGACGGCCATGTGCGCGGCGCCCAGTGCGGTTTGCAGGGTCAGTTGTTCAGCGATGTCCTTCGGCAGACCGAGTTTGACGCCAGCGGCGGTCATGGCTTCGATCAACAGGAAGAAATACGCCGGGCCAGAGCCGGAAACGGCGGTCACCGCGTCCAGTTGCTGTTCTTCGTTGAGCCACAGGGCAATGCCGACGGCGGACAGCAGTTCTTCGGCTTGCTGACGCTGTTCGGCGGTCACTTCGCTGGTTGCATACAGACCGCTGACACCCTGACGCAGCAGCGCCGGGGTGTTCGGCATGCAGCGCACGATTGGCTGCTCGCCGAGCCAGGCGGTCATGCTGGCGCAAGTGATGCCCGCTGCGATGGAGACCACCAGTTGATTCGGTTTCAGGCTTGGGCGAATCGCTTCGCACACGGCTTTCATCGCCTGCGGTTTGACCGCCAGTACGATGACATCGACGCCGTCGATGGCCTGAGCGTTGTCGGCAAAGGTTTCTATGCCGTGTTCGGCGCTGACCTTGGCGCGGGTTTCTTCACCCGGGTCGCTGGCGCGGATCTGCGCCGCTTCCAGACCCTTGGCGCGCAAGCCGCCGATCAAACTGGCCGCCATGTTGCCCGCACCGATAAACGCAATACGTGTGTTGCTCATGTGTGGTCCTTATCTGGAAACGTTCAAGATTGGGAATAATCGCGGGCGCCAAACAGGGCCGTACCGATACGCACCCAAGTGGCGCCTTGGGCAATGGCCGACTCGAGGTCGTGGCTCATGCCCATGGACAGTGTGTCGAGCGGCAGATCGAGGCTCGCCTGCAACTTCTGCACGGCAGCGAACGCCGCGTCTTGCTCGGTACGATCGTCGGTCGGCTCGGGAATTGCCATCAAGCCGCGCAGTTTCAAACGCGGCAAAGCGCTGATCGCAGCGGCCAGCGCCGGCAGATCGTCAGGCGTGCAGCCGGATTTACTGGCTTCCCCGCTGACGTTGACCTGAATGCAGATATTCAGCGGCGGCAGCTCGGCCGGGCGCTGTTCGGACAGACGTTGAGCGATTTTCAGGCGATCCACGGAGTGCACCCAGTCGAAATGCTCGGCAATCGCGCGAGTCTTGTTCGATTGAATGGGGCCGATGAAGTGCCAGATCAAGGGCAGGTCGGCCAGTTCGAGCTGTTTGCCCAAGGCTTCCTGCAGGTAATTCTCGCCAAAGTCACGCAGGCCGGCTGCATACGCTTCGCGCAGGGCCTCGGCGGGCTTGGTCTTGCTCACGGCGAGCAACTGGACACTGTTTTCAGGACGGTGTGCGGCCTGGGTCGCGGTCTGGATGCGCGAACCAACGTGGAAAATGTTGTCTGCTATCGTGGACATCAAGAGGCGCCGGCGGTCTGAAGGTTCGCGGCATTCTACTGGAATTGAGGAACGCTATGGATATCACTGAACTGCTGGCCTTCAGCGCCAAACAAGGCGCTTCCGACCTGCACCTGTCGGCCGGTCTGCCGCCAATGATCCGCGTCGACGGCGATGTGCGGCGGATCAATCTGCCGGCGCTGGATCACAAGCAAGTGCACGAACTGATCTACGACATCATGAACGACACCCAGCGGGTCGACTTCGAGAAACATCTGGAAACCGACTTTTCCTTCGAAGTCCCCGGTGTCGCGCGGTTTCGGGTTAACGCGTTTAACCAGAACCGTGGTGCAGGGGCGGTTTTTCGTACCATTCCGTCGAAAGTGCTGAGCATGGAAGACCTCGGCATGGGTGATGTCTTCCGCAAGATTACCGATGCCCCGCGCGGGCTGGTGCTGGTCACCGGGCCGACCGGTTCAGGCAAGTCGACCACGCTGGCGGCGATGATCGATTACCTCAATACCCATCGCCATCACCACATCCTCACCATCGAGGATCCGATCGAGTTTGTGCACGAATCGCGCAAATGCCTGATCAATCAGCGTGAAGTTCACCGTGATACTCGCAGTTTCGCCACCGCGTTGCGCTCGGCGCTGCGTGAAGACCCGGACGTGATTCTGGTGGGCGAGATGCGCGATCTGGAAACCATTCGCCTGGCACTGACCGCGGCGGAAACCGGGCATCTGGTGTTCGGCACGCTGCACACCACTTCAGCGGCGAAAACCATCGACCGTGTCGTGGATGTGTTCCCGGGTGACGAGAAGTCGATGGTGCGTTCGATGTTGTCGGAGTCGTTGCTGGCGGTGGTCTCGCAGACGTTGATCAAGAAGATCGGAGGCGGGCGGGTGGCGGCGCACGAGATCATGCTGGGCACGTCGGCGATCCGTAACCTGATCCGCGAGGACAAGGTGGCGCAGATGTATTCAGCGATTCAGACGGGTGGGTCGTTGGGCATGCAGACACTGGACATGTGTCTGAAGGATCTGGTGACCAAGGGTTTGATCAGTCGCGAGCATGCGCGGGAGAAGGCGCGGACGCCGGATAACTTCTGAGGGGGAGTTGTGTTTGATCGTTCCCACGCAGAGCGTGGGAACGATCGGTCGGCGCTGTTAGCGCTGAACCACGCGCAGCTGCTTGCCCGCAGGCTCTTTAGGCAACACACGCTTGGCAACCACGTAATGCTGTTCCCAATACGGCTTGTTCAGCGTGTCGATGCTCACCGCTTTGCCACGACGCGGTGCGTGGATGAAGCGGTCGTTGCCCAGGTAGATGGCAACGTGGTTGACCCGACGGCTCTTGATGTTGAAAAAGATCAAGTCGCCCGGCTTCAGATCCTTGCGCTCGACTTTCTCGCCGTGGCCGCTGGCCATGGCATTCGAGGTGCGTGGCAGGTCGAACGTGGCGTCGTTGAAGGCGTATTTCACCAGACCGCTGCAATCGAAGCCTTTACTTGGGCTGCTGCCGCCCCAACGATAAGGAGTACCGAGGACGTTCACCGCACGGCTCAGCACATTGCTGCTTTCCTTGCTCGCCATCGGTGGCACCAGCTTGCTGTGGCTCTTGCTGCTCAGCGTGGTGGTTTTGCTTTTGCTGCTTTTGCTCGACGGAGCCGAAGCATGGGATTTAGGGGTAAAGCCGTTAACGTTAGGAAGACGTTGCTCACGATTGGTGGCGTGGGCGGCCAGTGGCATTAATAGGCAGATGGTCAGCCATGTCTTGAAAAATGGTCGCATTAGGCGTGGCTCTTCAGTGATAGCGCGCAACTTTATAACAGAGTTTTTTTTCATTCCGAGTCCGTTGGTCGATTCAGTTGGCAGCCAACGGAACCAAATAAGCGGGAAATGGACGCAATTGTCGGACAGAAGTCAGGTGCTATAAGGCTTTGACGGTGGCAACGGTAACATTTGCCGTACGTCGGCTACCTGTAAAAAAGTCACAAAGAATTCAAGAATATTTATCTATCGTGTGAATCGAGGTCTTCATGAACCGCTATCAACAAATTGGTCAGCCGCAAGATACACACAGCAAAATCATCGGTTATCTGCTGTGGATTTTCGGATTTACCGGCGCTCACCGCTTCTATTACGGCAAACCGGTGACCGGGACGATCTGGTTCTTCACCTTCGGTCTGCTGGGCATTGGCTGGTTGATCGACCTGTTCCTGATCCCGGCAATGGATCGCGAGGCGGATCTGCGTTTTACCGCCGGGCCGATCGAATACAACGTGGCGTGGATTCTGCTGACGTTCCTCGGCGCTCTGGGCGTGCACCGGATGTATCAGGGCAAGTGGATCAGTGGGTTGATCTATCTGCTGACGGGCGGGTTGTTCTTTCTGGGGGTGCTGTATGACTTCTGGACGCTGAATGATCAGGTGTCCGTGCGCAATGCCGAAGGCAGGGGCGCCTTCCAGTAAAGCTTCGCGAGCAAGCTCGCTCCCACAGGGTTCGCGGTGATCCTTGTGGGAGCGAGCTTGCTCGCGAATGGGGCGACGCGGTATCAAGCCTGGTGACTGATCCGCCCATCCACCAGGGTATAGCGAACCACACCCGGCAAACTGTGCCCCAGGAACGGGCAGTTCTCACCCTTCGACAACCAGTTTTCACCGGCCACCGTCGATGCCTTCGGATCGAACAGGACGATATCCGCAGCGCCACCCACCGCCAGTTTGCCCGCCGGCAAGCGCAGCGCCTCAGCCGGCCCGGCACTCAGACGCGCGAGCAAGGTCGGCAGATCGAGCAAACCGTCCTCCACCAGCGTCATCGCCAATGGCAGCAGCAGTTCAACACTGCTGATGCCCGGCTCGGTCGCGCCGAACGGTGCCAGTTTGGCATCGCGTTCGTGTGGCTGGTGATGGCTGGAAATCGCCGACACTACACCGGACTTCACCGCTTCACGCAGACCATCGCGATCCGCGCGGGTGCGCAGCGGCGGCTGCACGTGATAAAGGCTGCTGAAATCGATCAGCGCTTCGTCGGTCAGAATCAGCTGATACAACGCGACATCCGCCGTTACCTTCAAACCGCGAGCCTGGGCCTGAGCGATCAGGGCAACGCCGCGAGCGCTGGTCAACTGGCTGAAGTGCGCCCGCACGCCGGTCTGTTCGACCAGCAGCAGATCCCGGGCCAGCGCCACAGTTTCCGCGGTTTCCGGAATGCCCGGCAGACCGAGGAAGCTGGCAACCGCGCCTTCGTGGGCCAAACCACCTTCAGCCAGATCGTGATCCTGCGAGTTGAAAATCACCGTCAGATCAAACGTCGCCGCGTATTCCAGCGCCCGGCACAGGGTGCGGGTGTTGCGGAAGCTCTCCAGACCATTGCCGAACGCCACACAACCGGCGTCGCGCAACGCCACCAGTTCAGCCAGTTGCTCGCCGTCCAGACCTTTGCTCAGTGCGCCAATCGGGAAGACTTTGGTGTTGCCGGCTTCGCGAGCGCGGTCGAGGATCAGCTCGGCCACGGCGGAGGTGTCGAGCACCGGTTTGGTTTTCGGCGGGCAGCACAGGCTGGTCACACCGCCGGCGGCGGCGGCACGGGTTTCGCTGATGATCGAGCCTTTGCGGCTGTAGCCCGGCTCGCGCAGGGCAACGTTGAGGTCGACGAGGCCCGGAGCGGCGACAAGGCCTTGGGCGTCGATGGTTTCCACTGCCGTGAAACCCGCTGGAGCGGCGCCGAGGGCGACGATCTTGCAGGCTTCAACGTGAATGTCGGTGATTTGATCCAGGCCGCTGCTTGGGTCGATGACGCGTGCGCCGAGAATGCTGAGCTTCACTGGGCGTTCTCCTGCTCGAATTGACGCTGCGCGGTCTGTCCGCTCATGGCCATGGACAACACCGCCATACGAATCGCGATGCCGTAGGTGACCTGGTTGAGAATTACCGAGTGCGGGCCGTCGGCCACTGCCGACTCGATCTCCACGCCACGGTTGATCGGCCCCGGGTGCATGACGATGCAATCGGGTTTGGCCCCGGCCAGGCGCGCGGTGGTCAGGCCGAACAGGCGGTAGAACTCGCCCTCGCTCGGCAGCAGACCGCCGGTCATGCGTTCACGCTGCAAGCGCAACATGATCACCACGTCGACGTCTTTCAGGCCTTCGGTCATGTCGGTGTACACCTTAACGCCGTATTGCTCGATGCCGATCGGCAGCAGGGTTTTCGGCGCGATCACGCGGATGTCCGGGCAACCGAGGGTTTTCAGCGCGAGCATGTTCGAGCGTGCAACCCGCGAGTGCAGGATGTCGCCAACGATGGCCACCGAGAGGTTTTCAAAACCGCCCTTGTGCCGACGGATCGTGAGCATGTCGAGCATGCCTTGCGTCGGGTGCGCGTGACGGCCGTCGCCGCCGTTGATGATCGCCACTTGCGGGCAAACATGTTCGGCGATGAAGTGCGCGGCACCGGAATCACCGTGGCGCACGACGAACATGTCGGCGGCCATGGCTTCGAGGTTGCGCAGGGTGTCGAGCAGCGTTTCACCCTTGCTCGCCGACGACGTCGACACGTTCAGGGTGATCACGTCCGCCGACAACCGCTGGGCCGCCAGTTCGAAGGTGGTGCGGGTGCGTGTGGAGTTTTCGAAGAACACGTTGCACACGGTCTTGCCGCGCAGCAACGGGACCTTCTTCACCGCCCGGGCACCGACTTCGAGGAACGAGTCGGCAGTGTCGAGGATTTCCGTCAACAACTCGCGGCGCAGGCCGTCGAGCGAGAGGAAGTGGCGCAGCTGGCCCTGATCATTGAGCTGCAGCGGGCGCTTGGTATCTAGAGGCGTCATCGCGAAGGGGACTCTCAATAGGGCGGATTAAAGGTTGAAGTCTTGCAGTTCGAGCGTCAGCGGCTCGGGGCCGGACAGCTTCACCCGTTCGTGAGCGGCCAGCGACAGCGTCGCGCCGACCACGTTGGGGCGGATCGGCAGCTCGCCGGCGTCCAGGTCGAGCAGGCAGACCAGGGTCACGCTGGCCGGGCGGCCGTAGTCGAACAATTCGTTCATGGCGGCGCGGATGGTGCGACCGCTCATCAGGACGTCGTCTATCAGCACCAGATGCTGGCCTTCGATCTCGAAGGGCAGGGCGGACGGGCGCACTTGCGGGTGCAGGCCGTTCTGGCTGAAGTCGTCGCGGTAGAAGGACACGTCGAGCGTGCCCAGTGGCGCATCGCTGCCCAATTCCTTGAGCAGAGCCTGCGCGACCCAGATGCCGCCAGTGCGGATGCCGATGTAACGCGGTTCAGTGATTTCACGCTGGGCAAGGTGCGCCTTGAGGCGGGTTGCCATCTGGCTGATCAGATCGGCGGGATTTGGCAGGCTCATGGTTGCTCCTTGTTGGGGGCGAGTCGGATCCTTGGACACGACTCGGTTTTTCACTCAAAAGAAAAGCGCCGAAGCGCTTGTCAGGATTCAAACAATGCAGTGTTTTCATCGAGCCAGCCCTGCAACAGCAGAGCGGCGGCGATGGCATCCACCGGGTTGTCGCGGTAACTGCCTTTCTGGCCGCCACGGGCCAGGCGCTCGCCTTTGGCCTCGAACGTGGTCAGGCGCTCGTCGTGGGTATAGAAGGGCAGGTTGAAGCGGCCATTGAGGCGGCGGGCGAATTTTTCCGCGCGTACGCACATGTCGCTCGGTGTGCCGTCCATGTTCAGCGGCAGACCAACGACGACGGCGTCGGGCTTCCATTCTTTGATCAGGGCTTCGACCTGGTTCCAGTCCGGCACCCCGTTCTGTGCCTTCAAGGTGCACAGCTCGCGGGCCTGGCCGGTAATCACCTGGCCGACCGCGACGCCGATCTGTTTGGTGCCGTAGTCGAAGCCGAGAATCAGGCGCAGGGCCATCAGGCGTGACCTGCCTGACTGGTCAGCAGGCTGAGGTTGATCCCCAGGTGCTTGGCCGCCGCTTCGAGTCGCAGTTCGCTGCTGGTGTTGAAGAGGATGTCGGCGTCGTAAGGGCAGGTCAGCCAAGCGTTGTCGGCCAGTTCGGCTTCCAGTTGCCCGGCTTCCCAACCGGCGTAACCGAGGGCAATCAGGCTTTTTGCCGGGCCGACGCCGTCCGCGATGGCGAACAGCACATCCTGCGAGGTCGACAGGGCCAGATCGCCGTCCAGTTGCGCAGTGGCCTGGAAGGTCTTGCCGGCCGGATGCAGGACGAAACCGCGATCGGTCTGCACCGGGCCGCCGATGAAGATCGGCACGTGCTGGCACAGTGCTGGCGGGTCGATGTCCGGGCGCAATTGCTCAAGAATGTCGGCCAGATTCAGCTCTTGCGGTCGATTGACCACAATCCCCATAGCGCCATTGGCCGTGTGCTCGACGATGTAGGTCAAGGTGTGGGCAAAGTTCGGGTCGGCCATGTGTGGCATGGCGATCAGGAATTGATGCTTGAGGTAGCTGGGGCTGACGTTTTTCATGTGCGCTAGTGTGGCGTTCGGGGGGCAAACTGACAAGCTGGAGATGCAAGCAACACACCGATCCAATGTGGGAGCAGGCTCGCTCCCACAGAGGGTTATGCGGTGCATTCAATTGCTCGAGAGCTTGTCGCCCCGGGCGAATTTCCAGGTACGAATGATTTCCAGCCGATCGATATCCGACAAATCGCCGGTAAACGGGGCAAACGGTGCCGCCAACCGGACGATGCGCTGCGCCGCCTGATCCAGCAACGGCTGGCCGGACGATTCCAGCACCAGTACTTCGTACAGTGAACCGTCGCGATTGATCGACACCATCAGGCGCAAATTGCCGTAGATCTGCTTGCGCCGTGCTTCTTCGGGGTAATTGAGGTTGCCGATGCGCTCGACTTTCTTGCGCCAGTCGTCCTTGTACCAGGCACCCTTGTCGCGCATGGTCGAAGCCGCGCTCAAACGGTGAATACGCGGGCGCTTGGCGTACAGCTGTTGTTCCTTGGCCAGTTCGGCTTCGAGGCTGGCGATGTCACTGGACAGCTGCGAGCTGTCGAATTCCGGCGCGTCGACCGTCGGTTTGACCTCGGTCTTGGTTTCTTCTTTCTTGGTCGGCGCCTTTTTCGGCTTCGGCGCAACCGTAGTCACCGCAGCCTTGGGCGCGGCTTCCTGCACTTCTGGCTTGGCGGCCGGGGGCGGGGTGACTTTCTTGACCTGATTGTCCTGGAACGGCGCCACTTCGGTGGTCTTCGGGATCGCCTTCTTGTCCAGCGTGCCGCTGCCTTCCTGATTTTCCTGCGCGAGAAAGTCAGCCTTCTCCGGCTTCTTTTCGCTCTTGAAGGTGGCGAGGGTGATTTCCAGGGTTTTGCTGATTTGCTTGGGCTCGACCATCGTGAAGCCGACGCCAAGCAGCAGCGCCAAATGAATCAGCGCCGCGAGAAACAGGGTAAAACCGAGGCGATCGGCCGGGCGCACGCCACGGTGGGCGAGTTCTGCGGGCAGATCGGACGGGAGGGTCATGACAGAAAAACCAACATCGCGTTTTTACGGGCTCGGCATGATAACGCAATGTTGGTTTTTAGCTGCAAGCGACTAGCTTCAAGCGACAAGCTGCACACCGCTGACTTCAAGCTTGCGGCTTGCGGCTCGTGGCTTGCAGCTTCTTCTCGATAGCATCCATCAGCATGCCGCCGATATCAGTACCAAACGCATTATCGATTTCACGGATGCAGGTCGGGCTGGTGACGTTGATTTCGGTGAGGCTTTCGCCGATCACATCGAGGCCAACGAACAGCAGGCCTTTCTCACGCAACGTCGGGCCGACTTGAGCCGCGATCCAGCGATCCTTGTCTGTTAGCGGACGCGCTTCACCCCGGCCACCGGCAGCCAGGTTGCCACGGGTTTCGCCCTGCGCCGGAATCCGTGCCAGGCAGTAATCCACCGGCTCGCCGTCGATCATCAGGATGCGTTTGTCGCCGTCCTTGATCGCCGGCAGGTAGGCTTGGCCCATGATCTGCTGGCCACCGAGGGCGGTCAGGGTTTCCAGAATCACCGACAGGTTCGGATCGCCCGCGCGGTGACGGAAGATCGAGGTGCCGCCCATGCCGTCCAGCGGCTTGAGGATCACGTCGCCATGCTTGGCGGCGAATTCGCGTAGCACGTCGGCGCGGCGGCTGACGATGGTCGGCGGCGTGCACTGCGGGAACAGCGTGGCGAACAGCTTTTCATTGCAGTCGCGCAGGCTTTGCGGCTTGTTCACCACCAGCACGCCAGCGGTTTCAGCCTGTTCGAGCAGGTAGGTGGAGTAGACGAACTCCATGTCGAACGGCGGATCCTTGCGCATCAGGATCACGTCGAGATCGCTCAGCAGGTTGTCCTGCTCGGCGTCCAGTTCGAACCATTTTTCCGGGTTGGCGAAGACTTTCAGCGGCTTCATGCGCGCCCGTGCCTGACCTTCGCCCTGATACAGGTCGCGCTGTTCCATATAGAACAGTTCCCAGCCGCGCTTCTGCGCGGCCAGCAGCATGGCCAGCGAGCTATCCTTTTTATAGGAGATGCTGGCGATAGGGTCCATGACAATCCCGACGCGAACGCTCATTGGGTTTTCCTCGAAAATTGGCTACCGGATCGGTATTGAAAAAGTGCCGCCAGAGTGGCGCCGGGCGGGTTTTCGGTCAAGGAAAAACCCGTCGATAGATTGCATCTGGAGACTGTGCTAAAAAGGCTGCCAAGCGGTGCTGGCCCTTGAGCATCAAGGGTTTCCAGCCATTACTCATCGCAAAACGGACAATTTGATTCGCAAAGGCGACGGTAGAGCCCTCTTATGGAACAGCAGTCCAGCGCCTTGAAGGTCATGGTGATCGACGACTCGAAAACGATTCGTCGCACCGCCGAAACATTGCTGAAGAATGTCGGGTGTGAAGTGATCACGGCGATTGACGGTTTCGACGCGTTGGCGAAGATCGCCGATAACCACCCCGGGATCATTTTTGTCGACATCATGATGCCGCGTCTGGATGGTTATCAGACCTGCGCTTTAATCAAGAACAACAGTGCGTTCAAAGCCACGCCGGTGATCATGCTGTCATCGCGTGACGGGCTGTTCGACAAGGCCAAGGGGCGGATTGTCGGTTCCGATCAATTTTTGACCAAGCCTTTCAGCAAGGAAGAACTGCTCAACGCGATCCAGGCCCACGTTCCGGGCTTTGCCGCCGTTTTGCCGCAGTAAGACACGTACAGAGACGCTCGGCCAGCGGGCCGCGCGTCGACAAGAAAAAATGGGGAAAACCATGGCACGTATCCTGATCGTCGATGATTCGCCGACTGAAATGTACAAACTCACCGGCATGCTCGAAAAGCACGGCCATGAAGTACTCAAGGCCGAAAACGGCGCCGACGGCGTGGCCCTGGCCCGTCAGGAAAAACCCGACGCGGTATTGATGGACATCGTCATGCCCGGCCTCAATGGTTTTCAGGCCACCCGCCAGTTGACCAAGGATGCCGAGACCAGTCATATCCCGGTGATCATCATCACCACCAAGGATCAGGAAACCGACAAGGTCTGGGGCACCCGTCAGGGCGCCAAGGACTACCTGACCAAACCGGTCGACGAAGACACCCTGATCAAGACCCTGAACAACGTGCTCAAAGGCTGATCGCGCAACCATGAGCGAATCGCTGACCGCGTTCGAACTGCTCTGGCAAATCGACCAGCGCTGCCGCGTGCTGGCGGCGGACTTGCCGTCGCAACCGGCGCGCCAGGATCGCTGGAGCGGCATCGGCTTTCGCCTCGGCGAGCATTGGTACGTGGCGCCGATGGGCGAAGTCAGCGAAGTACTGCACGAACCACGCTTCACCCAGTTGCCTGGGGTCAAGCCATGGGTCAAAGGCGTGGCCAACCTGCGTGGGCGGCTGTTGCCGATCATGGATCTGTGCGGCTTTTTCGGCCATGAATTGTCGCCGCTGCGTAAACAGCGGCGGGTATTGGTGGTGGAACATGGCGATGTGTTCGCCGGGTTGATGGTCGATGAAGTCATCGGCCTGCAGCACTTTGAGCAGAACAGCTTTGAACCGCTGTCGATCAGCAAACGCCAGGGCTCGAAGGCCGAGTTCGTCAAAGGCTATTTCCGCCGCGAGCAAAACTGGCGGGTGTTCAGCCTGTTTGCCCTGGCGAAATCCCCGGTGTTCATGAGCGTCGCGATATAACAGATTCAACACCGTCCCCTGTGGGAGCGAGCCTGCTCGCGAAGAGGGCGTGTCAGGCAAGACAAATATTGGCTGACCCAGCGCTTTCGCGAGCAGGCTCGCTCCCACAGGGATTGCAGTAGGCCTCAAAGGTGTGGGTTAAGGGCGAGGACCGATGATAAAAGCAAAAACAGGCAAGCCGGCGGAAGGATCGCGCAGTCGCTCGCAGATCATCGTGCTGTTCATCGCACTGATCGTGTTCATCATGCTGCTGTTCGCCAACTTCGCTTACCTCAACACCCAGGCGAACTACGACAAACAGTACATCGGCCACGCCGGTGAACTGCGCGTGCTCTCGCAACGCATCGCCAAGAACGCCACCGAAGCCGCCGCCGGCAAGGCTGCCGCGTTCAAGCTGCTCAGCGATGCGCGCAACGATTTCGCCCAGCGCTGGGGTTACCTGAAGAAGGGCGACCCGGTCACCGGCCTGCCGCCAGCGCCCGCCACCGTGCGCCCGGAGATGCGCGCCGTGCAGCTCGACTGGGAACGCTTGCTGAAAAACACCGACGCCATTCTCTCCAGCGAACAGACCGTGCTGTCGCTGCATCAGGTCGCCGCGACCCTGGCCGAAACCGTGCCGCAGTTGCAGATCGAATACGAAAAAGTCGTCGAAATTCTCCTCCAGCGTGGTGCTCCGGCGGCACAAGTGGCGATGGCCCAACGTCAGTCGCTGTTGGCTGAACGCATCCTCGGCGCGGTCAACACCGTGCTCGCCGGCGACGAAAACTCTCAGCAAGCCGCCGATGCCTTTGGCCGCGATGCCACGCGTTTCGGTCAGGTGCTTAACGGCATGCTGCAAGGCAATCCGGCGCTGAAGATCAGCCAGGTCGAAGACCGTGACGCCCGTGCGCGTTTGAGTGAAATCTCCGAGCTGTTCCAGTTCGTTTCCGGCTCGGTGGATGAAATCCTCGAAACCTCGCCAGAGCTGTTCAAGGTTCGCGAATCGGCGAGCAATATCTTCAGCCTCTCGCAGACGCTGCTCGATGAAGCCTCGCACCTGGCCACCGGTTTCGAAAACCTTGCCGGCGGGCGCAACACCGACACCATCGGCGGCTACGTCCTTGGTTTGCTGGCGCTGGCCTCGATCATCCTCATCGGTCTGGTGATGGTCCGCGAGACCAATCGCCAGTTGCGCGAAACCGCCGAGAAGAACGAGCGCAACCAGAACGCGATCATGCGCCTGCTCGACGAAATCGAAGACCTCGCTGATGGCGACCTCACCGTGACCGCCTCGGTGACTGAAGACTTCACCGGGACCATCGCCGACTCGATCAACTACTCCGTCGACCAACTGCGCGATCTGGTCGCGACCATCAACCTCACCGCCGGCCAGGTCGCCGCCGCCGTACAGGAAACCCAAGCCACCGCGATGCACCTGGCGCAGGCCTCGGAGCATCAGGCCCAGCAGATTTCCGAAGCGTCGACGGCAATCAGCGACATGGCTGAATCCATTGATCAGGTCTCGGCCAACGCTGCCGAATCCTCGGCCGTAGCCGAGCGCTCGGTGGAGATCGCCAACAAGGGCAACGAGGTGGTGCACAACACCATCCACGGCATGGACAACATTCGCGAACAGATTCAGGACACCGCCAAACGCATAAAGCGCCTCGGCGAGTCGTCACAGGAAATCGGCGACATCGTCAGCCTGATCGACGACATCGCCGACCAGACCAACATCCTCGCCCTCAACGCCGCGATTCAGGCGTCGATGGCCGGTGATGCCGGGCGCGGTTTTGCTGTGGTGGCCGACGAAGTGCAGCGCCTCGCCGAACGCTCCTCAGCCGCCACCCGCCAGATCGAAACCCTGGTGCGGGCGATCCAGACCGACACCAATGAAGCCGTGATTTCCATGGAACAAACCACCACCGAAGTGGTGCGCGGCGCGCGACTGGCGCAGGATGCCGGTGTGGCCCTGGAAGAAATCGAAGGAGTGTCGAAGACCCTCGCGGCGCTGATTCAAAGCATCTCCAACGCGGCGCAGCAGCAGACCTCGTCGGCCGGGCAGATCTCGCTGACGATGAATGTGATCCAGCAGATCACCTCGCAGACCTCGTCCGGCTCTACGGCCACCGCCGAAAGCATCGGCAACCTGGCGAAAATGGCCAGTCAGCTGCGGCGTTCGGTGTCCGGATTCACCTTGCCGGCGGCGACAGATAAAGCGTGAGTGGAGTGGTTATGGGTGATCGGCACGACTATGTGGCCCTCGAATGGGTCAAGGGCGAAATTGCCGAAACGCTGAGGCTGGCGCATCAGGCGATTGAAGCCGTGCTTGATGATCCGCAGGCCTTTCCGGGGCTGGACGAGTGCCTGGATTACATCCATCAGGTCCACGGCAGTTTGCAGATGGTCGAGTTCTACGGCGCTGCATTGCTCGCCGAAGAGATGGAGCATCTGGTCGAAGCCCTGCAACACGAACGCGTCAGCCATCGCGACGAAGCGCTGCACCTGTTGCTGCAAGCCCTCGGGCAATTGCCGATCTACCTCGACCGCGTACAGCGCGCCCGCCGAGATCTGCCGTTGGTGGTGCTGCCGCTGATCAACGATCTGCGCAGCGCCCGTGGCGAAAGCCTGCTCTCGGAAACCAGCCTGTTCAGCCCGCAACTGCCCGAACTGCCGCCCTTGAGCGCTGATGCGCTGGCACTGCTAGAGCCAGCAGAGTTGCCGAACGTGCTGCGTAAATTACGCCAGATGCTGCAAATGGCTTTGGTCGGTTTGCTCCGTGAACAGGATGACCAGACGCATCTCGACTATCTGGCGAAAGTCTTTACTCGCCTCGAAGCGCTGAGCGGCGATTCACCCCTGAGCCCACTTTGGCAGGTCGCTTCGGCGCTGGTCGAAGGCATGCGCGAAGGCGTGATCGCCAACAGCCCGGCGCTGCGCAGCCTGTTCAAGGACGCCGATAGAGAACTCAAGCGCCTGCTCGATCAGGGCATGGCCGGACTCAATCAGCCGGCGCCGGCGGAGCTGCTGAAAAGCCTGTTGTTCTATATTGCCAAAGCCGAACATCCCACCGGGCAGATGCTGACCATGAAAGATCGCTACTCGCTGGACGACGCGTTGCCCGACAGCGCGATGGTCGACGAAGAACGCGCGCGCCTGGCCGGCCCCGACCGCGATGCGATGCGCTCGGTGCTGGCAGCGCTGTGTGAGGAACTGGTGCGGGTCAAGGAACGCCTCGATCTGTTCGTGCGCAGCGACCGCCAGCACACCTCGGATCTTGAGAGTTTGCTGGCGCCGTTGCGGCAGATCGCCGACACCCTCGCCGTGCTCGGTTTCGGCCAACCGCGCAAAGTGATCATCGATCAATTGGCGGTGGTGCTCAGCCTCGCTCAGGGCCAGCGCGAACCGAATGACGCAATCCTGATGGACGTCGCCGGCGCGCTGCTCTACGTCGAAGCGACGCTGGCCGGCATGGTCGGCACCGTCGAGCCGGAAAGTCCGGAAGATTCGCGCCTGCCGACCACCGACCTGACGCAGATCCATCAGATCGTCATCAAGGAAGCGCGCATCTGCCTGCAACAGGCCAAGGACATGATCGTCGACTACATCGACGCCGATTGGGATCGCCAGCACCTGCAACCGCTGCCGGCGCTGCTGACTCAAGTGCGCGGTGCGCTGGCGATGATTCCACTCAGCCGTGCGGCGAGTCTGGTCGAAGCCTGCAACGGTTTTATCCGCGAGCATCTGCTGCTCGATCCGCACGAGCCGGGTTGGGAACAACTCGATCATCTGGCCGATGTCATCAGCAGCCTCGAGTATTACCTGGAACGCTTGAGCGATGACCCGCAGGCACCGGGCGAGCAACTGCTGGATGTCGCGCAGAAGTCCCTCGCTAGCCTCGGTTTCTTCCCCGACGAGCAGCCCGGTGCCCAGCATGTGCCAGTGCTCGAAGACGTGCTCAGCCCCAGCGAAGCGCTGGTGATGCAGGACATGCAGGCGCTCGACGATCCCGAGATTGTCCAATCGCTGGCCGACGTTCTGGCCAGCCCGGTTTCAGCGCTCAACCCGCCGGCATTGAGCACGCCCGGCAGCCTGATGCCGCCGCCGGCTGATGAAGAACCGGTCGACGATGAACTGCGCGAAGTGTTCCTCGAAGAGACCGATGAAGTCCTCGAAGTCCTCCACGAATACTTGCCGCGCTGGATCGCCAATTCGCAGGACCGCGATGCGCTGACCGAGCTGCGTCGCGCCTTTCACACCTTGAAGGGCAGCGGGCGAATGGTCCGTGCGCTGATCCTCGGCGAGCTGGCGTGGTCGGTGGAAAACCTGCTCAACCGTGTGCTCGAACAAAGTGTCGAACCGGGCTCGGTGGCGCAGCAAGTGCTGACCGACACCGTGCTGTTGCTGCCCGAGTTGATCAGCGAATTCGCCACCAACAGCCAACGGCAGCGCAGCGATGTCGATCAACTCGCTGCCCGTGCCCACGCTTTGGCCAAAGGTGACGAGCCGTTGGCCGCCGAAGACGTCGACGATGTCGCGGCGCTCGATCCGCTGTTGCTGGAGATCTTCCGCAAAGAAGCCGAAACCCACCTCGCCAGCCTCAACCGTTTTCTCGATCAAGCCGCCGAGCATGTGCCGCTACAGGCCAGCGATGAATTGCAGCGCGCCCTGCACACGCTCAAGGGCAGCGCCTCGATGGCGGGCGTATTGCCGATTGCCGAGCTGGCCGCGTCGCTCGATCAACTCGCCCGCGAATTCAAAGCGCATCAGTTGCCGCTGGACCTCGACGAAGTGGAATTACTGCTCGAAGCCGAGGGCCTGTTCCGTATCGGCTTGCGCCAGCTCAAGCATGATCCGCTGGCGCCGATTGTCGGGGCGCAGTCGCTGATCAAACGCACCGACACGCTGCTCGCGGAACGCCTGGAAACCATCCTCAATGCACCGAATACCGGCTTGCGTATCAAGCGTGATCCGCAACTGATCAACAACTTCCTCGCTCAGGGCATGGACATCCTCCTCGATGCCGAAAACCTCTTGCAGCGATGGCAGCAACATCCCGGCGAGCGTCAGGAACTCAGCGCCTTGCTGGATGAACTGACCACCCTCGGCGAAGGCGCGCACATGGCCGATCTGCTGCCGGTCGACGTGCTGTGTGAAGCCTTGCTCGACCTCTATGGCGCGGTCGAAGAAAGCAGCCTGGCGGTCAGCGAACGGTTTTTCCAGGAAGCGCAAAACGCTCACGAAGCGCTGATCAACATGCTCGACGAACTGGCGGCGGGTCAGGAAGTCACGCCGCAGCCAGAACGTATTCGGGCCCTGCATGATCTGCTCGATCAGAGCCTCGATCCTTCTTCCATGGGCCTGATTCGCAGCGACGGCAGCCGTACCTTGAGCATCCGAGAACTGGGCAGCGCCACCGCTGAGTTGCAGCAAAAGGCAACGGCGCTTGAGCCCGATGACGAGATTGTCGAGATCTTCCTTGAAGAGGCCGTGGACATTCTCGATAGCTCAGGCCAAGCCTTGCAGCGCTGGCTCAGCGACCCTGACAACGTTGCGCCGCTGTCCTCGTTGCAACGGGATTTGCATACGCTCAAGGGCGGCGCGCGGATGGCCGAAGTCGAGGCCATCGGCGATCTGGCCCAGGAGCTGGAAAGCCTTTACGAAGGTCTGGTCGATCGTCGTTATCACTACAGCGAAAGCCTGGGGCGTTTGCTGCTCAAGAGCCATGACCGCTTGGCGCTGTTGCTTGATCAGTTGCAAAACCATCAGCCACTGACCCCGGCAGAGGATCTGATCGAAGTCATCCGTCAGGTCCGCCAAGGTCAGAACGTTGCGGAAGCATCGCCGGCAACAACCGATCACGACAGCGCCGGTCACGACCCGGAACTGCTGGAAATCTTCCTCGAAGAAGGTTTCGACATCATCGAAAACTCCGGTGCCGCGCTGCTGCGCTGGCAGGCCGAGCCGGGCAATCGTCAGGAAGTGGAAACCCTGCTGCGCGATCTGCACACCCTGAAGGGTGGCGCGCGGATGGTCGAGATCGGCCCGATCGGCGACCTCGCCCATGAGCTGGAATACCTTTACGAAAGTCTTTCCAGCGGCGCGTTGCAGCCATCGGCGGAGCTTTTTGCGCTGGTGCAGCGCGGGCATGATCGCTTGGCGCAAATGCTTGATGGCGTGCGCGCGGGCCAGCCGTGTCCACCGGCCGATCGGCTGATCAATGCGATTCAGAATTTCAGCCATCCGCTGACGGTAGAAACGCCGCCAGTGCTGCCTGTTGCGGTCAAGACTGAAGCGGCGGCACCGGATATTGGCGCGGACATGGTCAAGGTCTCCGCCGAATTGCTCGATGAACTGGTCAATCTGGCCGGGGAAACCTCGATATTCCGTGGCCGTATCGAACAGCAGGTCAACGACGCGCAGATTGCCCTGAACGAGATGGAAACCACCATCGAACGCATGCGCGATCAGTTGCGCCGCCTCGACACCGAAACCCAGGGGCGGATTCTCAGCCGTCAGCAAGTCGATGCCGAACGCCTCGGCTACGAAGAATTCGACCCGCTGGAAATGGATCGCCATTCGCAGTTGCAGCAACTGTCGCGGGCGCTGTTCGAATCGGCATCGGACTTGCTCGATCTCAAGGAAACCCTCGACCGCCGCAACCACGACGCCGAGAACCTGTTGCAGCAACAGGGGCGCATCAACACCGAATTGCAGGAAGGCCTGATGCGTACGCGCATGGTGCCGTTCGAGCGCATGTTGCCGCGCTTGAAACGCATCGTCCGTCAGGTCGCTGAAGAGCTGGACAAGGACGTTGCCTTCGTCGTCGGCAACGCTGAAGGCGAGATGGATCGCAACGTGCTCGAGCGCATGGCCGCGCCGCTGGAACACATGCTGCGCAATGCCGTCGACCATGGTCTGGAGTCCGCCGAGGTGCGGCTGGCAGCGGGTAAGCCGGCGCAAGGGCAGATCAGGCTCGACCTGTCCCGCGAGGGCGGCGACATCGTTTTCGACATTCGCGATGACGGCGCCGGGGTGCCATTGGAAGCGGTGCGCAAGAAGGCAATCAAGCGCGGCATGCTCGCGCCGGAAGCCGAGATCAGCGACCGCGACGTGTTGCAGTTCATCCTTCAGCCGGGGTTTTCCACAGCGGAAAAGATTACCCAGATTTCCGGGCGCGGCGTCGGCATGGACGTGGTACACGAAGAGGTGCGGCAGCTCGGCGGCAGCATGAGTATCGATTCGGTACCGGGACAGGGCGTGCATTTCCGCATTCGGCTGCCGTTCACCGTATCGGTCAATCGCGCGTTGATGGTGCAGTGTGGTGAGGATCAATACGCGATTCCGCTGAACACCATCGAAGGCATTGTTCGCGTGTTGCCGAATGATCTGGAAGCTCACTTCCGCGTTGATCCGCCGCGTTACCAGTACGGCGGCCAGACCTATGAACTGTGCTACCTCGGCGAACTGCTGAAAACCGCGCCACGACCGAAACTGCTCGGCCAGAATCTGCCATTGCCGGTGCTACTGGTGCATTACAACGACCGGCGCATCGCGGTGCAGGTCGACACCATGGCCGGTACGCGGGAGATCGTGGTCAAGAGCCTGGGCGCGCAATTCGCGGCAGTGCAGGGCGTGTCCGGGGCGACGATTCTCGGCGATGGCCGGGTGGTGCTGATTCTCGATTTGCTCGCGCCGATTCGGGCGATGCAATCGCGGGTTGCGCAGACACCGGCGCTGCCGGAGATCGACAGCGAACCGCACAAGCCGCTGCTGGTGATGGTGGTGGATGACTCGGTCACCGTGCGCAAGGTCACCAGCCGTTTGCTCGAACGCCACGGCATGAACGTGCTGACCGCCAAGGACGGTGTCGACGCCATGCTGCTCCTCGAAGAGCACATGCCCGACCTGATGCTGCTCGACATCGAAATGCCGCGCATGGACGGCTTCGAAGTCGCCACCCAGGTGCGCAATGACGAGCGCCTGCAACACCTGCCGATCATCATGATCACCTCGCGCACCGGGCAGAAACACCGCGATCGCGCGATGGCGATTGGCGTCAACGACTACCTCGGCAAGCCGTATCAAGAGTCGGTGCTGCTTGAAAGCATTGCCCAGTGGAGCAAGAAACATGCATGAGCGCCGGCATAATCAGCGCACCAGCCAACTGACCGGGTTGTTGCTGCCGTTGGCGGATCGCAATTTGATCCTGCCTAACGTCGCTGTTGCTGAATTGATTGATTACCAGGCCAGCGCCTTCGATCTGGATACGCCACCGTGGTATCTGGGGCGCGTGAAGTGGCGTGAGCGGCAGATTCCGCTCCTGAGTTTCGAGTCGGCGTGCGGGCAGAAAATTGTCATTGGCGAGCGCGCGCGGATCGTGATTCTTAATGCGCTGGGTGGATTGCCGGAGTTGAAGTTCATTGCGCTGCTGGTGCAGGGGATTCCGCGGTCGTACAAGCTCGACAGTCAGTTGAGCTATGTCGATGTGCCGTTGTGCTCGCTGGAGCAGGCGGCGGTGCAGGTGGGGGAGCAGGTAGCGAAGGTGCCGGACTTGTTGGGGTTGGAGAAGTTGTTGGTGGATGCGGGGCTCGTTCACTGATCCTGGGTTGATCGTTCCCACGCTCCGCGTGGGAATGCAGCCCGGGACGCTCCGCGTCCCAAAAAGCCGAACGCAGAGCGTCCGTTGAGGCATTCCCACGCAGAGCGTGGGAACGATCATCGGCGGGCTGATCCAGAATTTGCGCTGCTTCGGCTGGCCTCTTCGCGAGCAGTGACCATTACGCTCAGCGTAATGATTCACCACCGCGCTTGATTGATGCCCCCATCCCACACGCCTACCTTAACTCCACGACAGCTAACCCCGTGGAGTGAGCATGACAACAACAATTTCCCCCGACTCGCGCTGGACGCGGCGGCGCGATGAGAAGCAGCGCCGCCTCGACAAGGTGCGCGGGCTGGCCGACGGTGTGGTGTTGCCCACCGACAAGATCGTCGCCGCGCTCGAAGCGCTGATCCATCCCGGCGACCGCGTGGTGCTGGAGGGCAACAACCAGAAGCAGGCGGATTTCCTTTCGCGCTCGCTGGCCAAAGCCGACCCGGAAAAACTCCACGATCTGCACATGATCATGCCCAGCGTCGGTCGCTCCGAGCACCTCGACCTGTTCGAACGCGGCATCGCCCGCAAGCTGGATTTCTCCTTCGCCGGCACCCAGAGCCTGCGCATCAGCCAGCTGCTGGAAGACGGCATGCTGGAAATCGGTGCGATCCACACTTACATCGAACTCTACGCCCGGCTGGTGGTGGATCTGATCCCCAACGTCGTGCTCTCGGCCGGGTTCATGGCCGACCGCGCCGGCAATATCTACACCGGCCCGAGCACCGAAGACACCCCGGCACTGATCGAACCGGCCGCGTTCAGCGACGGCATTGTCATCGTCCAGGTCAACCAATTGGTCGACGACGTCAGCGAGCTACCGCGCGTGGACATTCCCGCGTCGTGGGTCGATTTCGTCGTGGTCGCCGACAAGCCGTTCTACATCGAACCGCTGTTCACCCGCGACCCACGCCACATCAAACCTGTGCACGTGCTGATGGCGATGATGGCGATTCGCGGCATCTACGAAAAACACAACGTGCAGTCGCTCAACCACGGCATCGGTTTCAACACCGCCGCCATCGAGCTGATCCTGCCGACCTACGGCGAATCCCTCGGCCTCAAAGGCAAGATCTGCCGCAACTGGACGCTCAACCCGCACCCAACATTGATCCCGGCGATCGAGAGTGGTTGGGTGGAAAGCGTGCATTGCTTCGGCACCGAACTGGGCATGGAAAACTACATCGCCGCGCGCCCGGACGTGTTCTTCACCGGCCGCGACGGTTCACTGCGTTCCAACCGAATGTTCTGCCAACTCGCCGGGCAATACGCGGTGGATCTGTTTATCGGCGCGACGTTGCAGGTCGATGGCGATGGCCATTCCTCGACCGTGACCCGAGGCCGCCTCGCCGGTTTCGGCGGTGCGCCAAACATGGGCCACGACCCGCGCGGTCGGCGTCACGGCACCCCGGCGTGGCTCGATATGCGTCATGACGACTCGCAGCAACCGATGCTCGAACGCGGCAAAAAACTCGTGGTGCAAATGGTCGAGACGTTCCAGGAGGGCGGCAAACCGACCTTCGTCGAAACCCTCGACGCGGTCGAAGTGGCGAAGAAAAGCGGCATGCCGCTGGCGCCGATCATGATCTACGGTGACGACGTCACCCACCTGCTCACCGAAGAAGGCATCGCCTACCTGTACAAGGCGCGCTCGCTGGAAGAACGCCAAGCGATGATCGCAGCGGTCGCCGGCGTCACCGCCATCGGCCTGCGCCACAACCCGAAAGACACCGAACGCATGCGCCGTGAAGGCCTGATCGCCTTGCCCGAAGACCTCGGCATCCGCCGCACCGACGCCACTCGCGAACTGCTCGCGGCGAAGAGCGTGGCCGATCTGGTCGAGTGGTCCGGCGGCCTGTACAACCCGCCCGCGAAATTCAGGAGCTGGTAATGCACGCATTTAACCTGCAAGCGAAACCGCTGTCCCTGGCTGATCGATTGGCTGATCTGGCGGTGGACGCCTTGATCGACGAAGCCGATCTGTCGCCGAAACCGGCGCTGGTCGACCGTCGCGGCAGTGGCGCCCACACCGATCTGCACCTGGGCCTGATGCACGCGTCGGCGTTGTCGTTGTGGCCGGCGTTCAAGGAAATGGCTGAGACGGCGGTCGAGATCGGCGAAGTCGATTCAACGTTGCGCGAAGCGATTGGCCGCATCGGCCGTGAAGGCGAGCAAGCCATGCTCGCCACCACCAACGGTGTGAACACACATCGCGGAGCGATCTGGGCCTTGGGTCTGTTGGTGACCGCCGCTGCACTGGAGACGCAATCCTCCAGCGTCAATGCCGTCACTCTGCGCGCCGCACGCCTAGCCTTGCTGGATGACCGCTACGCACCAAAACCTTTGAGCCACGGTGCCCAAGTCGCCCTGCGTTACGGCGCACGCGGTGCTCGTGAAGAAGCGCAACTCGGCTTCCCATCGGTGTTGCAACGCGGCCTGCCACAACTCAAGCGCAGCCGCGCCAATGGCCACGGCGAGCAGAACGCCCGGCTCGACGCCTTGCTCGCAATCATGACCAATCTGGCCGACACCTGCGTGCTCTACCGCGCCGGTGAAGAGGGCCTGCACGCCATGCAGTCAGGCGCACAAGCGGTGCTCGACGCTGGCGGCAGCGCCAGCCTCAGCGGTCGCCGCCGGCTGCACGAACTGGATCAACAACTCATCGCATTGAATGCCTCGCCCGGTGGCGCCGCCGACTTGCTCGCCGCCACGCTGCTGCTCGATCGTATCGAGCACAACGGCATCCTTCAGGGAGCGTTTTGATGGAAACCCTATCGTTTGAATTCCCCGCCGGGCAGCCGCCACGCGGTCGTGCGCTGGTCGGTTGTGTTGGCTCGGGTGATCTGGAAGTGCTGATCGAACCAGGTCTGGCCGGCAAGCTGACGATCAATGTGCAGACCTCGGTCAACGGCGCGCAGCTGCGCTGGCAGCACCTGTTTGCGCGGATGTTCGACGGCACCACGCCGCCGGCGATGGCCATCGATATCCACGATTTCGGCGCGACGCCGGGGGTGGTGCGTTTGCGTCTGGAACAAGGTTTCGAGGAGATCGGCCATGACTGACAGCGCCGCGTTGCTCAACAAACACAGCTTCGTCGAACTTGGCGCGCGGCAACGGGCGAAAGCCTTGCTCGATGCCGGCAGCTTTCGCGAATTGCTCGACCCGTTTCAACGGGTGATGTCGCCGTGGCTGGAACGTCAGGGCGTGGTGCCGCAGGCCGATGACGGCGTGGTGATTGCCAAGGGCAGCCTCGACGGTTTGCCGGTGGTCATCGCTGCGATTGAAGGTGCGTTTCAGGGCGGCAGCCTCGGTGAAGTCGGCGGGGCGAAGATTGCCGGCGCGCTGGAACTGGCGGCTGAAGACAACCGCAAAGGCATTCCGACCCGCGCGGTGTTGCTGCTGGAAACCGGTGGTGTGCGTTTGCAGGAAGCCAATCTCGGGCTGGCGGCGATTGCTGATATTCATGCGGCGATTGTCGATTTGCAGCAGTACCAACCGGTGGTCGGTGTGGTGGCGGGCAGCGTTGGATGTTTCGGCGGCATGTCGATTGCTGCCGCGCTGTGCAGTTATTTGCTGGTGACTCAGGAAGCGCGCCTAGGTTTGAACGGCCCGCAGGTCATCGAACAGGAAGCGGGGATCGAAGAATATGACTCTCGCGACCGCCCCTTCATCTGGAGCCTGACCGGTGGCGAGCAGCGTTTCGCCAGTGGTCTGGTGGATCGTTATGTCGCCGATGACGTGGCGCAGATTCGTCAGCAGGTCGGTGAATTACTGCAGCAGGGTTTGCCGGCGCAGCCGCGCAGCCAGCGCGCCGAATGGTTTCTGCAGCGCCTCGGCAGTCTGAACACTGACCCGCAAATCGAACCGTCGGTGGTTCGCGATCTGTATCAAGGAGAGCGCTCATGAGCGGTTATTCACTGCGCGGTTTGAACTGGTTCAAAGCCTTGAGCGCGGGCGCTACAAGCGTTGAAGGGCTGCCGCACTCGTTGAAGGTTGCTGACGGTGAGCTGGGGCGCTTCATCGCTGTGGTCGCTGATCCGGACAATCGTTTTCCGCGTGCTCGCAAGGGCGAAGTCGGGTTGCTTGAGGGCTGGGGTCTGGCCAAGGCTGTGGATGATGCGATCAGCGCTGATCGTGACAAGGCGCAGAAGCGCCCGATCATCGCCATCGTCGATGTGCCGAGCCAGGCTTATGGTCGTCGCGAAGAAGCCCTCGGCATCCATCAGGCGCTGGCCGGTGCGGCGGACAGTTATGCCCGCGCGCGTTTGGCTGGGCATCCGGTGATTGCATTGCTGGTGGGCAAGGCTATGTCCGGGGCTTTTCTGGCGCATGGTTATCAGGCCAATCGTTTGATCGCGCTGCGCGATCCCGGCGTGATGGTGCATGCAATGGGCAAGGCGTCGGCGGCGCGGGTGACGTTGCGCAGTGTTGAGGAACTGGAGGCGCTGGCCGCCAGTGTGCCGCCGATGGCTTATGACATCGACAGTTACGCGAGCCTCGGATTGCTTTGGGAAACCCTGTCGGTTGAGCAGATTGAACAGCCGACGTCGGAGGATCTTTCGAGAGTTAACGAGTGCCTGAAGCAAGCCATCGGTGATGTCGCCAGCACTGATCTGAGCAATCGTCTCGGCGCGAAAAATCGTGCGGCCTCCAGCAAGGTTCGCGAACTGTTGAGGGCGCAGTGGTGAACACGCCTCTGGCCCACGACCTGCTCTGGGGCATGACCCCGGCGCAGTTGCCGGCGGATGCGCCGCTGTGGGCGGTCGAGTCACTGGCCGCCGGACAACCGGTGGTAGTGCGGCGGGCGTTGAGCGAGGAAGGTTACGTCGCGGTCGGCGTGCGCGGTGTATTGCGTGAGCAGCGCTTGGCAGCGGTTATGGCGGTCGATTCGATTGCCTGTCGGGTCAGCCCGGAGGCGCTGTGTCACGTCGACAGCGAGCGCGATCTGCCGGTCATGCAGGCGCTCAAACAACTGCGGCCAATGCTCGACGATTGCGGTTGGGTCTGGGGTGTCAGCGGCAGTGTCGGATTTGAATTGGCCAGTGGTTTCACCGCGATGCACGCGGCCAGCGACCTCGATTTGATTGTGCGTACACCGCAACTGATCACCCGCAATCAGGCACGCAAATTCCTCGCGATTTTCGATCAAGCCGTGTGCCGGGTCGATATGCAATTGCAGACACCGTTCGGTGCCGTGGCGCTGCGTGAATGGGCCAGCGCTTCGACGCGAGTGATGCTGAAAAATGCTCATCAAGCTTGCCTGGTGATTGATCCATGGAACCCGCAGGAGCAGGCAGCGTGAGCAGTCTGCTGGTGTTTCCCGGCCAGGGCGCGCAGCAGGCGGGAATGCTTCAGCGCTTGCCCCGCGAGACCTTGGTCGAGGCCAGCGATGTGCTTGGTGAAGCTGTTTTGCTGCTCGATTCTGCTCAAGCATTGCGCACCACAAGGGCGGTTCAACTCTGCCTGCTGATCGCTGGCGTCGCAGCTTCACGGCAATTGTTGCAGGACGGACTCACGGCGGATTACGTCGCGGGCCTGTCCATCGGTGCTTACCCGGCAGCGGTGGTCGCCGGGGCGTTGAGCTTCAGCGATGCGTTACATCTGGTCAGCCTGCGCGGTGAACTGATGCAGCAAGCTTATCCACAGGGCTACGGCATGACCGCGATCATCGGCCTGCAATTATCCACAGTCGAAACGTTGCTGGCGCAGGTACACAGCGAAGATTCGCCGGTGTATCTGGCCAACATCAACGCCGACAACCAGGTGGTGATCGCTGGCTCCGACAAGGCGATGCAAGCCGTCGCCGAACTGGCGCGCAGTCGCGGCGCCGGTCTGGCAAAACGTCTGGCGGTGAGCGTACCGTCGCACTGCCCACTGCTGGACGAACCGGCGCAAACCCTCGCCGAAGCCTTCGCCAAGGTTGAGCTGAAAACCCCGAAAATCGCTTACCTGAGCGGCAGTCGCGCACGCCCTGTGACCAAAGTAGAAGCGCTGCGCGACGACCTCGCCTTCAACATGTGTCGCGTCGTGGATTGGCGCGGCACCGTGCAAAGCGCCTACGAGCGCGGCGTGCGTTTACAGATCGAATTGCCGCCCGGCGCCGTACTGACCGGGCTGGCGCGCCGGGTGTTCGAGCAAGGCACCGTGACTGCCTTCGACAGTGCGCGTCTCGACACCCTGCAAGCGCTGTTGCGTGAGGAGGGTAGCCGCCAACTCTAAACCGCCGCGACTCAAGCTTCGAACAACAAAAACAACATTCGACGATGCACTTTGAGGACTACAACAATGATTATTTACGGTGTGGCGCTGCTCGCGATCTGTACGCTGGCAGGGGTGATCATGGGTGACATGCTCGGCGTGTTGTTGGGCGTCAAATCCAATGTCGGCGGGGTCGGCATCGCCATGATCCTGTTGATCTGCGCGCGGTTGTGGATGCAGAAGCGCGGCGGCATGACCAAGGATTGCGAGATGGGCGTCGGCTTCTGGGGCGCCATGTACATCCCGGTGGTGGTGGCGATGGCGGCGCAACAGAACGTCGTTACCGCGCTGCACGGCGGCACGGTCGCAGTGCTGGCGGCGATTGGTTCGGTGGTGGTCTGTGGTTTTACGATTGCGCTGATCAGCCGCACTCATAAGGGCGAGCCATTGCCTGACGAGCCGGCGGAAATCTCCCCGGTCGGCACGCCAGTAGGAGGCCGCTGATATGTGGGATCTCATCGAGAAAGGTCTGGAACACAACGGGCTGGTCACTGCATTTGCCTTCGTCGGCGTGATCATGTGGGTGTCGGTGATTCTGTCCAAACGCCTGACGTTCGGACGCATTCACGGCTCGGCGATTGCCATTGTCATCGGTCTGGTATTGGCGTGGGTCGGCGGCACCATGACCGGCGGGCAGAAAGGTCTGGCGGATCTGACGTTGTTCTCCGGCATCGGCCTGATGGGCGGGGCGATGCTGCGTGATTTTGCGATTGTGGCCACGGCATTTGAAGTGCAGGCGACCGAGGCGAAGAAGGCCGGGTTGATTGGTGTGATCGCCTTGCTGCTGGGCACTATCCTGCCGTTCATTGTCGGCGCGTGCATGGCCTGGGCGTTCGGTTACCGCGATGCGGTGAGCATGACCACGATTGGCGCGGGCGCGGTGACTTACATCGTCGGGCCGGTGACTGGCGCGGCGATTGGCGCGACTTCGGATGTGATGGCGCTGTCGATTGCCACCGGGTTGATCAAGGCGATTCTGGTGATGGTCGGCACGCCGGTCGCGGCGCGCTGGATGGGGTTGGATAACCCGCGTTCGGCGATGGTGTTTGGTGGTTTGGCCGGGACTGTCAGCGGCGTTACAGCTGGATTGGCGGCGACGGATCGGCGGTTGGTGCCTTATGGGGCGTTGACCGCTACTTTCCATACCGGGCTGGGGTGTTTGCTTGGGCCATCGCTGTTGTTCTTCATTGTTCGCGGGATTGTGGGCTGAGCCTCTAACTGATCGTTCCCACGCTCTGCGTGGGAATGCAGCCCGGGACGCTCTGCGTCCCAAAGCGGACGCGGAGCGTCCATTGAGGCATTCCCACGCGGAGCATGGGAACGATCATGGGGTGATCTGCCGATTGGCATACATCCGACACTCCGCCAGCAACGCCAGCAAGTTCGGATCCCTCTCCTTGGCTTTCAAAAACACTACGCCAATGTGCTGCTGCAACCGGTACTTCTCCTGCAATGGAATCAGCTTCACCCGGTTCTCATACACCGCCGCAATCCTTCCCGGCAGCAACGCATAACCCACCCCCGAGCTGACCATGCTCAACAGCGTGAAGATGTCATTCACCTGCATCGCCACCTTCGGCTCGAACCCCGCCTGCTTGAACACCCGGTTGCCGTCCTGATGCGTCGCGAAGCCTTGGGTCAAGGTGATGAAGGTTTCATCGCGCACTTCGGCCAGATCCACTTCACTGCGCTGGGCAAACTTTGAATCCGCCGGCGTGGCGAGGAAAATGTCATCGGAGAACAGGGGGATCTGTTCGCAATCCGGGTCGTTGATGCTGTCGTCCAGCGACACCAGGATCGCGTCGACTTCCATGTTCTTCAGCTTGTAGAGCAGGTCGATGTTCGAGCCGAGGATCAGGTCGATGTTGAGTTCGCTGCGGCGAATCTTCAGGCCCATGATCAGTTGCGGTACGGTTTTCACTGTCAGTGAATACAGCGAACCGAGTTTGAAGCGTTCGGCGGAGAACCCGGCCGCCTCGCGGGTCAGGCGTACGCTTTCGACGACGTCGCTGATCAGCTTCTGCGCGCGTTCTTCGAGCACATAAGCGCTTTCCAGCGGCGTCAGGTTGCGGCCTTCGTGTTTGAACAGCGGGCAACGCAGGGCGCTTTCCAGCGAATGAATGGCGCGGTGCACGCTGACGTTGCTGGTCTGCAACTCGGCCGCGGCGCGGGCGAGGTTGCCGGTGCGCATGAAAGCGAGGAACACCTCGAGTTTTTTCAGGGTCAATTCTTCGTCGATCAGCATGGCGCGGACTCTTTTTGGTATCGGCCGATTGTGCCCAATTACCACGACGTGCGCTGGTCCGTGTTGAACAGAAACATTGCGCTTTTACGCTCAAGGCCCGAGCCTTGCGCGCTGCGGTAACGAATGTGAGGTGAGCAATACATGTATCACGGAGAACGATTGAACGCCTGGACCCATTTGGTCGGGGCAGTGGCGGCTTTTGTTGGCGGCGTGTGGATGCTGGTGATCGCCTGCCTGGACGGCAGCCCGTGGAAGATTGTCAGTGTGGCGATTTACGCGTTTACCCTGATAGTGCTGTACAGCGCTTCAACCGTGTACCACAGCGTGCGCGGGCGCAAGAAAGCAATCATGAAGAAGGTCGATCACTTTTCGATCTACTTGTTGATCGCCGGCAGTTACACGCCGTTCTGCCTGGTGACCCTGCGCGGTCCGTGGGGCTGGACGCTGTTCGGGATTGTCTGGGGGCTGGCGCTGATCGGCATCCTGCAAGAGATCAAACCGCGATCGGAGGCGCGGATTCTGTCGATCGTGATTTACGCGGTGATGGGCTGGATTGTGTTGGTGGCAGTGAAGCCGTTGATTGCGGCGCTGGGTACGACCGGGTTTGCCTGGCTGGCGTCGGGCGGGGTTTTGTACACGGTGGGGATTATCTTTTTTGCCCTGGATCACCGGTTGCGGCATGCGCATGGGATCTGGCATTTGTTCGTGATTGCCGGGAGTTTGCTGCACTTTGTCGCGATTCTGTTTTATGTCCTGTAGCCCGGCTGACTGATCGTTCCCACGCTCTGCGTGGGAACGATCAGTCCGGCAAAAAGGTTTAGAAATCACCCCAAAGTTGCTGAGCCACCGCCAGCGCAACCACCGGCGCCGTCTCGGTGCGTAACACCCGCGGGCCGAGGCGGGCGGCGTGGAAACCGTTGCCTTTGGCTTGCTCGACTTCGGCGTCAGTCAGCCCACCTTCAGGCCCGATCAAGAACGCCAGCGTCGCCGGTTTGGCATGGCTCACCAACGGCTCGGCCACCGGGTGCAGCACCAGCTTCAACTCGGCTTCAGTCTGCTTGATCCAGTCCGCCAACAACACAGGTGGATGAATCACCGGCACCCGCGAACGACCGCACTGTTCACACGCACTGATCGCTACCTGACGCCAGTGCAGCAGGCGTTTGTCGGCGCGTTCGTCCTTGAGGCGGACTTCACAGCGATCACTGAAGATCGGCGTAATTTCATTCACGCCCAGCTCGGTGGCTTTCTGAATCGCCCAATCCATGCGCTCGCCTCGGGACAAGCCCTGGCCGAGGTGGATGTGCAGCGGCGATTCGACCTGACCGGCGAATTGCTCGTCGATCTGCACGGTCACGCGCTTCTTGCCGACTTCCAGCAGGGCGCCGCGAAACTCATGGCCGGAACCGTCGAACAACTGCACCGCATCGCCCTCGGCCATGCGCAGCACGCGGCTGATGTAATGCGCCTGGGCCTCCGGCAATTCGTGTTCGCCGGTGCTCAGGGGGGCGTCGATAAAGAAGCGGGACAGTCTCATTTCGGGTCTCTCAGATTAGATCGTTCCCACGCTCTGCGTGGGAATGCCTCAATGGACGCTCTGCGTCCGCTTTGGGACGCGGAGCGTCCCGGGCTGCATGCCCACGCGGAGCGTGGGAACGAGAAGTTACGGTTAGCCCGGATCGCGGAAGCCGGGGTGGAAGTCTTTTGGCACGGCCACGCTAACGCTGTCACGCGTGGCAATGTCGATGCCTTCGCTGGCGACTTCGGCGAGGAAGTCGATCTGCTCCGGGGTGATCACGTACGGCGGCAGGAAATACACCACGCTACCCAGCGGCCGCAGCAACGCGCCACGCTCCAGCGCATGCTGGAACACTTTCAAGCCGCGTCGTTCCTGCCAAGGGTAGGCCTCTTTCGTGGCCTTATCCTTGACCATCTCGATGGCCAGCACCATGCCGGTCTGACGCACTTCGGAGACGTTCGGGTGATCGACCAGATGCGCCGTCGCCGAGGCCATGCGTTGTGCCAGCGCCTTGTTGTTCTCGATCACGTTGTCGTGCTCGAAGATATCCAGCGTCGCCAGTGCCGCGGCGCAGGCCAGCGGGTTGCCGGTGTAGCTGTGCGAATGGAGGAAGGCGCGCAAGGTTGGATAGTCGTCGTAGAACGCGCTATAGACCTCGTCGGTGGTCAGGCACGCCGCCAGCGGCAGATAGCCGCCGGTCAGGGCTTTCGACAGGCAGAGGAAGTCCGGGCGAATGCCGGCCTGTTCACAGGCAAACATCGTCCCGGTGCGGCCGAAACCAACGGCAATTTCGTCGAGAATCAGGTGCACGCCGTAGCGATCGCAGGCCTCGCGCAGCAAGGTCAGATACACCGGGTGATACATGCGCATGCCGCCGGCGCCCTGAATCAACGGCTCGACGATCACTGCCGCGACGCTGTCATGATTCTCTGCCAGTGTCTGTTCCATGGCGACGAACATGTTGCGCGAGTGCTCTTCCCAGCTCATGCCTTCGGGGCGCCCGTAGCAATCCGGGCTCGGCACTTTGATGGTATCCATCAATAGCGCTTTGTATGTCTCAGTGAACAGCGGCACGTCGCCGACCGCCATCGCCGCCATGGTTTCACCGTGGTAGCTGTTGGTCAGGGTGACAAAGCGCTTCTTGTTCGGTTGACCGCGATTGAGCCAGTAGTGAAAGCTCATTTTCAGCGCGACTTCAATGCAGGACGAACCGTTATCGGCGTAGAACACCCGATTGAGGCCTTCGGGCGTCATCTTTACCAGACGCTCGGACAGCTCGATCACCGGTTGGTGACTGAAGCCGGCCAGAATTACGTGCTCCAGTTGATCGACCTGATCCTTGATGCGCTGGTTGATGCGCGGGTTGGCGTGGCCGAACACGTTGACCCACCACGAGCTGACCGCGTCGAGGTAGCGCTTGCCTTCGAAGTCTTCGAGCCAGACGCCTTCGCCGCGCTTGATCGGGATCAGCGGCAGCTGTTCGTGGTCTTTCATCTGGGTGCAGGGATGCCACAACACCGCGAGGTCGCGTTGCATCCACTGATTATTCAGGCCCATTTACAGTCTCCTCGAGGCGGCTCGCGTCAGGCGCGGGCAAACAATCGCGCAAGCCTATGCAATGCATCGCGTGGGGACAACCCATTGTGTCGATTGAGCTACTTTGTATGAGCCGATAGACGTCGCTGGCGGCGTTTTGATGGCTAACGTATTCTTCGCGGTTCTTTGGGTCGTCTGACCCGCAAAACTGCTTTTTCCTACGTGTATTTCCGGAGTTCGCTGAATGTCTGTCGGTTGGCTGCGCGCCTGTGCGCTAGTGATGTTGGGGCTGTTCAGCGTTACAGCGCTGGCCAAGGGTAAAACTGCAATCGTGATCGGCGGCGGCCTGTCGGGCCTGACTGCTGCCTACGAACTGCAAAACAAAGGCTGGCAGGTCACGCTGCTGGAAGCCAAGCCGAGCCTGGGCGGTCGCTCCGGCATGGCCACCAGCGAGTGGATCGGCAATGACAAGACCCAGCCAGTGCTGAACAAGTACGTCTCGACGTTCAAGCTGGGCACCACGCCGGCACCTGAGTTCGTGCGTACCCCGGGCTACCTGATCGACGGTGAGTATTTCTCCGCCGCCGATCTGGCGACCAAGCAACCGGCCACCGCCGATGCCTTGAAGCGCTACCAGAAAACCCTCGACGATCTGGCGCGTTCGATCGACGATCCGCAGAACCCGGCGGCGACCAACACCCTGCACACACTGGATCAGATCACCGTATCGAGCTGGCTCGATAAGCAGAATCTGCCGGCCACCGCGCGTCAGCTGATCAACCAGGACATCCGCACTCACTACGACGAGCCGTCGCGTCTGTCGCTGCTGTACTTCGCTCAGCAGAACCGCGTGTATCGCGGCATCTCCGACCGTGACCTGCGCGCTTCGCGTCTGGTCGGCGGCAGCCAGGTGCTGGCGCAAGCGTTCGTCAAACAGATCAAAACCATCAAGACCAACTCGCCGGTGTCGGCGATCAATCAGGACAAGGACGGCGTGACCGTCAAGGTCGGCAGCGTTGGCTATCAGGCTGACTACGTGGTGCTGGCCGTGCCGCTGCGTGCACTGAACAAGATTGCGTTGACGCCAGCGCTGGATGCCCAGCACATGGCTGCGATCAAAGGCACCAACTACGGCTGGCGCGACCAGATCATGCTGAAGTTCAAGACGCCCGTGTGGGAAAGCAAGGCGCGGATGTCCGGCGAGATCTACAGCAACACCGGTCTCGGCATGTTGTGGATCGAACCTGCGCTGAAGGGCGGCGCCAACGTGGTGATCAACCTGTCTGGCGACAATGCTCGCGTGATGCAGGCGTTTGGCGACAAGCAGATGGTCGATCAGGTGCTGATTCGTCTGCACGCGTTTTATCCACAGGCTCGTGGCTCGTTCACCGGTTATGAAATCCGTCGCTACAGCACCGACCCGTCGATGGGCGGCGCGTACCTGGCTTACGGCCCGGGCCAGATCAGCAAGTTCTGGCGCCTGTGGGAACGTCCGCTGCAACGCGTGACCTTCGCCGGCGAACACACCGACACCTTGTACCCGGGCACCCTGGAAGGCGCACTGCGCACCGGCCAGCGTGCGGCCAGTCAGGTTGAAGACCTGGCGGCGGGCAAATCGTTTGAACCGGCGAAAGTGGTGCCGGCTGCAGCAGCGGCAGGCGCGGCGGGTGCCGTGGCGGCGAAGAAGGGCAACTTCTTCACTAATCTGTTCGGCGGTTCGGATGACGAGAAGAAGCCTGAGCCAGTAAAAGCACCAGAGCCGACTCCAGCTCCAGCGCCTGCGCCAACCCCGGCACCTGCGCCAGCTCCGGTGGAAGCGCCGAAACCTGCTACCCCGGTGAAAGCTGAACCGGCGAAGAAAGCCGCGGCCAAGCCTGCGGCGAAGAAGCCTGCGGCTAAAACTGAGGCGAAAAAGCCCGCGGCGAAACCGGCAGCGAAGAAGGCTGAGCCGGCGAAGAAGCCAGCGGCCAAGCCGGCAGCAACGACCGAGACCAAGGCGCAGTAATCCTTGCGGTGAATGAAGAAGCGCGGCTTTTATGCCGCGCTTTTTTTTGCCTGTAAGACCGCTATCGCGAGCAGGCTCACTCCTACAAGGGATCGCATTTCTGCAGTTGGAATACGGCCAACTGTAGGAGTGAGCCTGCTCGCGATAGGGCCAGCTCTGCCAACAAAAATCCATTGCTTAGAAACAACATCCCGCCACACTTTTCCCTTTAATCTTTCCTTAACACGCCACTTACAGACTCTTGATCGTATTTCTCGATATTTCAAAGCGAAATTTTCCGCTTTAATTCGATAGATAACTCGCTAGTCTTGGTTCGCAGTTCTCACAGGATTTGGGCAATGCAGCTACGTAACTCTTCTTCGCGCTATGGTTGGGTCAGCATCTTCATGCACTGGGGCGTGGCGCTGGTGGTCTTCGGGCTGTTCGCGCTGGGCCTGTGGATGGTTGGGCTGGATTACTACAGCAGTTGGCGCAAAGAAGCGCCGGATCTGCACAAGAGCATCGGTCTGGTGCTGCTGGCTGTGATGGTGTTGCGAGTGTTGTGGCGCTTTATCAGCCCACCGCCG
Source organism: Pseudomonas sp. WC2 (assembly GCF_050586545.1). Lineage (NCBI taxonomy): Bacteria > Pseudomonadati > Pseudomonadota > Gammaproteobacteria > Pseudomonadales > Pseudomonadaceae > Pseudomonas > Pseudomonas sp. WC2. Next base: position 202,426 of record NZ_JBOBDR010000004.1, on the reverse strand, counting down.
CCGACGCTGCAAAGCTACAGTCGGATGACCCGTATCGGCGCCAAGTTCGGCCACGGGTTTCTGTATCTGGCGTTGTTCGCTGTGATGCTTGCCGGTTACCTGATTTCCACCGCAGACGGTGTCGGGATCCCGGTGTTTGGCCTGTTCGAAGTTCCTGCACTGGTTTCCGGGCTACCGGATCAGGCAGATACCGCTGGGGTGATTCATCTGTGGCTCGCGTGGGCACTGGTAATTTTTTCCGGTCTCCATGCGTTGGCAGCATTGAAGCACCACTTTATCGATCGTGATGCGACCCTGACACGAATGCTCGGTCGCAAAGCCTGAAATTCAACCTCGACTCAAAGGAAAAGAAAGCATGTTGAAAAAGACTCTGGCCGCTCTGGCAATCGGTTCTGCACTGCTCTCGGCTCAGGCCATGGCAGCGGACTACAAAATCGACAAGGAAGGTCAGCACGCCTTCGTTGACTGGAAAATCAGCCACCTGGGCTACAGCTTCATCCACGGTACTTTCAAGGATTTCGACGGTACGTTCTCGTGGGATTCGGCCAAGCCTGAAGCCAGCAAGATCTCGGTTGATGTGAAAACCGCCAGCCTGTGGTCGAACCACGCTGAGCGTGACAAGCACATCGCCAGCAAAGACTTCCTCGACGTTGGCAAGTTTGCTGATGCCAAGTTCGTCTCCACCGCCGTTAAATCGACCGGCGAAAAAACTGCTGACGTGACCGGCGACCTGACCCTGCACGGCGTGACCAAGCCTGTGACCTTCAAGGCCACTTTCAACGGCGAAGGCAAGGATCCATGGGGCGGCGAGCGCGCTGGCTTCAACGCCAAGACCACCCTCAACCTGAACGATTTCGGGATCAAGGGCCCAGGTCCTACCTCGCAAACTGCGGATCTGGACATCTCGCTGGAAGGCGTGAAAGTTAAATAACTTTCCCCCGCCACACAAAAACGCCCCCGGTCGCAAGGCCGGGGGCGTTTTTTATTGCTCGTCACACACACATCCCCTGTGGGAGCGAGCCTGCTCGCGAAGGCGGCGGGTCAGTCAGCAATGATGTTGGCTGAATGACCGCTTTCGCGAGCAGGCTGGCTCCTACAGGGGATGTGCGGTGATTCAGGGGGATTTGTGGCGCCATAAAAAATGCCCCGGCTCTTGCGAGTCGGGGCATTTTTCATTGCAGCGTCAAATCAGCGATTGCGGGTCAGCAGCGCTGGTTTTTCGCCACGCGGGCGGCTTGGCAGTTGATCGAGCTGCTCAGGCGTCGGGAAGCGGTCGGCTTTCGATTCCTTGTGCATGATCTTCGGGCCATTGCTGCTGCGCGGGTTCTGCACGGCAGGTTCGCTGCGTGGCTGATCGTCGCGGGCTGGACGGCGGTTGCGCGAGGACGAAGCGTCGTCGCGACGAGCCGGCTGACCATCACGCGGTGCGCCGTTACGCGGGCCGCTGCGTTTGCCCGGTGGGGTGCCGGTGCTCGAACCGTTGCTGTTGCGCGGGCCGTTCTGACGACCTTGCGACTGACCGCCGCGTGGTGCGCCCGAACCTGCGCCAGCACCTTGAGCCGGTGCGCCTGGACGACGACCACGGCCGCCGGCTGGGGCTGGCTTTGGCACGTAGTCAACGCGGTTACCGAAGTTATCGATATCGTCGTCGAGGAATTCGTCCGGTGCGCGATCGGCTGCAGCACGCGGCGGCTGGCTCGGACGCTGTTCACGGCTCGGAGTGCCTTCGCGCGGTTTTTGCTGACGGGCAGGGCGCTCGCCACGTTCACCGGCCGGCTTCTCTTTGCCCTTGTCCTTGCCTTTGTCTTTACGACCGCCGCCACCGCCGCCGCCATTCGGGCCGTCGCCGCGTGGGCCACGTGGATTGCGCGGGTTGCGCACGTCCGGACGCTCACGCACTTCCGGCTTCTCGGCTTCGATGGTGCTCGAATCGAAGCCCATCAGGTCGCCGTCGGCGATTTTCTGCTTGGTCATGCGTTCGATGCTTTTCAGCAGTTTTTCTTCGTCCGGCGCGACCAGCGAAATCGCCTCGCCCGAACGACCGGCACGGCCAGTACGGCCGATACGGTGGACGTAATCTTCATCGACGTTCGGCAGTTCGAAGTTGACCACGTGTGGCAACTGATCGATGTCCAGACCGCGAGCGGCGATGTCGGTGGCGACCAGGATGCGTACCTGGTTGGCCTTGAAGTCGGCCAGCGCTTTGGTGCGCGCGTTCTGGCTCTTGTTACCGTGGATGGCCACAGCCGGCAGGCCATGCTTGTCCAGGTATTCGGCCAGACGGTTGGCACCGTGCTTGGTGCGGGTAAAGACCAGCACCTGTTCCCACGCGCCGGCGGTGATCAAGTGAGCCAGCAGCGCACGTTTGTGGCTGGCCGGCAGACGGAAGACGCGTTGTTCGATGCGCTCGACCGTGGTGTTCGGCGGCGTCACTTCGATGCGTTCCGGGTTGTGCAGCAACTTGCCGGCGAGGTCGGTGATGTCCTTGGAGAACGTCGCCGAGAACAGCAGGTTCTGACGCTTGGACGGCAGGCGCGCGAGAACTTTCTTCACGTCGTGCACGAAACCCATGTCGAGCATGCGGTCGGCTTCGTCGAGGACGAGGATTTCCACGTGGGACAGGTCAACGCTGCCCTGGCCGCAGAGGTCGAGCAAACGACCCGGGCAAGCGACGAGCACGTCAACGCCGCGGGACATGGCTTGAACCTGTGGGTTCATGCCGACGCCGCCGAAGATGCAGGCACTGACGAATTTCAGGTCACGGGCGTAGATCTTGAAGCTCTCGTGTACCTGGGCCGCGAGTTCGCGGGTCGGGGTCAGGACCAGTACGCGCGGTTGGCGCGGGCCGTGACGCTGGGATTTGTCCGGGTGACCGTTGGGGAACAACCGCTCCAGAATTGGAAGGGCGAAACCGCCGGTTTTACCGGTACCTGTCTGAGCCGCCACCATCAGGTCGCGACCTTGCAACACGGCGGGAATGGCCCGCTGTTGCACCGGAGTAGGCTCGGTATAGCCCGCATCTTCGATGGCGCGGACTAAAGCCTCGGAGAGACCGAGGGAAGCAAAGGACATGAGTAATCCTGTTTTAGTTAGGGCTTGGCCCAATGGGAGTCTTGCCTGGCGCGAATGGCGTTTAAGAGGACGCAATCCCGTCCGGTCCTGCTGCGGTTCCGAAGGCGCGTCTGGAGCGCTCGCGCGGGCTGAAAGCTGCGCTGTAGCGGGTCGAGAGGCCTGTTACGGTTCCGGGCGTCCGGGCGTGAGCCTGGCGGGAACGCCGGAGTATAACAGAGCAATCACTGCGCGCTGCTTTCCTGCTGCTCAACGGTTTTGCCGTTGGCAGTCGCCGAATCCATCGAGGGGCCACTGTCCGGAGCAGCGCCGTAGCGTGCGCTGAGCTCGGCATACGCCGGTTCGCGCTTGAAACGCTTGAGTTCGGCACCGAAACGCTGCACCAGCAAATCCATCCCGGCATTGCGCCGAACCGCTAAAAACTGGCTCTGGCGGCTAATAACCGTGGGGTTTTCGCTGATTTGATCGCGGATATTCAACTCATCCAGCAAATGCTGACCGACACGGCGATCGGTGATCAGCAAATCAATCCGGCCGCGCACCAGTTTGCCGAAGTTGGCTTCATGGGTAGGTGCCGGTTCGCGGGTGAACAACGTCGACTCGCGGAAGTCCGGACTGTATAGATAGCCCGGCGAAGTGCCGATGGTCAGGCCTTTGAGTTCTTCGAGTCTGGTAAACGGGTGCGGTCGATCGTTGGCGTAGAACATCACGAACTCTACGTCCGACAGCGGTTCGCTCGGGTAGAGCAGGGTGGCGTCGCGCTCAGCGCTGTGAAAGATATCCAGCGCACCATCGGCCTGACCGGTTTCGAGCATCGACAGGCAGCGCTTCCATGGCAAAAACTGCCAATCGACCTCAATGCCCAGGCGTTTGAAGACGATCGCGGTGGTTTCGTAGTCGAGGCCAAGGTTCTTGCCGCCGTCTTCATACACGTATGGCGCCCATGGCTCGGTGACAATACGCAGCTTCTCGCCTTGAGCGGCAAAGCTCAGGCAAGCAAAAACCAGCACGGCGAATAACTGTGTGATCAAAGGCATGGCTTGAGATTACGACGAGAAACGCGAAAGAGCCAGAAAGTGCCTGAACAAGCTCTGTTTCGGGCATTTAAAAGCAAAAGATCGCAGCCTTCGGCAGCTCCTACACGGGTGATTAATACCAGTGTAGGAGCTGCCGAAGGCTGCGATCTTTTGATCTTGCTTGTAGCTTTCAGCTTGAAGCTTGTAGCTGCTTCAACGCGGCAACTTCAGGTTATTCCAGATCGCCAGACTCGGCTCAGCCTGGTTCATGGAATAGAAGTGCAGCCCCGGCGCGCCGCCCTGCAACAGGCGTTCGCACATCTCGCTGACGACTTCTTCACCAAAGCGCTGAATGCTTTGGGCGTCATCGCCGTAGGCTTCCAGTTGCTTGCGGATCCAGCGCGGGATTTCCGCACCGCAGGCATCGGAGAAACGCGCGAGTTTGCTGTAGTTGGTGATCGGCATGATGCCCGGGACGATCGGTAGATCGACACCCTGCGCCTGCAAACGGTCGACAAAGTAGAAGTAGCTGTCGGCGTTGAAGAAATACTGGGTGATTGCACTGTCGGCGCCGGCGCGGGCCTTGCGCACGAAGTTGGCCAGATCGTCTTCGTAGTTGCGTGCTTGCGGATGCATCTCCGGGTAAGCAGCCACTTCGATGTGGAAATGATCGCCGGTTTCTTCACGAATGAATTCAACCAGTTCATTGGCGTGACGCAGCTCACCGCTGGTCATGCCCATGCCGGACGGCAGGTCACCGCGCAGGGCGACGATGCGCTTGATGCCGGCAGCCTTGTACTCGTTCAGCAGGCCGCGCAGGTCGTCCTTGCTGTCGCCGACGCACGACAGGTGCGGTGCGGCCGGTACTTTGACTTCGCTTTCCAGTTGCAGAACGGTGTTGAGGGTACGATCACGGGTCGAACCACCAGCGCCATAGGTGCAGGAAAAGAAGTCGGGGTTGTAAGTGGCCAACTGACGGGCAGTGGCGAGCAGTTTTTCATGCCCAGCATCGGTCTTGGTCGGGAAGAACTCGAAGCTGTAGCGACGGTCTTGAGACATCGGAGGGGACCTCCAGCCACAAGCTACAAGCTACAAGCTGCAAGAGCAGCGGAGGTGCGCTGATCTCTTGTGCTAGTAGCCTGTAGCCTGACGCTGTTTTGAAATGATGGCAGAGCCTCAGGCTTCGCACGGCAAGTCTGGCTTTTGACCTCGCTTGCCACTTGAAGCTGGAAACTCGCAGCTGCTCTTAACTTAGTAGCGGTAAGCGTGCGGCTTGAACGGGCCTTCGACGGTCACGCCGATGTAGTCAGCCTGTTGCTTGGTCAGTTGCGTGACCACGCCACCGAAGCCGCGAACCATTTCCAGGGCCACTTCTTCGTCGAGTTTCTTCGGCAGTACTTCAACGGTCAGGCGCTCGGCTTTCTGGGCTGGCGACAGGTCGGCGTACTTCTGGTCGAACAGGAAGATCTGCGCCAGCACCTGGTTGGCGAACGAGCCGTCCATGATGCGGCTTGGGTGACCAGTGGCGTTACCCAGGTTCACCAGACGGCCTTCGGCCAGCAGGATCAGGTAGTCATCGTTCTGCGCGTCGAAAGCGCCCGGGCCGGTACGGTGGATCTTGTGTACTTGTGGCTTCACTTCTTCCCATGCCCAGTTCTTGCGCATGAAAGCGGTGTCGATTTCGTTGTCGAAGTGACCGATGTTGCAGACCACAGCGCGCTTCTTCAGGGCTTTGAGCATGTTCGAGTCGCAAACATTGACGTTACCAGTGGTGGTCACGATCAGGTCGATCTTGCCCAGCAGCGCTTTGTCGATGCTTGCTTCGGTGCCGTTGTTGATACCGTCGATGAACGGCGAAACCAGTTCAAAACCATCCATGCACGCTTGCATGGCGCAGATCGGGTCAACTTCGGAAACCTTGACGATCATGCCTTCCTGACGCAGGGACTGAGCCGAACCCTTGCCCACGTCACCGTAACCGATGACCAGCGCTTGCTTGCCGGACAGCAGGTGGTCGGTACCACGCTTGATCGCGTCGTTCAGGCTGTGACGGCAGCCGTACTTGTTGTCGTTCTTGGACTTGGTCACCGAGTCGTTGACGTTGATGGCCGGGATTTTCAGCTCGCCCTTGGCCAGCATGTCCAGCAGGCGGTGTACGCCAGTGGTGGTTTCTTCGGTCACGCCGTGAACGCGATCCAGTACTTGTGGGTACTTGTCGTGCAGCAGCTGAGTCAGGTCGCCGCCGTCGTCGAGGATCATGTTGGCGTCCCATGGCGCGCCATCCTTCAGGATGGTTTGTTCCAGGCACCACTCGTACTCTTCTTCAGTTTCGCCTTTCCAGGCGAAAACCGGGATGCCGGCAGCAGCGATAGCGGCAGCGGCCTGATCCTGAGTGGAGAAAATGTTGCAGGACGACCAGCGCACTTCGGCACCCAGGGCAACCAGGGTTTCGATCAGCACGGCAGTCTGAATGGTCATGTGGATGCAGCCGAGGATCTTGGCGCCTTTCAACGGCTGTTCGCCGGAGTACTTGCGACGCAGACCCATCAGGGCTGGCATTTCCGATTCGGCGATGATGGTTTCGCGACGACCCCAAGCAGCCAGGGACATGTCGGCGACTTTGTAGTCGTTAAAATCTGCAGGCGTGTTGACAGCGCTCATGAAGAGCCTCCATTCGTAATGTATGCGAATGGGCGCCGTTGTGCGTTTAGTGTCTGGCCGTGGCCAGTCAACGCCCCATCCGAGCCTGACAGGTCGAACCTGCTGCAGCGCCCCTCGGACAGGTGGCGGGAAAACGGTACCAATTGGAGATGACCGTTTTGAAACGGTGGCGATTATAGCCGTCTAGACTGATCTTCCAAAGGGTTTCTGTCGGCCAGATGAAGATCGTTAATGGCGACCATAGTCGAAGCCGCATGGAGCCTGACCGCTCAGTCTGCCAAGATACCGCCCATCGTTCGGCAAGACCTCAGGAGTGAAGATGAATTTCCACACCCGCAAATGGGTAAAACCCGAAGACCTCAACCCTAACGGCACCCTGTTCGGTGGCAGCCTGCTGCGCTGGATCGACGAAGAAGCGGCGATTTACGCCATCGTGCAGTTGGGCAATCAGCGCGTGGTGACCAAGTACATTTCCGAAATCAACTTCGTCAGCGCCTCGCGTCAGGGCGACATCATCGAACTGGGCATCACCGCCACCGAGTTCGGCCGCACCTCGATCACCCTGACCTGTGAAGTGCGCAACAAGATCACCCGCAAGAGCATTCTCACCGTTGAGAAGATGGTGTTTGTGAACCTCGGCGAAGACGGCTTGCCGGCGCCGCATGGCCGCACTGAAATCAAATATGTGAAAGACCAGTTTCAGGAAGATGAGTTAGTCACCAAATAACATCGGCGGTGCTTTCTTCGCGAGCAAGCTCGCTCCCACAAGGTTCACGCTTTACCTGTGGGAGCTGGCCCTGCTAGCGATGGCGGTGGTGCAGCCACCGAATCTTCATCTGGCCACTGAACAGTCGTGAGCCGCGGGAGTCGTAGCTAAACACCACCCCCACGGTTCCCACGCCATGACCACCCCCACCGACGGCAAGACCCCCGATCTCTCGGCCAAAGAGCAACACGAAGTCGAGAAAAACCAGCCGCCCCGCGCGGCCGTTCTGCATGAAATCATCCGCTCGCAAGGCGATCAGGAACTGGAGCGCAGCATCGCCGCGCTCTGGTGGTCGGCGCTGGCGGCGGGGCTGACCATGGGCCTGTCGCTGATGGGCATGGGCTTGCTCAATTCGCGCCTGCCCGAGGGCGATGAATTCAAAGTGATCGCCAGTTTTGGCTACTGCGCCGGTTTCCTCGCGGTGATTCTCGCCCGTCAGCAACTGTTCACTGAAAACACCCTGACTGCCGTTCTGCCGGTGATGACCAAACCAACCCTTAAAAACTTCGGCCGGCTGATCCGGCTGTGGACGGTGGTGCTGGTCGGTAACCTCTGCGGCACGATTCTGGTGGCGTACGTGATGCTCGAACTGCCGATTTTCGACACCAAGACTGACCACGCCTTCCTCGAAATCGGCCGCAAAGTCATGGAGAACCATGCCAGCCAGATGTTCGCCAAAGGCATCGTTTCGGGCTGGATGATCGCCACCATGGTCTGGATGATCCCGTCCATGGAGAGCGCGAAGATGTGGATCATCATCCTCATCACCTATTTGATGGCGCTCGGCGACTTCACCCACATTGTGGTGGGTTCGGCGGAGGTGTCGTATCTGGTGTTTGCCGGCGAGTTGCCGTGGAGTGATTTCTGGGCGGTGTTCGCCGGTCCCACGCTGGCGGGGAACATCATCGGCGGCAGCTGTATTTTCGCGCTGATCAGCCATGCGCAGATTCGCAGCGAAAGCGGGGCGCCGAAGGAGTCTGCGGATCAGGCCGAGAAACCTGATCCGCAGCAGATCAAAAAATGATCAGTGGTGAGCGGCTTCGCTGATGGTCGCCGGCTCGTTGCGAGTCGCGTACTTGACCAGTTTGCCGATGGTCAGGCCCTGCAACAGGATCGACGACAGCACCACGATATAAGTGATGCTCAGCAGCAGATCGCGCTCCGGGCCCAGCGGCAGGGCCAGCGCCAGTGCCACCGAGACACCGCCGCGCAAACCGCCCCAGGTCAGAATGCGGATGGTGCCGGCGGGCACTGTCCGCCAGCGTCGCAGCAGGACAATCGCCGGGGCCACGGTGAGCAGGCGCGACAGCAGAATCGCCACCGCCAGCAAACCTGCTGCGGCCATGTGCAACCAGTTGAACGGCAGCAGCAACAGCTCCATGCCAATCAGCGCGAACAGCAGCGCATTGAGCATGTCATCCAGCAACTCCCAGAAACCGTCCAGATAGCGGCGGGTCATGTCATTCATCGCCAGATTGCGCCCGACGTTACCGATGATCAGACCGGCGACCACCATCGCAATCGGCGCGGAAACGTGAATCTCGGTGGCCATGGCCGAACCGCCGATGACCAGGGCCAATGTCAGCATCACGGTGATCTGATGCTGCTCGATGCTCTTGATCATCCGATAGACCAGATAACCGATGAGCCCGCCAAACAGCACGCCGCCAATCGCTTCGTGAACGAAGAGCATCGCCGTGGCGCTGACGGTCGGGGTTTCGCCGAGTTGGGCGATGCCCAGCAGCACGGTGAACACCACAACCGCCGTGCCGTCGTTGAACAGCGATTCGCCGACGATCGTGGTTTTCAACGGCTTCGACGCGTTGGCGGTGCGCAACACGCCGAGCACCGCGATCGGATCGGTCGGCGAAATCAGTGCACCGAACAGCAAGCAATACAAGAAGCTCACGTGCCAGCCGAACAGGGCAAAGATGTAATAGGCGATGCTGCCGATCACCGTGGTGGCAATCAATACGCCGAACGTCGCCAACAGACCGATGGGCCAGCGGTAGCTGCGCAGGTCGTTGAGGTTAACGTGCAGAGCGCCGGCGAAGAGCAGGAACGACAGCATCCAGTTCATCAGCAGATCGCCGAAGTCGATCTGGCCGATCAGCTGCTGTACGCGTTCTTCGAGGCCGGGATAGCCGAGCACGCTCAGGCCTTGCAGGATCAGCGAGAACAACAGTGCGGTAACCATCACGCCGATGGTCGGTGGCAGACCGATAAAACGGAAGTTGACGAAGGTCAAGAGGGTGGTGAGGCAGATGAAAGCGGCGACAAGTTCAAGCATCCGGGGTCCTTTGGATGAAGGGTGGAAAGACAGCGCTCCGAATCTTCGGTGCAGAGGTTGGATGGGCCGATTCGGGGTGAGGACACAATCCGTCCTCTCCGTTGGTCAGCCGCACGCATTGGTGTAGGGTCAACAAAAAAATCAAGGAGTGACACGTGCTGGCGACAGTTTTGGTATTGATGGCGGCGCTGTTGCATGCGACGTGGAATACGTTGATCAAGTTCAGCGCCGAACGTCTGCTGGTGGTGGCATGCATGGACACCGTGGCGCTGCTGGTGGTCGCCATTGCTTTGCCATTCGTGAGCTTGCCGCCCATGGAGATCTGGCCGTGGATTCTCGCGTCGGCGGCGTTTGAGCTGCTCTATCGCTATTTGCTGATTCAGGCATATCGAGTCGGCGATCTTGGGTTGGTCTATCCGTTGATGCGTGGATTGTCGCCGCTGGTGGTGCTGGCGTTGACCCTGATCTTCGCCGGTGAAGTGCTCACCACTCAGCAGATTTTCGGCATCATGCTGATTCCGTTGGGCATGGTGTGCCTGCTATGGCAGGGCGGCGGTGGCAAGCATTTGCCGTGGTCGATGCTCCCGGTGGTGGCGCTGATCGGCCTGTGCATCGGCTGCTACACCTACATCGATGGCCAGGCGCTGCGGCGCTGGTCGCATCCGCTGGATTATCTGGTCTGGGTCACGCTGCTTAGTGCCTGGCCGTTTCCGTTGCTGGCATGGGGCGCCAAGCGTCCGGCGTTCATGCTGTTCTGGCGAGAGCAATGGCGGCTGGGCCTGGCGGTGGGCGTCTGCGTATTGGCCAGCTACGCTCTGGTGCTATGGGCGATGCAGTTGGGCTCGATTGCCGAAGCGGCGGCGTTGCGCGAGATCAGCGTGATCCTGGTGGTGCTGTTCGGGATGCGCTACCTCAAAGAACCTTTCGGCCGGCCGCGGCTCTTAGCCTGTGGGCTGGTGTTGATTGGCATGCTGATCATGAAGTTCTGACGGCCCGCGAATTCTATAAATCGAAAAAAGGACGGCGTTATGACGGTAGCTCTGTGGTGTGTGTTGATCGCGATTTTTCTGCCGTACGTGTGCACGATTGTGGCGAAGGCGTCGGGTGGGTTCAGGCTCAGGGACAATTCCGATCCGCGGGATTTTCTCGACAGCGTCGATGGCGTCGCTCGTCGTGCACACGCGGCGCAACTCAACAGTTTTGAAGTGACGCCGGCGTTTGCCGCGGCGGTAATCGTTGCGCACTTGGTGGGCACGGCGGAACTGGTGACGGTCAATGTGCTGGCGGTGCTGTTTATCACCAGTCGCCTGCTCTACATCATTTGCTATCTGGCGGACTGGGCGGCGCTGCGTTCGCTGGTGTGGTTTGTGGGGATGGGGTTGATTGCTTCGTTCTTCTTTGTGTCGGTCTGATGCTTTTTTGGTGTTGCTGATGGTCCCTTCGCGAGCAGGCTCGCTCCTACAGTTGGAATGCGTTCCCCTGTAGGAGTGAGCCTGCTCGCGAAAGCTGCTGATCAGGCATCGAAGAACTCAGGATTTATCCTTGGGTGTATCCGCAACCTGCGGCACTTGCGGCAGCGCTGCGCCTTTTGGCCATAGCATCCAGATCTGCCCCTGTTGTTTCATGTCCCCGGCCAGTTGCCCGGCCGCATCGCCCGTGCCCCAGAACAGATCCGCACGCACCTCACCAGCAATCGCGCCGCCGGTATCCTGCGCCGCCACCGGGCGCACCAGTGCGGTGCCATCCGGACGCGTGGTCGACAGCCACAACAAACTGCCCAACGGAATCACCTTGCGATCCACCGCTGCGCTGTAGCCAGCGGTTAACGGCACGTTCAGCGAACCGCGCGGGCCTTCGTTGCTGTCCGGGTTGCGGGTGAAAAACACGTAACTCGGGTTGCTGCCGAGCAATTCCGGAATGCGCGACGGATTGGCCTTTGCCCAGTTGCTGATCGCGCTCATGGTCACGTCTTCTTTCTTTAGCTCACCTTGCTCGACCAGCCAGCGACCGATCGGACGATACGGGTGACCGTTCTGGTCGGCGTAGGCGATGCGCAGCTGTTTGCCGTCCTCGGTCTGAATCCGCCCCGAACCCTGAATCTGCAGAAATTGCAGGTGCATCGGATCGGTCAGGTAGGCGACCACAGGGGCTTTCACGCCTTTGGATTCGATGGTCGCGGCATCGTCGTAAGGCTTGAGCACTCGACCTTCGAGCCGACCACGCAGACGTTTACCTTTGAGTTCGGGATAAATGCTGTCCAGCGAGACGATGATCATGTCTTCGGGCACGCCGTACACCGGCACGTTCGCTACGTCGGTGGGTGTCAGGCTGCCGGGGTAGACCGGTTCGTAGTAGCCGGTGATCAAGCCGTTAGGGTTGTCGTTCTCGGCACGCAGGCCGTAGACATCGAGGTTCTGCTTGAGGAACGCGCGAATTTCGCTGGCACTCTGCGGCACATTGGCCGCTGCCGCGCAGGTGGTGCCCCAGACCGCATCAGCCTTGAGTCGGGTGCAAGCGCTGCGCCATGAGCCGAAACCGGCGACCAAGTCGCTGTCGGACACGGCCGGCAGTGCTTCCCAAGTGGCGCTGGAGTAAGTCGCCAAGGCGTGGGTTTTTGGCTTGGCGGGCTCGCCGCCAGTGCAGCCGGCGAGGATTGCCAGTATCGGCAAGGTTGCAATCAGTGGATGACGCCAGGCCTTGAAGCGGCTGTTCATGGAGTGATTCCTGTGCCGGTTGGCCGAGTGCTCCATGCGCTCAGGCAACCCGTATTTTTAATAGGGCTATTGGTGTTTGGCGGTGACGCGAGGATACTGGCCGCCGAATTCCGTGACCTGAAGCCACCATGACTCTTAAAAGCATTGCTGTTGTATTGCTGGCCTGTCTGACCTTGTCCGCCTGTGGCGGTGTCGATCCGAATTCCCCGCTGGGCCAGCGCAAGGCCATCTTCAAACAAATGCTCAAGACCGGCGAAGACCTTGGCGGCATGTTGCGCGGACGCATTCCGTTCGACGGGCCGAAATTTGCCGAAGGCGCGGCCAAGCTAGATGCGCTGTCCCATGAGCCGTGGAAGCATTTCCCGCAGGTGCGCGAAGAAGATCACACCAGCGCCAAGGACGACGTCTGGCAGAAACAGGCGCAGTTTCAGGAAATGGCCCGCAACCTTGAAGCGGCCACCGGTGAATTGGTGATCGCCAGTCAGGTTCAACCGTACAAGGTCAGCAATCTCGGACCGGCGGTGCAGAAAGTTGAAGATGCCTGCAGCGCTTGCCATAAACAGTTTCGGGATCATTGATATTTAAAGGATCGCAGCCTGCTGCAGCCCCTGCATTGATCAGGGCAACAGCTGCCGCTGGCTGCGATCTTTTAATTTTTATTTGTCGATTTCGTCCAGCGCTTCCTGCAGTTCTTTACGCGACTCGGCCAGTTTGTCTTTGCGCTTGTTGATCTTCTCCGCATCACCTTTCTTCATCGCCTTGTCGAGATCGGCCTGGCGCTCACTCACTTCGTGCTTGGCATCGAGCACCTTCTTTTCGCGCTCTTTCTTCAGGCCTGCGTCGGTGCAGTGTTCGGTCACTTCACGCAGTGCGGTTTCCAGGCCTGCCTGCTGATCGGCATTGCCGCGCGATTTGGCCTGTTCGATCTGATTCATGATGCCCTGCTTCTTGGCAGCACAACCGGTCAGGCCCGGCGCATCTTCGTCGGCCATCACAGGGGCGGCCATCACGCCGCAAAGGGTCAGCATGGCGAGCGGTGCGAGAAATTTCATAAAAGCTCCATGTGCAAAGGCAATCGGGTCGGTTGGGCACTGCGCTGTTGGAGCGCCTCGGCCGCCGTTGGGTTCCCGGCCAGCCGGGATTGCATGTTCAAAAACCGTCGATTCCGGCGGCGCGTAAAGTTTCACTCAGGGCCAGCACCTGCGGGTCGCGGAAGAATGCGCTCAGTTGCGCCGCGCGTCCCGGGCCGATGCCGGCTTCTGCCTGCCATTGTTCGGTGTCACGTTGTGCCAGCGCCTGCCACGAGTCAGCCAGTTGTGCCTGACCGGTTGGCGGCAAGCCCAAGGCCTTGAGCCATTGGCGAAACGGTTGTTGGCGGGCGCCGTGAAAGCTTTCAATCAGACGCGCGCTGCTGCGTTCGCCGAAGCCGGCAATGTTAGCAAGCTCTGGCGCATCGAGGGTCAACCAATCAAGCAGGTTGTTCAGGCGGCGTGTTTCGAGAAGTTTCTCCCAAGTACCACGGCCGACATGATGCATGTTCAGGCCCTGCTTGCCGCTGAGCCAGGTCAAACGGGCGAGAAACTGGCTTTCGCACCCTGCGGTCGGTTGCCAGCAGCTCAGCGCGTGAAAGTCTTCAGCGTCAGGGACGTTGAGGTCGGCCCGTTGGCTGGCGCGTAAAACCACACTGTCGAGCCGTGGGATCGTCAGGCCGGCAAGGCTGATCGCAACCTGGTCGCCGGGCCGAATGTCCAGTTCCTGCCAACGTTTCAAGGAACTGGCACTGACTCGCCTGATCTCCCGGTCATCCAGCATGACAGGCTTGAGCTCCAGTACGGGCGTGATGCGTCCGGTGCGACCGACTTTGAAATTGACCTTGCGAACTTCGGCCAACGCTTGGGCAAACGGGTATTTCCAGGCGACGGCCCAGTACGGCGCGCGAGCCTGCCAGCGTTCGGCGGGTGGTCGCCGGCTCTGGCGCAGAACTACGCCGTCACTGGCGAAGGGCAGCGGCGAGCGATACCAGTGATCGCGCCATTTCTGCGCCGCTGCGAAGTCGCTGACGGGATGGCTGTACGGTTCAATGGTGGCGAAACCCAGTGTCGCCAATTGGGTGAGTCGCTCGGGCAGATCCAGTGGCCCTTGCGGCCAGTCCCAGACGAACAGTCCGATGCCGCTGGCTTGTTCTGCATTCAAGGATTGACGGTTCATCAATCCGGCCACGGTGGCGCGCGCATTGACGCTGCCCGAGCGGACTTGCACATGTTCGCTGAGGCGCCAATAGAGTTCGCCCTGGACCAGCAGATCCAGCGGTTGTGTGAGGCGTTGCGGGATGGCTCTGATGGTTCGCGCCGATGTCGTCCAGTCCTGACCACGAAGCCCATCACCTCGGCTGATTGCCTGTTGCAAAACGCCCTCGCGATAAATCAACGTCACCGCGACGCCGTCGATTTTTGGCTGTATCCACACAGCCTGGCGATCCCGCAACCATGCTTCCACGGCCTCGGTCTTGTGAATTTTATCCAGACCTGTGTGGACGATGGGGTGGCTGACGGTGCCGGATGCTGTGCGCAGTGGTTCGGGCGACGAGGGCAGCTTGAAGCACTCACGCCATTCACTCAGACGCTGGCGCGATTGATCGTAGAGTTCATCGGCAATCAGTGAGCGGCCTTCGCGGTGGTAGGCGTCGTCCCAATGATTGACCTGTTTTTGCAGGGCGATTATTTCGCGCTTGGCTTGGGTGGGTGACCAGTCGGGGCATTGAGACGCGTAGCCCGTCAGGCATACAAGGTGCAGCAAAACAAACAAACACAAACGCATCGTGAGCGTCCTTGCTCATGGGTGTTCCTCAAGGTTAGTCAGGATTTTGAGCGAGGTTGGGCGGGTGTTTTTCGGGGTGTTGCAACGGCGCTAAATTAAAATTTGCAGGCATGAAAAAGCCCCGCACGGCGCGAACCGTGCGGGGCTTTTAGGTACCGCCGGGGAAAGCTTACAGACCAGCAGCAGCGCGCAGGGCGTCGGCGCGGTCGGTTTTTTCCCAGGTGAACGTGGTGAAGGTGTCTTCGCCAACAGTCTTGGTCTCTGGCGTGCGACCGAAGTGGCCGTACGCTGCAGTTTCCTGGTACATCGGGTGCAGCAGATCAAGCATGGTGGTGATTGCGTATGGACGCAGGTCGAACACTTCACGGACCAGTTTGACGATCTTGTCATCGCTGATCTTGCCGGTGCCGAAGGTGTTCAGCGAGATCGAAGTCGGCTGAGCCACGCCGATCGCGTAGGAAACCTGAATCTCGCAACGCTCGGCCAGGCCGGCAGCGACGATGTTCTTGGCAACGTAACGGCCAGCGTAGGCAGCCGAACGGTCAACCTTCGATGGATCCTTACCGGAGAACGCGCCGCCGCCGTGACGGGCCATGCCGCCGTAGCTGTCGACGATGATCTTGCGACCGGTCAGACCGCAGTCACCTACCGGGCCGCCAATGATGAACTGGCCGGTCGGGTTGATGTGGAACTGGGTGTCTTTGCTCAGCAGTTCGGCAGGCAGTACGTGCTTGACGATCAGCTCCATCACGCCTTCGCGCAGGTCTTTGTACGACACTTCAGGGTTGTGCTGGGTCGACAGAACAACCGCGTCGATACCGACAACCTTGCCGCCTTCGTAACGGCAAGTCACTTGCGACTTGGCGTCTGGGCGCAGCCAAGGCAGCAGACCCGATTTACGGGCTTCGGCCTGGCGCTGCACCAACTGGTGCGAGAAGGTGATCGGCGCTGGCATCAAAACGTCAGTTTCGTTGCTGGCGTAGCCGAACATCAGGCCTTGGTCGCCGGCGCCCTGATCTTCAGGCTTTGCACGGTCAACACCTTGGTTGATGTCTGGGGACTGCTTGCCGATGATGTTCATCACGCCGCACGTCGCGCCGTCGAAGCCGACGTCGGAGCTGTTATAGCCGATGTCGAGAATCACGTTACGCACGATCTCTTCCAGATCGACCCAAGCACTGGTGGTCACTTCACCGGCAACGATGGCCACGCCAGTCTTGACCAGAGTTTCCACGGCAACGCGTGCGTGTTTGTCCTGGGTAATGATGGCGTCCAGCACCGCATCGGAAATCTGGTCGGCGATTTTGTCCGGATGTCCTTCGGACACGGACTCGGAGGTGAAGAGGGAGTATTCGCTCATCTCGATGTTTTCCTGAATTTACCGATGGTGAGTGTCGCCAGCCGGTCGCTGAAAGTGGCGGACCTGGATCTGGAAACCATTACGTAAGCCTACATAGAGGCTTTCCCCGGGAACGAGTCCCGCAGCGGTGGCCCAACGGGCCAAATCGTCCTGTTCAAACCCCAACCAGAGATCACCGCAGGCCTCCCTGGCCCAACTCTGGTTGTGGCTACATAACTCTGTCACGAGCAGGCTACCGCCCGGTTGCAGCAGGTCGGCCATGTGCTTGAGCGCATCGGCCGGCGCGGCGAAATGGTGCAACACCATGTTCAGTACAACGCAATCGGCCTTGAGGCTGGTGCCGTTCAATGCATCGGCCAATTGCAGGCTGACGTTAGCCAGCTGTTCACGTTCACATACCTGACGCGCCAGTTCGAGCATCGCCGGGCTGTTGTCCAGCGCGGTTACGCTGCCGAAGCGACGGGCCAGTTCCGGCAGAAAAGCACCATCGCCGGGGCCGACTTCGATGGCCGTGGCTGCACCGTCGAAGTTCAGTTTGTCGAGCAGGGCCAGCACGCTGTCGCGGTATTGCGGCAGGCCTGCGATCAAGTCTTGCTGGGCGCGAAATTTCTCTGCAACCCGGGCGAAAAAGTCCTGGCTGGCCGCAGCACGTTGGCCGTGCACCTGTTCGATGCGCGCTCGCACATCGTCAGGCAGATCGAGGTTGTCGACTTCTTCTAACAATGCCGCGTGCAATTTGCCGCCGAGCAATCCGGTGTGGGGCAGGGCGCGGCGATAAAAAATCGCGTTGCCTTCGCGGCGCGTCGCCACCAGATCTGCCTGCGCCAACACTTTAAGGTGATGACTCATGCCGGACTGACCGATGCCGAAAATCTGCGCCAGCTCCAGTACACCGAACGAGTCGTTGGCCAGGGCGCGCAATACATTCAGCCGCAACGGATCGCCGCCGGCCTTGCACAGGGCCGCCAGCTCGTCGCAATCGTCGTGGCGAATGGAAGGCACGCGTAAATTCATAGGGCCGCAGTCTAGTGACGGTGAGAATTCCTCGCAAGGGCAATATCAAAAAGTTTTGATATTGCTCGATAAATGGCACTTCTCACGAAACGGTTAACTCTACAAACGAGTAGCGGAAAGGTTTCACCAATAGAAAGCGCCGCTATCCATTGGAAAAACGCCCCCGGATGACTATCTGTCATTGCCCCGAGGCGCTCCGGTGAGGGAAAATGCCCTCCTTTTTTCCGTTTCGACTTACCAGAACCCAGGAGATCAGCGATGCCTAGCCGTCGTGAGCGTGCCAACGCCATTCGTGCCCTCAGCATGGATGCCGTGCAAAAAGCCAACAGCGGCCATCCCGGTGCCCCTATGGGTATGGCAGATATCGCCGAAGTGCTTTGGCGCGACTACCTCAAGCACAACCCGAGCAATCCATCGTTTGCCGACCGTGACCGCTTCGTGCTGTCCAACGGCCACGGCTCGATGTTGATCTACTCGCTGCTGCACCTGACCGGTTACGACCTGTCGATCGACGACCTCAAGCAGTTCCGTCAACTGCACAGCCGCACCCCGGGCCACCCGGAATTCGGTTACACCCCGGGCGTTGAAACCACCACCGGCCCGCTGGGTCAGGGTCTGGCCAACGCTGTGGGCTTCGCCCTGGCAGAAAAAGTTTTGGGCGCGCAGTTCAACCGTCCTGGCCACGACATCGTCGATCACCACACCTACGTGTTCCTGGGTGATGGCTGCATGATGGAAGGCATTTCCCACGAAGTCGCTTCCCTGGCCGGCACTCTGGGTCTGGGCAAGCTGATTGCCTTCTACGATGACAACGGCATCTCCATCGACGGCGAAGTCGAAGGCTGGTTCACCGATGACACGCCGAAGCGTTTCGAAGCCTACAACTGGCAGGTGATCCGCAACGTTGACGGTCACGACCCGGAAGAGATCAAGACCGCCATCGAAACCGCGCGCAAGAGCGCGCAGCCGACGCTGATCTGCTGCAAGACCACCATCGGTTTCGGTTCGCCGAACAAGCAGGGCAAAGAAGACTGCCACGGCGCGCCACTGGGTGACGCGGAAATCGCTCTGACTCGTCAGGCGCTGAACTGGAACCACGGCCCGTTCGAAATCCCGGCCGATATCTATGCCGAGTGGGATGCCAAGGAAAAAGGCCGGGCGGCCGAAGCCGAGTGGGATCAGCGTTTCGCTGCTTACTCCGCCGAGTTCCCGATCGAAGCCAACGAACTGATCCGTCGTCTGAGCGGTGAGCTGCCGGCTGACTTCTCCGAAAAAGCCTCGGCTTACATCGCTGAAGTTGCGGCCAAAGGCGAAACCATCGCCAGCCGTAAGGCCAGCCAGAACACCCTGAACGCGTTCGGCCCATTGCTGCCGGAACTGCTTGGCGGTTCGGCTGACCTGGCCGGTTCCAACCTGACCCTGTGGAAAGGTTGCAAAGGTGTCAGCGCTGAAGATGCCAGCGGCAACTACATGTACTACGGCGTGCGCGAGTTCGGCATGACCGCAATCATGAACGGCGTGACCCTGCACGGCGGCCTGGTGCCTTACGGCGCGACCTTCCTGATGTTCATGGAATATGCGCGCAACGCCGTGCGCATGTCGGCGCTGATGAAGAAGCAAGTCATCCACGTCTACACCCACGACTCCATCGGTCTGGGCGAAGACGGCCCGACGCACCAGCCGATCGAGCAGCTGACCAGCCTGCGTACCACACCGAACCTCGACACCTGGCGTCCAGCCGATGCCGTTGAATCGGCCGTGGCCTGGAAAAACGCTCTGGAGCGTAAGGACGGCCCATCGGCGCTGATCTTCTCGCGTCAGAACCTGCAACACCAGGAACGCGATGCCGGCCAGATCGCCGCCATCAGCCGTGGCGGTTACGTGTTGAAGGACTGCGCAGGCGAGCCTGAGCTGATCCTGATTTCGACCGGTTCGGAAGTGGGCCTGGCGGTTCAGGCTTACGACAAGCTGACCGAGCAAGGCCGCAAAGTGCGCGTGGTTTCCATGCCTTGCACCAGTGTGTTCGATGCTCAGGACGCTGGATACAAGCAGGACGTGCTGCCGCTGCAGGTCAGCGCACGTATCGCCATCGAAGCGGCTCACGCCGATTTCTGGTTCAAGTACGTGGGTCTGGAAGGTCGCGTGATCGGCATGACCACTTACGGCGAATCGGCTCCGGCTTCGGCACTGTTCGAAGAATTCGGCTTCACCCTGGAAAACATCCTGGGTCAGGCTGAAGAGCTGCTGGAAGACTGATCCAGAAAAGATGTCGTCTGAGCTGACGCCTTCGCGAGCAGGCTCGCTCCCACAGGGAAATGCATTCCAATGTGGGAGCGAGCCTGCTCGCGAAAGTGTTGGTTCAGGCAACATCGCACTGCCTGATTCACCACGGTAATCGAGAACCCCATGCCTCAACCGCGTCCCTTCAAAGTTGCACTCAACGGCTATGGCCGGATTGGTCGTTGCGTCTTGCGTGCGTTGTTTGAGCGAGGCGAGAAAGCCGGGTTTGAAATTGTCGCGATCAACGATCTGGCGGACATGGCCAGCATCGAATACCTGACACGCTTCGACTCCACCCACGGCCGTTTTCCCGGCGAAGTGCGAGTAGAAGGCGATTGTCTCTACATTAATGGCGACTGCGTGAAGGTTCTGCGCAGTGCCACCCCCGAAGGCATCGATTGGGCGTCGCTGGGCGTCGATCTCGTGCTCGAATGTTCCGGTGCCTACAACACCCGTGAAGACGGCCAGCGCTTTCTCGACGCCGGCGCGCCACGCGTGTTGTTCTCGCAGCCGATGGCCAGCGAGGCGGATGTCGACGCGACCATTGTTTACGGCGTCAATCAGGATTGCCTGACCGGCGACGAACTGCTGGTGTCCAACGCCTCCTGCACCACCAACTGCGGCGTGCCGCTGTTGCGTTTGCTCGACAAGGCAATCGGCCTCGATTACGTGTCGATCACCACGATTCACTCGGCGATGAACGATCAGCCAGTGATCGACGCTTATCACCACGAAGACCTGCGCCGCACCCGTTCGGCGTTCCAGTCGGTGATCCCGGTGTCCACTGGTCTGGCGCGGGGTATCGAGCGCCTGCTGCCGGAACTTGCCGGGCGAATTCAGGCCAAAGCCGTACGCGTGCCGACGGTCAACGTGTCTTGCCTCGACATCACGATGCAGACCGCCACCGCGACCGACGCCAATGAGATCAACCGGATCCTGCGCGAGGCCGCTACCAGCGGCCCGCTCAAAGGCCTGCTGGCCTACACCGAGTTGCCGCATGCCAGCTGTGATTTCAACCATGACCCACATTCGGCCATCGTCGATGCCAGTCAGACCCGTGTTTCCGGCCCCAAACTGGTAAACATCCTGGCCTGGTTCGACAACGAATGGGGTTTTGCCAACCGAATGCTGGACGTTGCAGAACACTATCTGCAAACAGCAACTTCAAAAAAACCGTAGGAAGTGCGACCCATGACCGTGTTGAAGATGTCCGACCTCGATCTGCAAGGTAAGCGCGTATTGATCCGCGAAGACCTCAACGTCCCAGTCAAGGACGGTGTTGTCACCAGCGATGCGCGTATCCTGGCTTCGCTGCCGACCATCAAGCTGGCCCTGGAAAAAGGTGCGGCCGTGATGGTCTGCTCGCACCTTGGCCGTCCGACCGAAGGCGAGTTCTCTGCCGAGAACAGCCTCAAGCCAGTCGCTGACTACCTGAGCAAGGCTCTGGGCCGTGAAGTGCCGCTGGTGGCTGATTACCTCGGCGGCGCCGACGTCAAGGCTGGCGACATCGTGCTGTTCGAAAACGTGCGCTTCAACAAAGGCGAGAAAAAGAACGCTGACGAACTGGCCCAGCAATACGCCGCCCTGTGCGACGTGTTCGTGATGGACGCCTTCGGCACCGCTCACCGCGCCGAAGGTTCGACCCACGGCGTGGCCAAGTTCGCCAAAGTCGCCGCCGCTGGCCCGTTGCTGGCCGCTGAACTGGATGCACTGGGCAAAGCCCTCGGCGCACCGGCTCAGCCAATGGCAGCCATCGTTGCCGGCTCCAAAGTCTCGACCAAACTGGACGTGCTGAACAGCCTGAGCCAGATCTGCGATCAACTGATCGTCGGCGGCGGCATCGCCAACACCTTCCTCGCAGCGGCCGGTCACCCGGTTGGCAAATCCCTGTACGAACCAGACCTGCTCGACACCGCGCGCGCCATTGCTGCCAAAGTCAGCGTGCCATTGCCGGTCGACGTAGTGGTTGCCAAGGAATTCGCTGAAACCGCTGAAGCCACCGTCAAGCTGATCGCTGATGTGGCTGCTGATGACATGATTCTGGACATCGGCCCGCAAACCGCAGCTAACTTCGCCGAATTGCTGAAATCGTCGAAAACGATTCTGTGGAACGGCCCCGTCGGTGTGTTCGAATTCGACCAGTTCGGCAACGGCACCAAAGTGCTGGCCCAGGCCATCGCTGAAAGCTCGGCGTTCTCCATCGCTGGTGGTGGCGACACCCTGGCCGCGATCGATAAATATGGCGTGGCTGAGCAAATCTCCTACATTTCCACCGGTGGTGGCGCGTTCCTCGAATTCGTCGAGGGCAAAGTGCTGCCAGCCGTTGAAGTCCTGGAAAGCCGGGCCAAGGCCTGAGGCCGCCCGTTTGGCCAGGCAAAGGAGTGTTTACATGGTCAAGTCGTTAGCGCTGTTGTTGCTGACCGGTACGCTGGCGGCCTGCGGGAGTAACCCGAAGGCCGAAGCCACGCCCGCACCGAGCGAGTCGCAGAAGGGCTGTTATCAGGCCGACTGGCAGGCCGAAACCAACCCGGTGCTGAACAAGCGCTCGGGCCCGGACGGTCTGGAGAAGTACGAGACGCAAACCCCGGCCAAGGAACATGGTTGTCCTTGACGGGTCTGACTCTTTAACTCAGGGCTGGCGGCGTGCGCCGTCAGTCGAGGTACACGGATGAAAGGCTTGATCGCCATTGCGGCGTTGGCATTGTTGGGCGGTTGCGCGCAGTTGAACCTGTTTCAGTCATCTGCTCCGGCAGATAACTGGACGACCTGGACCTGCGACAGCCAGGCCAAAGTGCTGTGGCGTTACGCCGACGCCGGCCAGAAGGAGGTCGACGTGCGGCTGGGTGGCGGTGATCAGGTCTACCGTCTGAAAGAAGAGCCGGGCGCCTCGGGCACGCTGTACAGCGACGGCATGCTGGCGTTTCACGTCAAAGGTGACGAAGGCCTGGTCTACTGGGTCGCCACCAGTGACCTGATCGGCCGCGGCTGCAAAGCGCAGTAATTGACACACCACAGTTCTAATGTGGGAGCTGTGGAGTTCTCAGGATTTTGCTTTATCGAATCACCAGACCGGGCCTCAACCCCCGATCTGCAATCACTTGAATAGCCGCCGCCGCTCCGGCAGGCTGGCACGATTAACGACCCTAAACCGGGAGAGACACACACAATGGCACTTATCAGCATGCGCCAGATGTTGGACCACGCAGCCGAATTCGGCTACGGCGTTCCAGCCTTCAACGTCAACAACCTTGAGCAGATGCGCGCCATCATGGAAGCCGCTGACAAGACTGACTCCCCGGTGATCGTTCAGGCTTCGGCCGGCGCCCGTAAATACGCCGGCGCGCCATTCCTGCGTCACCTGATCCTGGCCGCGATCGAAGAATTCCCGCACATCCCGGTGTGCATGCACCAGGACCACGGCACCAGCCCTGACGTCTGCCAGCGCTCGATTCAATTGGGCTTCAGCTCGGTGATGATGGACGGCTCGCTGGGCGAAGACGGCAAGACCCCGACTGACTACGACTACAACGTCCGCGTTACCCAACAAACCGTGGCCATGGCACACGCCTGTGGCGTTTCGGTAGAAGGCGAGCTGGGTTGCCTGGGTTCGCTGGAAACAGGTATGGCCGGCGAAGAAGACGGCATCGGCGCTGAAGGCGTTCTGGATCACAGCCAAATGCTGACCGACCCGGAAGAAGCCGCTGACTTCGTCAAGCGCACCCAGGTCGATGCCCTGGCCATCGCCATCGGCACCAGCCATGGCGCCTACAAGTTCACCAAGCCACCTACCGGCGACGTGCTGGCGATCGACCGCATCAAGGAAATCCACAAGCGCATCCCGAACACCCACCTGGTGATGCACGGTTCGTCCTCGGTGCCACAAGAGTGGCTGGCGATCATCAACCAGTACGGCGGCGACATCAAAGAAACCTACGGCGTTCCGGTTGAAGAAATCGTCGAAGGCATCAAGCACGGCGTGCGCAAAGTCAACATCGACACCGACCTGCGTCTGGCATCCACCGGCGCCATGCGTCGCCTGATGGCCACCAACCCGAGCGAATTCGATCCGCGTAAGTTCTTCGGCGCGACTGTTACTGCGATGCGTGATGTATGTATCGCTCGCTACGAAGCCTTCGGCACTGCGGGCAATGCTTCGAAGATCAAGCCGATCTCCTTGGAAGCGATGTATCAGCGTTATCTGAAGGGTGAGTTGAACGCTAAGGTTAACTAAGCCGCTGGTGTTTTAGCTGAATTAAAAAACCCGCCGAGAGGCGGGTTTTTTGTAGGTGCGGTTTTGCAAGTTTTAAAGAGAAATACGCTGCATCGGTTAACTATGAATATTAAAAGGAGGGCTCCAGTTCGAGAACTGGCCATACACTTGGTAGCTGCGAGCGGTAATCATAAACCACTGGTTCGGCGGGATGTTGATGTCGATAGCCCAGAATCCGTTGATGGCCACTCCACCCCCCCAATCTATTACCGCTATCAACTTGGAAAATCTCTACGCTGGAGTTTGCGGGTGCAGTACCGAATATTCTGGGCGTTGTACCCCAACCACTTTTGTTGGGTTCAGGCTGTGTGATTACAGGAATGTCGGACATTTGAACTCTCCATTGTTGCGAAGGAAGCCGGGAAAACCCTAATTTGTTTAGGTTCTTAATCATCTGTTTCGTCAACAAGGCTACATTCTTCGCAGAAAAGTGGTCACCTGTAATAAATGACAGTTTTTTATAATGTTTCGCTCTAGCCTTTAGTTGTTAAGGAGCTAACGGAGCGAGATCACTTAATCGAAAACTGAAGGAAACCCATCATAAGATGGGGTTTCATTGGTCAGAGGGTTAATAACGTTTTTTGGCGTGATGATTACTCTTTCAACTCCACATGGTCCAGAGCCTGATTCACCGCCAGTTCACCGAGCATGACCACCTGCGCGATCCCCAGCGCTGTCTTGCGGTGCGAGGTATCGAGCGTCGCCGCGAAGTTGTTGAGCATTTCGCTGGCTGAGCCCAACGTTTCGCCGGCATTGGCCAGCAAGGACTCGGTGTTGTATTTCGGATTGGCGAGGTACATGGGGTCTGGGTTGTTGGTGCTTGCCATGATAAGGGCGGCGGGGTTGAGGTAGTGGTCGAGGGCGCGTTTGGCGGCGTCGTTGAGTTTTTTTGAGTCGGGGGATTCGTACGGGGAGGCCGGGTCGATGACCGGCGGGTGTGGCGTTGATTTGGTCATAAGCTGAAAACTCCTGATGGAGCCGCTTCTCCCTCTCTACTAAAAGAAGGGGGGCAGCTGTGCGCAGGTTAGTAGACCGGGGAGTATTCAGCATTTACCGGCGCGCCGAAGCGCCCTGCACACAGCCACCATCAAGTCGGACAGCAATCACCGACGGATGCGCTTTGCACATAACTGAAAAACACCACGGGCTACTAAACCCGATCACTGGAAATCAGTGACGCGAATCAAGTTACCGATGGCCCGCCAGGCGCACAAGCCGGCGGATTCTGGCGTACCCGTAGGCAACGACGCAAGCTGTTGTAGGCTTCGGGAAGTAACCGCCGACAAATCTAAACAGCGCTGTTTAAAGGTAGCAACTGCCGAAGGCTGCGATCTTTTGATTTTGTCTTTTTAGAATCAAAAACAAGATCAAAAGATCGCAGCCTTCGGCAGCTCCTACAGTGGGGATTGGTTACTTGTCGTGATCGATGTCGAGTTTGGAGAAGGTCACTTGGCCACCTTCGCTGGTGTACCCGGTGTTGTCCTGCACATAAACCCCAGCCTTGAAGTACAACGGCTTGTTCCGCCACGTAGCACTGATCTGTGAATCCCACTGATACCCCGCCGCACTTACACCCAACGCACCGCCGGGGCTGAGGTGGATGAGGTAATTGAATTCGCGATCCAGTTTGACCCCGGTCGCCAGAGTGATCACACGACTTTCGTCATCATCCGGGTGCATACGGACCTTGATGACGAGATTGCCGGTCTCGGTTTTGGTCTTGTATTGGTATTCGAGTTTGACCATCGGCTTCTGGCTTTCATAAGCGTGGATCTGGCCGATGACGATTTTGCCGGAGCTGGGCACTTTGTTGACCGTGACGGTCGCGCGCAACAAGTTGTCGGCGTCGGGGTAGTACCAGTTGCGCAACTTGCCGTTGCTGTAGGTCTCGCGCAGTTCGGTGCGCGGGTAGATGGCGTTTTCGGTTTTTGATCCGGTAACCGGTGACCAGAAGAACAATGTGCCGGTGTCGGAATGGAAGTATTGATCCTTGAAGCCCTTCACCAGTTTGGCGGTTTCGACGGTGTACGGCGGACTGCCGACAGGAACGCTAAGGTTCCAGGTTGCGAGATCGATCATGTCGGTTTTTCCACTCTGTTCATCCTGAACGCGGGTGCCAGAAGCTCTAGCCCGCGCCTTTTCGGGCGGCCTTTATAAGCGTAGAGGGATTTTTTGTTAACGCCCGTTTGGCAGATGATTGGCGTCAACATCCTGTCGAAATGCCATCTTTCCCGGTTTCCGGGGGCCTCAGCGCTGACCGTTAGTCGGTAAATCGAGGCTTTGGTTAAATGATGGCCTGATGACAGCTATTGCTTTTACCGATCCGGGACTAGAGTGAACGCTCAGTATGTCTACGGTTTTTACCGGAACCGACCTGTAGTCCCGACAAGAGAAGCAGCATGGAATGCGCGCAACCCCAGCCAGGTGAAGGCAGCTCTGTCCTTTTAATCGTGGATGATTACCCTGAAAACCTGATAAGCATGCGTGCGTTGCTGCAGCGTCAGGACTGGCAAGTCATCACCGCAGCCTCCGGTTTCGAGGCGCTCAGTCTATTGCTCGAACATGACGTCGATCTGGTGCTGCTGGATGTGCAGATGCCGGGCATGGACGGCTTCGAGGTCGCGCGGCTGATGCGCGGTAGCCAGCGGACGCGGCTCACGCCGATTATTTTCCTCACCGCCAACGAGCAGTCGCAGGATGCCGTGATCAAGGGCTATGCCAGCGGCGCAGTGGATTACCTGTTCAAACCGTTCGACCCACAGATTCTCAAGCCCAAGGTTCAGGCGTTGCTGGAACACCAGCGCAATCGCCGTGCCTTGCAGCGTCTGAGTCACGATCTGGAAGTGGCGCGTGCCTTCAATGCTTCGGTGCTGGATAACGCCGCCGAGGGCATTCTGGTGTTGGGTGAAGATGGCGTGATCCGCTTCGCCAACCCGGCGATTTCGCGCTTGCTCAACGCACCGGTGAAGGAACTGGAGGGGCAGGAGTTTCTCGACTATCTGCAGAAACCGCACATTCCGGTGTGGGCCGATTCCGAATTTTATGCCAGTTACAAACGTGGCGAGACCTTGCGTCTGCACGATGCGCTGCTGCGTACGGCGCCGGGGCAGCAAGTGCCGGTGGCCTTGTCCTGCGCGACGTTACCGTCCGAACAACATGCAATGGTGGTGACCGTGCTGGACATGTCGGTCGTGCGCCATCTGCATCAGCAGCTGGAGTTTCAGGCGGTCACCGACCCTCTGACCGGGTTACTCAATCGCCGAGGCTTTTACCAGACCGTGGAAAATCTGCTGCTGCGCGGCGAACGCAGCGACAGCAGTTGGGTGTTGATGTATCTGGATCTCGACGGCTTTAAGCGGGTCAATGACTCGCTGGGCCATGATGCCGGCGACCGTGTGTTGCGCTGGGTTTCCGAGCAACTGAAGGCATGCTTGCGGCCGTTTGACATCCTCGCGCGCATGGGCGGTGATGAATTCACCGCGCTGCTGGATCTGGAATTCCCCGAGCAAGCCGCAAAGATTGCCGAAAAACTCATCGAACGCGTGTCGATCTGTCAGCAGATCGAAGGCCTGGATATCGCGCTCGGCGCGAGTATTGGCATTGCCACTTTTCCCGATTGCGGTTCGAACCTCGACGGTCTGCTCCGCGCATCCGACATCGCCATGTATGAAGCCAAACGCGCGGGTCGCCAGCAATACCGTTTCTACGATCATGAAATGAATGGCCGCGCGCGTTCGCGTTTGATGCTGGAAGAAAGCGTGCGCACGGCCATCGAGAACCGCGATTTCAATCTGGTCTATCAGCCGCAAGTGGCCATCGACACTGGCCAGATTCGCGGGTTCGAAGCGTTGTTACGCTGGCAGCACCCGAGCGTTGGCGATGTGCCGCCGGGACTGTTCCTGCCATTGCTGGAAGAAGCGCGGCTGATCAGTCGCCTCGGCAGCTGGATTTATCATCGCGGTGCCGGTCAGCGTAAAGCCTGGGAAACCTTGTTTGCCGAAGACCTGGTGCTCGGCGTGAGCCTGAGCAATACCCAGTTCAGCCTGCCGAATCTGGTCACCGAATTGCGTCAGGTGATGGAGCGCCACGCGTTGCAGCCTCGGCAATTGGAGGTCGAGGTTACCGAAGAAGCGCTGATGCAGAACCCTGACGAAACCCGCAAACAACTGCGCCTACTGCGCAATCTCGGCGTGCGCGTGGCGCTGGATGATTTCGGCTCCGGGCCTTGTTCGCTGGCGCATCTGCGGGATCTGGAACTGGATACGCTTAAGCTCGATCGCCACCTCATCGCCCGATTGCCGGACTCCGCCCGCGACGCGTCGCTGGTCAGCACCGTGATCAACCTGTGCAAACAGTACGGTTTGCTGGTGATCGCCGAAGGTGTCGAAACCATCGAACAATACCAATGGCTGCAAGCTCATGGCTGCGAATACGTGCAAGGCTTCCTGGTCGCCCGGCCATTGATCGCCGAAGACGCGGCAAGCTTCGCCGAGCCCTTCGACTGGAGCGCGCTGCCCGGTTGAATTCGCTACACTGGCGCACCTTTTTTCGAACCGTGTCGCCCGTCCATGACTGTGTTGAAGTACCTCCAGGCCTATCCCGCGCAATTGCAGGATCAGGTGCGCCAACTGATCGCCGAAGGGCGCTTGGGCGATTACCTGAGCCAGCGTTATCCGGGCCGGCACGATGTGCAGAGCGATAAGGCGTTGTACGGCTATGCGCTGGACCTGAAGCAGGAATACCTGCGCAACGCGCCGGCCATCGACAAGGTGCTGTTCGACAACCGCCTCGACCTGACCCACCGCGCGTTGGGCCTGCACACCACGGTGTCGCGGGTGCAGGGTGGCAAGCTCAAGGCCAAGAAAGAGATTCGTATCGCCTCGCTGTTCAAGGACGCCGCGCCGGATTTTCTGAAAATGATCGTCGTGCATGAACTGGCGCACTTCAAAGAGTCCGATCACAACAAAGCTTTTTATAAATTGTGCGAGTACATGCTGCCGGGGTATCACCAGATCGAGTTCGATCTGCGGGTGTACCTGACGTGGCGGGATATGCAGGCTTAACCGTACGCAACCAGGAAGGTGGGGATGGACGTCAGCAAGACCAAAAGCAGTTTCTATCGCCGTTTGTACGTGGCGTATCTGATCGACAGCGGTCTGGCGGCCAGTGTGCCTGCGCTGACCGAAGTGACCGGCATGCCCCGGCGCACGGCGCAGGACACGATTGCCGCGTTGGCGGATCTGGATATCGTTTGTGAATTCGCGCAGGAAGAGGGCGCACGCAACCATGCCGGGCGCTATCGGATTCGCGAGTGGGGGGCGATTGATCGCGGGTGGATCGAGCGCAATTTGCGGCAGATCAAGGCTGTGCTTGAGTACCCCTGAGTCCTGCGGCGCCTGAGCTGACGCTTTCGCGAGCAGGCTCGCTCCCACAGTTGCAATGCGTTTCCCTGTGGGAGCGAGCTTGCTCGCGAAGAGGCACTCAAGGGCGACGCATCCCGATATGCGGAATGTCATCCTCCAGATATTCCTCACCCGCCACAACAAACCCGTACTTGCCGTAATACCCCTGCAAATGCGCCTGCGCTGACAGGTAGATCGGCACCTGTGGCCAATGCTTCTCCGCCTGTTTCAACGCCTGCTCCATCATTTCGTGGCCCAGCCCTTTGCCGCGACCCTGCGGTGCGGTAATCACGCGGCCAATCACCACGTCGCCGCCCTGGGATTCCGGATCCAGCAGGCGCAGGTACGCCATCAATTGGTCATCTTCCCAACCCATCAGGTGATAGGTGTCGCCTTCCAGATCCTGGCCGTCGAGGTCCGGATAGGCGCATTTCTGTTCGACGACGAACACGTCTGATCGAAGCTTCAACAGCGCGTACAGCTGTTCTTTGCCCAGATCACTGTGATGTTTGCAGACCCACTCGACTGTCATTTTGCGATTCCTTGAACGTGTCGCCCGATACTAAGCGGCCTCGCCGTCGATGTCTGCATGGCGTAAGAGTCTGTGACAAAGATCAAAATGCCATCATTCCTTTCTCGCGCGCGTGGCGTCTTTGTGTAATCTGCAGGAGAGCACCGTACCTTGGCGTCATTGAGCTAAGGTTAGTGCCTGGGTTTAGCCGGTAAGGGGCCTTGGGGTTTTGACTGAAAACATGCAGGGCAACCCGCCCGCTAAGGATTTTCAAGCATGCCGCGACTGCATCGAGCCTTTGCTTTGATCGGATTGCTCTTGCTGGCTCAGACCGCTGCAGCGGATAAGCTGCGGCTGGTGTTTGATATCTGGCCGCCCTTCACCGACGACACGCTGGTAAACGGCGGCCTGGCCACCGACATCGTCAGCACCGCGCTGGCCCGGGCGGGGTATGCCAGCGGCTATGAACAGGTGCCGTGGGCGCGGGCATTGCTGGGGGTGGGCGAAGGGCGTTACGACGTGCTGGTCAACGCCTGGTACAACGACGAGCGGACCAAAATCGGCCAGTTTTCCGAGGAGTATCTGCTCAATCGCATTCGCTTTCTGAAGCGCAAAGACACGCCGCTCGAATACGCCAACCTGCAGCAACTGCACACCTATCCGATTGCAGTTGTGCGCGGCTATGCCTATTCGGCGCCGTTCGATGCCGACACCGCGTTGCAGAAAGTCCCTGTGCATAACTTCGCCATGGCCGTGCGCATGCTCGCGGCGGATCGGGTCAAGTTGGCGCTGGAGGATGAGTACGTGGCGAAGTACTACCTGGCGCGGGAATCCGCCAAGGTGCGCAATGCCGTGGAGTTTTTGCCCAAGCCGTTGAGTGAGAACAGCCTGCATATTCTGGTCAGTCTGAAGAACCCGCAGCATGAGCAGATTGTCGCGGGGTTTGACAAGGCGATTGCGGCGATGAAGGCGGATGGGAGTTATGACAAGTTGTTGAGGCAGCATGGGATGTGAGTTTTTGATCCTGAATTTGCTGGGTGTCTGATGGCCTCTTCGCGAGCAGGCTCGCTCCCACATGGGGTTTGTGTCGTGCATAAATCCAGTGTGGGAGCGAGCCTGCTCGCGATGGCGTCCTGTCAGCCAGCACTAACCTCACTGGTGTCCTTGATAAGATGCGCCGCCAACGTCCGCAACGGCCCCAACTGCCGGCAAATCAACGCCAGTTGCGTCTGCACCAACCGCTGGCCTTCATCAATCTCATCAGGCATCTGCTCCAGCTCATTGGCCAGCGCTTCTTCTTCGTCACTCTGAATCGCCACCGGCTGCTTGTTCGCCAGTCCTTGGGCGATTTCATCAATGCTCGTCGCCAGTTTCACTCCGGCGCCATCGATCAAATGCTCGCGCACATCGGCGGGTAGCTGAGTCTCGCGATGCGCGCCCAGGCCTGACAGATAGCTCAACAACGTGTGCGACAACACCAGGAAACGGAAACCGACATCCGCTTCCTTACGGAAATGCCCCGGCTCCATCAGCATGTTCGCCAGCGTCGTCGACAGCGCCGCATCGGCGTTGTGCGCGTTGCGCCGGGCCAGACGATAGGCGAGGTCGTCGCTCTTGCCGGCGGCGTATTGCTGCATGATCTGACGCAGGTAGATGCTGTTGCAGGTCAGGGTGTTGGCCAGCACTTTGTTCAGACGCCGACCCTGCCAGTCCGGCAGGAACAGAAATACTGTCAGACCGGCAATCAGGCTGCCGAGCAAGGTATCGAACAACCGTGGCAGGAACAGTCCGTAACCGTCGCCGACCTGGTTGAAGCAGAACAGCACCATGATGGTGATCGCCGCCGTTGCCAAGGTGTAGCGGGTGGTGCGGTTGGTAAAGAACACCACGCCGGCAGCGATGGCGAAACACGACTGCACCAACGGGCTCGGGAACAGGTCGAACAGCGCCCACGCCACGGTCAGGCCGATGGCTGTACCGAAAATCCGCTGACCGAGTTTGCGTCGGGTGGCGCCGTAGTTTGGCTGGCAGACGAACAGCGTGGTGAGAATGATCCAGTAACCCTGCGACGGGTGAATCAGGTGCACCATGCCGTAGCCGATGCTCAGCGCCAGTGGCAGACGCAGGGCGTGACGGAACAGCAGAGAGGTCGGGGTCAGTTGCGTGCGCAAACGAATCCAGACGTCTTTGAAGTTGCGCGGCGAGCGGTCGAGCAGGCTGCTGTCGGTGGCGTCGGCCAAGGCGTCGGGATTGCTCGCGTCACTGAGCAAACGGTCGAGGGTGCCAAGGTTGGCGGCCAGTGCGCGCAGCGAACGGAGCAATCCGCGCCACGCCGGGTTGCTCTGGATACGCAGGTGTTCAAGAGAGGCGTCGAGGTCGCTCAGGGCTTCGGCGAAACTGGCGTCGTAAATGAAGGGCTGGCGCATCTGGATCGATTCGGCCAGTGCACGGCAGGCTTTGCCCTGTTGGCGCAACAGGCGCTGGCAGCGGAACAGCACATCGCTGTGGAAGAACGCATCAGCCAAAGCGTTGTATGGATAATGCGAGGAACTGGCACGTTCGTGGATGTCTTGCGCGAGGAAATACAGCTTCAGGTAGCGGCTGACTTTCGAGCCGGGGCGACCGTTGCCGACCCGGTGCAGGATGATTTCCTTGGCACTGTTCAGTGCCGCCACCACGCGACCGTTTTGCTGCGCCAGTTCCAGACGCCGGGCTTCAACGTCCATCTGCCGGATCGGCTCGAACAGCGAGGCTTTCAGCTTCAGGTAAAAGCCCAGCTCACGGAATAACCGCGCCAGACTCTGCTGCACCGGCTGATTGGAAAACAGCGCTTGCCACAACACCGAAAGCAAGCCGTACCACGCCGCACCGGCGACCAGCAGCATCGGCTCGTGCCAGAAATCGGTGACCGCGCCACCGCGCTGATCAACGCCGATCATGGTGTAGACCGACAGAATCAATGTCGCCGAAGCAATCGCCCCGTAACGCTCACCGAGCGCGCCGAGCATGGTCAAGCCAAAGCTCGCCAGCGCCAAGGCAATGGCAAAGACGATGGGGTAGGGGAAGAGCAATTCAACCGACAGCGCGGCGATGCTGAAACACACCAGCGTCACGGCGAGGGCGTTGAGCCGGCCCTGCCAACTGTCGTCGGTCTCGGCCAGCGCGCTGGCGATGATGCCGAGGAACAACGGGATCAACAGGCCCATTTCATCCTGATACCAACACAGCGCCATGCTGCCGGTCAGGGCGATGAACACCCGCACGCTGTAGCTGAATTTATCCAGCGCCCACAGGCGCCGCAAAGACTGACGAAACGAGGTCGAGGACATGAAGTGCGAAGGCCTTCCGAGGCGATGCCGCTAAATTGAGCCAGTAATGACGCCGACGCAATGGCGCCGATCACATCTGACAGCAAAAAGTGTTCCTTTTACTTACACCAAAAACCACTGTGGGAGCGAGCCTGCTCGCGAAAGCGGAGTGTCATTCAACATATATGTCGACTGATATACCGCATTCGCGAGCAGGCTCGCTCCCACAGGTTTTGTGTTTGATTCTGGATCAGGCGTACTGCGCAGCAGCGTAGCCTGAGGCCCAAGCCCACTGGAAGTTGAAACCGCCCAGATGCCCGGTGACGTCAAGCACTTCACCGATGAAATACAGACCCGGGCTTTTCAGCGACTCCATGGTCTTGGACGACACTTCGCGAGTATCGACGCCACCCAGGGTTACCTCGGCAGTGCGATACCCCTCAGTCCCCGCCGGCACGACTTTCCAGCTGCCGAGCTTCTCGGCAATCTCCGCCAGTTCAGCGTGGGTGTACTGCTTCATCGGCTTGGAGACAAACCAGTTGTCCGCCAGCAGATTGGCCATCTTCTTGGTGAAGATCTCACCCAGCAGGGTTTTCAATTCACTGTTCGGACGCTCGGTCACTTGCTGCTGCAACCAGCTCGCCGCGTCGTGATCCGGCAGCAGGTTGATCTCGACGGTGTCGCCGGATTCCCAAAACGAGGAAATCTGCAAAATCGCCGGGCCACTGAGGCCACGGTGAGTGAACAGGATGTTTTCGCGAAAGCTCTGATCGTTGCAGCTGACCAGACAATCCACCGACGTCCCGGACAACTCGGTGCAGAGTTCCTTGAGCTGATCGGTGATGGTGAACGGCACCAGGCCGGCGCGGGTCGGCAGCAGTTCATGGCCGAATTGCTTGGCCACTTGATAACCAAAACCGGTGGCGCCCAGCGTCGGGATCGACAGCCCGCCGGTGGCGATCACCAGCGACTGGCACTGGATCTGGCCGAGGGTGGTGTCGAGCAAGTAACCGCTCTCGACTTTCTCGATGGTCTGGATCGACGTGTCGAGGTGCAGTTCGACGCCGGCCTGATCGCACTCGGTGAGGAGCATTTCGAGGATGTCGCTGGATTTGTTATCGCAGAACAGTTGGCCGAGTTTCTTCTCGTGGTACGGCACGGCGTGTTTGCCGACCATGCCAATGAAATCCCACTGGGTGTAACGCGCCAGTGCGGATTTGCAGAAGTGCGGATTCTGCGAGAGGAAATTGCTCGGTTCGGTGTACATGTTGGTGAAATTGCAGCGGCCACCGCCCGACATCAGGATTTTCTTGCCGGCCTTGTTCGCGTGGTCGAGCAGCAATACCTGACGCCCACGCCCGGCGGCGGTCAGTGCACACATCAACCCAGCGGCGCCAGCGCCAATGATCACGACTTCGGTAGAGCGCAAAACGGTGTCCTCACACAATGATCGTTCCCACGCTCTGCGTGGGAATGCCGCCATGGACGCTCTGCGTCCGTTGTTATGTGACGCGGAGCGTCACGGGATGCATTCCCACGCAGAGCGTGGGAACGATCAGGTCAGAGGATGCGGACGCGCAGCGAACGGCCCTTGATCTTGCCGTCGTTCAAACGCTGCAAGGCCTGCATGGCCACGGTGCGGTCAACGGCCACGTAAGCCTGGAAGTCGAAGATCGCAATCTTGCCCACCTGCGCACCGGGAATACCGGCGTCGCCAGTCAATGCACCGAGAATGTCACCCGGGCGAACCTTGTCTTTACGGCCAGCACCGATGCACAGCGTGGTCATCGGCGGTTGCAACGGGGCGAGGCCTTGGGACTTGAGGTTATCGACCTGATCCCAGTTCAGCGGTGATTTCTGCAGCTGCTCGATGGCCTGCGCACGATGCGCTTCGCCCGGAGCAACCAGGCTGATCGCGATTCCTTTCTCGCCAGCGCGACCGGTACGGCCGACGCGGTGAATGTGGATTTCCGAATCGCGGGCCAGTTCGACGTTGATCACCATGTCCAGCGCATCGATGTCCAGACCCCGGGCGGCGACGTCGGTGGCAACCAATACCGAAGTACTGCGGTTGGCGAACATCGCCAGCACCTGATCGCGATCACGCTGTTCCAGATCGCCGTGCAGGCCGACGGCGGAAATGCCTTTGGCGGTCAGGTGATCAACGGTTTCCTGAACCTGCTGCTTGGTGAAGCAGAACGCCACGCACGACGCCGGGCGGAAGTGGTGCAGGACTTTGGTCACCACGCTCATGCGATCTTCTGGAGAAATCTCGTAAAAGCGCTGCTCGATCTGCGTGTCATCGTGGAACGCTTCGGCTTTCACCGTTTGCGGATCACGCATGAACTTCGACGCCAGTTGCTTGATGCCCACCGGGTACGTGGCAGAGAACAGCAGGGTCTGACGACGCTCCGGAGTCTTGACGATGATGTCTTCGATGGCGTCGTAGAAACCCATGTCGAGCATGCGGTCGGCTTCGTCGAGGATCAGCGTGTTAAGACCATCGAGGACCAGCGAACCCTTGCGCAGGTGCTGCTGAATGCGGCCCGGGGTGCCGACGATGATGTGCGCGCCGTGTTCCAGCGAAGCGATCTGCGGGCCGAAGGACACGCCGCCGCACAGGGTCAGGACCTTGATGTTGTCTTCGGCACGGGCCAGGCGACGGATTTCCTTGGCGACCTGGTCGGCCAGCTCTCGGGTCGGGCAGATCACCAGCGCCTGGCAACCGAAATAGCGCGGGTTGATCGGGTTCAACAAACCGATGCCGAACGCGGCGGTCTTGCCGCTGCCGGTCTTGGCCTGGGCGATCAGGTCCATCCCCTTGAGGATCACCGGCAAGCTCTGCGCCTGGATCGGCGTCATCTGGGCATAACCGAGGGATTCGAGGTTAGCCAGCATGGCGGCGGACAGCGGCAGAGTATTAAAAGCGGTGGCGATGGTGGTCACGGGACTGGCCTGCAAAACAAAATGTCGCGCAGTGTAGCAGCCCCGTGCCACTTTCTTCGAAAGTTCTGGACGAACAGTGGTTAATGTTCGATGTGTTCTTCCGGCCGTTTGGCGCGGCGGCCGTCTTCTTTCGACAGCTGCGAGAAGATCGTCGCCGCCAACATCGCCATGATGCCGACGGTAACGAAGGTCAGCTGGAATGCACCGAGCACGGTCTCGACCCCATCATTACCGATCTCCGCGGTAAACCCGCCGAGCAACGCTCCGGCGCACGCGACCCCGAGACTCAACGACAACTGCGCTACCACCGAGAGCAAGCTGTTGCCACTGCTGGCGCTCGCATCGTCGAGATCAATCAGGGTCACGGTGTTCATCGCCGTAAATTGCAGCGAGTTGATCGCACCGAGCACCGCCAGCAGACACAGCAACAGCCAATATGGCGTCTGCTCGCTGACCAGGCCCATGCTCGCGAGCATGATCCCCAGCGCCAGCGTGTTGCCGGTGAGGACGATGCGATAGCCGAGCCGTTCGATCAGCGGCCGCGCCACCCACTTGGCGATCATCGCTGCAGCGGCCAGCGGCAGCATGCTCATCCCCGCTTGCGACGGCGAATAGCCCAGCGCTACTTGCAGCAGCAACGGCACCAGAAACGGCAGAGCACCGCTGCCGAGACGGGCGAACAGGTTGCCGAGAATACCGACGGCAAAGGTGCGGGTTTTGAACAGCGACGGTGCGAACAATGGGTTTTCGATGTGCCCGGCGCGCAACCAATACGCCGCCAGACAGGCCATGCCACCGAACAGCAGCAACATCACGCGCAGGTGCGGCAGGTGCAATTCGCCGAGGCCTTCCATGGCGATGGTGATCAGGATCATCGCCGCGCCGAACAGCAGGAAGCCGAGGCTATCGAACCGCGTGCGCTCGCTGCCGCGCAGGTCGGGAATGAATTTCCACACCGCGTAGCAACCGATCACGCCGACCGGCAGGTTGATCAGGAAGATCCAGTGCCACGTCAGGTATTCGACCATCCAGCCGCCCATGGTCGGGCCGATCAATGGGCCGAGCAGGCCGGGAATGGTGATGAAACCCATGATCCGCACCAGTTCGGATCGCGGGTAAGCGCGCAGCACGACCAGGCGCCCGACCGGCAGCATCAGCGCACCGCCCAAACCCTGAATCACTCGGGCGCCGATCAGCATGCTCAGGCTGCTCGACAGCGCGCAGAGCAAGGAGCCGAAGCTGAACAGCAAGATCGCGCCGAAGAAGATTTTCTTGGTGCCGAAGCGGTCGGCGATCCAGCCCGACGCCGGAATCAGCAAAGCCACGGTGAGCATGTAGGCGATGATGACGCCTTGCATGCGCAACGGGTCTTCGGCGAGATCGCGGGCCATGGCGGGCAGGGCGGTGTTGAGGATGGTCCCGTCGAGGGATTGCATGAAGAACGCAATGGCGACGACCCACGGCAACCAGCGTGCGGTGATGGCGTCGAGAGGCGGGCGGTTGGGCATGGAACCTCTTGTTGTCTGTTTGATGATCGTTCCCACGCTCTGCGTGGGAATGCCTCAACGGACGCTCCGCGTCCGCTTTCGGCAGGGACGCGGAGCGTCCCGGGCTGCATTCCCACGCAGAGCGTGGGAACGATTGCCGTCAGAGCGTCAAGGTCAACCGGCTGACCAGCGCTCCCGGCAGCAACGCCGACGAGGTATTGCGCTGGCTGTACGTACTCGCCGACAGCAACAACTCACGTTCGGCGGTCAATGCTTCCAGCTGCGAACCGAGCAAACTGTAAGCGCTGTCGTCAAAACGCATGGTGCTGACCGGCGCCTGGATCTCGCCGTTCTCGACCCAGAAAGTCGCGAAACGGGTCATGCCGGTCATGCGCGCCGCCGGCTGATCCGAGTAGTTCAGGTACCACAGGTTGCTGATGTACAACCCGGTGCCCAATTGCTTGAGGATCTCTGCTTGGGACAGATCACCCGCCGCCATGTTCAACGCGCTGGGCATTTCACCGCCACCGGCGCCGTTGGCGGCCAGACCATATTCCGCCGCACTGCGCGAACCGACCAGTTGATCGCCCGCTTTGCCTTCGACGATCAAACGCAAATCACTGCGCGGATAACCCTCACCGGAAAACGCCGGGCTCAACGATTCGCTGACTTTCTCGTCCAGCGACACCAGCGGACTGAACGCCTGATCACCGACATACAGCTTCTGCAACGGGCTGCTTTTGCTGGCGATCGACTGCGCCGAGAAACCACCCCAGCTCAGCATGCCCATGATTTCTTCCAGCGCCGCCGGTGCCAGATAGGCTCGGTACTGCCCCGGCGCCAAGGTGCGTAGTGGGCGGCCGAGAAACTCCAGTTGCTCGCGTGCCTGACCGAAGCGCTTGGCGAAACCTTCGCTGCTCCAATCGTGCCCGGCATAGCTGGCTTTTACGGCTTCACCGTTGTCGTGAAACAGGCTGAAGTCGAAGTTGAAGCTGTTCGCCTGATGCCAGCCAAACGCCCCCGCTGAACTGGCGAAACCACGGCTGATTGGGCCGGCGGCATAGAAGCCAACCAAGTCCAGACCTTCAGCGGCAGCACAGATTTCATCGACCACCTGTTCCGTGTCCGGCAACGGATGTTCCTGCACATTCTTGCTCTGCCAGCCGTTGTGGTTGAGCAACAGATACGGATCCTGCGGCAGCAGCGGTAGGGTTTCGCGCAGTTGTTGCAGGCCTTCGGCGAGGCGTTGCAGATCGCCTTCCTGATCACCGGACAGGGTGACTTGCAGGTCGGCGTGACGACCATCGTTAATCAGTTTCAGAACGATGTTGGCCTGCTGCACTTGCCCGGCCTGGCGCACCTTGGCGTGGTTGAAGCGCACGAACGCCGAAGACTCGGCGGCAAAGCTGAGGGTGAACTGTTCCGGCTCGCGCACGCTGTCGCGCAGCCAATTGACCATGACCTTGAAGGCGTCGGACTGACTCTTCGAAATGCTCATCAGGCGTCTCCCCCAAACACATCAACGTTGCTGAATACGCAGGCTGGCGAAGCGTGGCCGACGCGGATCACCTGGTTCGGTTCGCCCTTGCCGCAGTTTGGCGTGCCCAGCACCTTGACGGTGTTGGCGTCGCCGACCGCGCGCAGGCTTTTCCAGAAATGCGCGGAAATCGCCCGGTAATTCGGGTTTTTTACTACGCCTTTGAGTTCACCATTCTCGATCAACTGACCCCATTCGCAGCCGAACTGGAATTTGTTG
Source organism: Pseudomonas sp. WC2 (assembly GCF_050586545.1). Taxonomy (NCBI): domain Bacteria; kingdom Pseudomonadati; phylum Pseudomonadota; class Gammaproteobacteria; order Pseudomonadales; family Pseudomonadaceae; genus Pseudomonas; species Pseudomonas sp. WC2. The sequence goes on along the minus strand of NZ_JBOBDR010000004.1, from coordinate 162,759 downwards.
CGCGCATCGTCAATCGACCATGAGCGGTTGGTGCTCATCAAAATACCGTGCTCGATGCCTTCGATCAGTTTGTTCAACGGCTGATCGCCCGGCTCGATGTTGAGGTTGGCCATACGGTCGATCGGCGCACGGTTCCAGCCGCAGGCGCGGCTGTTGGCAACGCCGTCCATGCCGGTACGGTATTGCGACAGCGCACCGCCCAGCGGACGCAGCAGCAGCCCCTCGCGGATCAGAAATTGTTTGCTGGCCTCGGTGCCGTCGTCGTCGTGGCCGTAGCTGGCGAGTTCTTCAGGAATGCCCGGATCGAAGGTCACGTTGAGCAGTTTCGAGCCGTATTGCAGGCTGCCGAAGTCGCTGGTTTTGACGAAACTGGTGCCGGCGTAATTGCGTTCGTCGCCGAGAATGCGGTCGAGCTCCAGCGGGTGGCCGATGGATTCGTGGATCTGCAGCATCATTTGATCCGGCATCAGCAGCAGGTCGCGCGGGCCTTGCGGGGTGTTCGGCGCGAGTAGCAGTTGCAGCGCCTGATCGGCGACCTGTGGGCCGGCGCCGATCAAACCGCAGCGGCTGATCACATCAGCGCCGCCCTGTTGGCCGAAGTTTTCGCGGCCGAGGCTGCGGGTCTGGCTGTCGTTGCCGTCGTAGGCGGTGACGTCGAGGCCTGGATAGACGAAGCGCTGGGCCTGGCGCAATTCAGCCCCGGCGCTGCTCAGGTAAATCTGTTCGACGTGGGTAATGCCAATGCTCACCTGCCAGTTCACCAGGCGCTCATCCTTTGGCACCGAGGCGGATTCCGCGCCGAGCAGCTCGAAGCATTCGCTCAGGGACGGAAAGGATTGTTCGAGATTGGGCGAAAAGTAATCAGCGCGATCGCTGGACACTGGCTGATCGCGCAGGTCGAGCAGCGCATGCGGCTTGAGCTGGCGGGCTTGCAGTTCGGCGCGCTCAAGTGCGGCTTGCAGGCCTTGTTGCGACAGGTCGTTGGTCGCCGCGTAGGCCTCAACGCCATTGACGCGCACGGTAAGCATCACCCCTTCGTCGCGGCTCAGGCTCGGCGGTTCGGCGACGTTCTTGCGCACCGACAGGTACTGACCGGACTCGCGTACATACCGCAGGGAAAAGAATTCAGCGCCCGTGCGCAAGGCAGCGAAGCGCTGCTTGAGCTGGGGGTGGAAATCGAACATTCGGGAACCTCCTTGTCAGGGGGAAGCGGTAGAGCAACGGCGGGGAGGGGGTGAAACGGTTGCGCGAGGTCTAGAGTAGGCCTGCGTGGGGGTAGGATCAAGTGAAGAGGGAGTGTAGGGGGATTTACTGTGCGAGGCAGGAGATCGTTCCCACGTCGAGGCGTCGAACCGTCTGCGTGGGAACGCCGCCATGGACGCTCTGCGTCCGCTGTGTGACGCGGAGCGTCACGGGATGCATTCCCACGCAGAGCGTGGGAACGATCAGGTGGAGGTATTACGTCTTACTGAGCAGCCGGGGTGATATCACGCATCGGCTTGCCCTTCACCGGCGCATCGCCCGCGACATAGTAGTCGGCGGTGCTACGCGGCAGCGGCTGGCGGCCACGGATCTTGTCGGCGATTTTCTCGGCGATCATGATCGTCGGCGCGTTCAGGTTGCCGGTGGTGATGATCGGCATGATCGAGGCATCGACCACACGCAGGCTCTGCATGCCGTGCACGCGACCTTCGCCATCCACTACAGCCATCTCGTCGGTGCCCATCTTGCACGAGCAGGACGGGTGGAACGCGGTTTCGGCGTGCTCGCGGATGAACTTGTCCAGCTGCTCATCGGTTTGCACTTCGATGCCCGGGCTGATTTCGCGGCCACGGTATTGATCGAGTGCCGGCTGCTGCATGATTTCGCGGGTCAGGCGGATGCCGTCGCGGAATTCTTGCCAGTCCTGCTCGGTGGCCATGTAGTTGAACAGGATGCTCGGGTGCTGGCGCGGGTCTTTCGACTTGGCCTGGATGCGACCACGGCTTGGCGAGCGCATGGAACCCATGTGCGCCTGGAAACCGTGCTCTTTCACACCGTTGCTGCCGTTGTAGTTAATCGCCACCGGCAAGAAGTGGTACTGAATGTTCGGCCATTCGAATTCCGGACGCGAACGGATGAAACCGCCGGCTTCGAACTGGTTGCTGGCGCCGATGCCGGTGCCGTTGAACAGCCACTCGGCACCGATGGCTGGCTGGTTGTACCAGAGCAGCGACGGGTACAGCGAAACCGGTTGGGTGCAAGCGTATTGCAGGTACAGCTCTAGGTGATCCTGCAGGTTTTCACCGACGCCCGGCAGGTCGTGAACCACTGGGATGTCGAGGCTTTCCAGCAGTTTCGCCGGGCCGACACCGGAACGCTGCAGAATCTGCGGCGAAGCGATGGCGCCGGAACACAGCAGCACTTCTTTACGGGCCTTGGCTTCAACGCGCTCTTCAGCGTCGCCGACCAGATAACGCACGCCGACCGCGCGCTTGCCTTCAAACAGAATCTTGTCGGTCAGGGCGTGGGTGACGATGGTCAGGGTCGAACGCTTTTTCGCGGTGTCGAGGTAGCCACGGGCGGTGGAAGCACGACGGCCGTTCGGCGTCACCGTGCGGTCCATCGGGCCGAAGCCTTCCTGCTGGTAACCGTTCAAGTCTTCGGTGCGCGGGTAACCCGCTTGTACGCCAGCTTCAACCATGGCGTGGAACAGCGGGTTGTTGCCAGCCTTCGGCGTGGTCACGCTGACCGGGCCTTCGCCACCGTGGTAATCGTTCGGGCCGATGTCACGGGTTTCGGCTTTGCGGAAGTACGGCAGGCAGTCGAGGTATGACCAGTTTTCCAGGCCTGGCAGTTTCGCCCAGCCGTCGTAGTCCATCGCGTTGCCACGGATGTAGCACATGCCGTTGATCAACGAAGAACCGCCGAGGCCTTTGCCGCGACCGCATTCCATCCGGCGACCGTCCATGTGTGGCTCTGGATCGGTTTCGTAGGCCCAGTTGTAGCGGCGACCTTGCAGCGGGAACGCCAGAGCAGCCGGCATTTGTGTGCGGAAGTCGAGACGGTAATCCGGGCCGCCTGCTTCAAGCAGCAGAACGGTGACGCCGGCGTCTTCAGTCAGACGGGTCGCCAGGGTGTTACCGGCCGAGCCGGCACCGATGATGATGTAATCGAATTCTTGGGACATTGAATGCACCCTCTTTGATAGTGGTCAGGTCAGGCCGGGTGAGTGCTGTGCACTCAATCGCCAGCAGGCTGGCTCCCACAGGGGATTGGGGATGCCACAGATTTGGTGCACGACACCAAACCTGTGGGAGCGAGCCTGCTCGCGAAGACGGCCTCGCGAGCAATACAAATCTCGGGTCTTAGAACACCGAGACGTAATCGCCCAGCTCGACCTGTACCGATTTGATGCGGGTGAAGTTGTTCAGCGAGCTGATGCCGTTTTCACGACCTACACCCGACTGCTTGTAACCGCCAACCGGCATTTTGGCGTCGGACTCGCCCCAGGCGTTGATCCAGCAGATACCGGCTTCCAGTTGATGAATCACGCGGTGGGCGCGGTTCAGGTCTTTGGTGACGATACCGGCGGCCAGGCCGAAGTCGGTGTCGTTGGCGCGGCGGATCACTTCTTCTTCGGTCTCGTAGGAGAGGATCGCCATCACCGGGCCAAAGATTTCTTCACGCACGATGGTCATGTCGTCGGTGCAATCGGTGAACACGGTTGGTGCCACGAATGCACCTTTGGCGAATTCGCCGTCGGTCAGACGGTCGCCGCCGCACAGCACGCGAGCGCCTTGTTCTTTACCCTTGGCGATGTAGCCCAGCACGCTTTCCATGTGCGCGAAGCTGACCAGCGGGCCGAAGTTGGTGTTTTCGTCTTCCGGGTTGCCAACGCGGATGCGCGCAACGCGTTCAACGATCTTGGCTTCGAAAGCGGCTTTCAGGTGCGCCGGAACGAACACGCGAGTGCCGTTGGTGCAGACCTGACCGGAGCTGTAGAAGTTGGCCATCATTGCGGTGTCGGCAGCGCGATCGAGGTCGGCGTCATCAAAGATGATCAGCGGGGATTTGCCGCCCAGTTCCATGGTCACGTCTTTGAGCGACGAAGCCGAAGCGCTGGCCATGACCTTCTTGCCGGTGTCGGTGCCGCCGGTGAAGGAGATTTTTTCGATGCGCGGGTGCTCGGTCAGCCAGGTGCCGACTTCACGGCCGCTGCCGGTCAGTACGTTGAACACACCGTTTGGAACACCGGCTTCGGTGTAGATTTCGGCCAGTTTCAGGGTGGTCAGCGAGGTGACTTCGCTTGGCTTGAAGATCATCGCGTTACCGGCCGCCAGGGCTGGCGCGGATTTCCACAGCGCGATCTGGATCGGGTAGTTCCACGCGCCGATACCGGCGACAACGCCCAACGGCTCGCGACGGGTGTAGACGAAAGAAGTGTCACGCAGCGGGATCTGCTCGCCTTCGATGGCCGGCACCAGGCCTGCGTAGTATTCCAGCACGTCAGCACCGGTAACGATGTCGACGTACTTGGTTTCGGAGAAGGATTTACCGGTGTCCAGGGTTTCCAGCGCGGCCAGCTCATCGTTGCGCTCGCGCAGGATGTCGACGGCGCGACGCAGGATGCGCGAACGCTCCATGGCGGTCATCGCGGCCCAGATTTTCTGGCCCTTTTCAGCGCTGACCACGGCGCGCTCGACGTCTTCCTTGGTCGCACGTTGCACCTGTGCGAGGACTTCACCGTTAGCCGGGTTGATGGCTTCGAAGGTGGCATCGCTGCCGGCGTCAGAGTACGCGCCATCGATGTAAAGTTTTTGCAGTTCGAAACGGGCCATAGTGTCCTCGCAAGTGCATTGGTTGTTGGCGTTGACCACCGCGCTGAAGCTGCGGTGGCGTTCAGGGGCCGAGCGTTTTCTGTGTGCTCTAGCTCACCTTCTTGGCCAATTGGAAATCCATGTATTCGTAAGCGATCTGTTGCGCCTGCGCCGTGTCGAAAGCGTCTCCCGACAAAGCGCCGCGCAACCACAAGCCGTCAATCAACGCTGCCAGTCCCCGCGCTGCGCTGCGCGCATCTTCGAGCGGCAACACACGGCGGAACTCGCAGCACAGGTTGGAATACAGACGGTGATCGTTGATCCGCTGCAACCTGTGCAAAGACGGCTGGTGCATGCTGGTGGCCCAGAAGGCCAGCCAGGTTTTCATTGCCGGGCCATTGACCTGGCTGGCGTCGAAGTTGCCTTCGATGATCACCTGCAAATGCGCCCGTGGGCTGTCATCTGCCAGCGCCTGACGGCGCGCGGTGACGCTCTCGCTGAGGGCAGTCATCAGATACCGCATCGTGGCGGCAATCAGGCCGTTCTTGTCCTGAAAGTAGTGACTGATGATGCCATTCGAGACACCGGCCAAACGGGCGATCAGCGCAATGCTGGCGTCCCCCATTCCGACCTGATCGACCGCCTGCAAAGTGGCTTCGATCAGTTGTTGGCGGCGGATGGGTTGCATACCGACCTTGGGCATCTTGCACATCTCCTTAGGCCTTCCGAGCGGCGAATCACGCCTATCGGATTGAGGGCCAGTCTATTTTGTTTTGATTGAACGTTCAATCAACAAAGAATAAGATCTGCGACAAATCGTCGCTGCCTACAGATTTTTCCTACGTGTAAGTGGCGATAAAACCGACATCCGAAAATGCTCGAAACCTGCGTGGGGCATGGCGCGGTTCGCGATTCGATGGACGTGTTGAAAGGGCAAGACGCTCAGGGCCAGGTTTCGGATGAACGTCCGTACACCTTCGGCCACGAAAGCGATTCGCAGCGCCATTTCGGCAGGTTCGGGCTTTTTTCGGGGTGTCTTTATATCACCCGCCGGTCGGCTGCCAACTAACCGATTGGTCGGGTTCCGTGTTGCCTTGTGTTCTTCTCTCGCACTGCCTGGAGCATTTGTGCCATGAGTTCTGCCTCGCTTATAAAGACCCCGCCCGAGAAGGTGACGGTCAACGGTTGGGTGTTTTACACCTCTACCGCGCTGATCCTGTTGTTGACCGCCATTCTGATTATCGCCCCGCAAGAGGCCGGCAGACTGTTGGGTATCGCTCAGGCCTGGTTGTCGCGCAGCTTCGGCTGGTACTACATGGTGGTGATCGCCGCTTATCTGGTATTCGTCGTCGGTCTGGCGTTTTCCTCGTACGGCAAACTCAAACTGGGCAGCAAGGATGACACCCCGGATTTCAGTTACGGCGCCTGGGCGGGGATGCTGTTCTCGTCGGGTATCGGTATTTCGCTGCTGTACTTCGGCGCGTCCGAGCCGCTGGATCACTATTTCAATCCGCCGGAAGGCGCTTCGGCCACCAACATGGCTGCGCGTCAGGCGGTGCAACTGACCTTCCTGCATTGGGGCCTGCACGGCTGGGCGATTTATGCACTGGTCGGCTTGGCTGTTGCTTACTTCGCTTACCGTCATAACCAACCGCTGGCGTTGCGTTCGGCGCTGTATCCGCTGGTCGGCGAGCGTTGGGTCAAAGGCGCGGCCGGTCATGCGGTGGACGGCTTCGGCATGTTCGTAACGCTGCTGGGTCTGGTGACGAACCTGGGGATTGGTTCGCTGCAAGTGTCGTCGGGCCTGGAAAACCTGTTCGGCATGGAACACAGCAACACTAACCTTTTGATCGTGATCATCGTGATGAGCACCGTGGCGACCATCGCTGCCGTGTCCGGCGTGGAGAACGGCATTCGTCGTCTGTCCAACCTGAACATCGTGTTGTTCAGCGGTCTGCTGATTTTCGTCCTGCTGTTCGGCCCGACTTTGCACTTGCTCAACGGCTTCGTACAGAACATCGGTGACTACCTCAACGGCATCGTGCTGAAAACCTTCGACCTCTATGTGTACGAAGGCAGCGCCGAGAAAACCGAACGCTGGATGGGCCTGTGGACCCTGTTCTACTGGGCCTGGTGGATTTCCTGGGCGCCATTCGTTGGCATGTTCATCGCGCGTATTTCCCGTGGTCGTACCGTGCGTGAACTGGTTGCTGGCGTGCTGCTGATTCCACTGGGCTTCACTCTGGCCTGGCTGTCGATCTTCGGTAACTCGGCGCTGGATCTGGTGATCAACCAAGGCGCGGTGGAGCTCGGCAAGACGGCGCTGGAACAGCCGTCGATGGCGATCTACCAAATGCTTGAGCATTACCCGGCGTCGAAAATCGTCATCGGTGTGTCGATCTTTGTTGGCTTCGTGCTGTTCCTGACCCCGGCCGACTCGGGCGCGGTGATGATGGCGAACCTGTCCTGCAAGGGCGGCAACGTCGACGAAGATGCGCCGCACTGGCTGCGAATCTTCTGGTCGGCAGTGATCACCCTGGTGACCATCGGTCTGCTGTTTGCCGGTAACTTCGAAGCCATGCAAACCATGGTGGTGCTGGCCGGTCTGCCGTTCTCGGTGGTGCTGGTGTTCTTCATGTTCGGCCTGCACAAGGCCATGCGCCAGGACGTGCAGATCGAACAGGAGCAAGCGCAACTGGCGGAGCGCGGTCGTCGTGGTTTCAGCGAGCGTCTGACGCAACTGGATCTGCAGCCGAGCCAATCGGTGGTGCAGCGCTTCATGGACAAGCAGGTCAGCCCGGCGCTGGAAGATGCCACCGCGCAGATGCGTGCGCAGGGTCTGACAGTGCAGACGCTGCTGGGTAAATCCAAGCGTTGCATGGGCGTGCGCGTCGAGATGGAAGAGGGCAACCCTTTCGTTTACGAAGTGAGCCTGGACGGCTATCTGGCGACCCCGACCGAATCGGCCCAGTCCGATGAAGCTCGCCAGCGTTACTACCGCGCCGAAGTGTATCTGCACAACGGCAGCCAGGATTACGACCTGATGGGCTTCACTCAGGATCAGATCACGCGGGATGTGCTCGATCAGTTTGAAAGCCATCGGCAGCTCCTTGGCCGGGTGTATAGCTGAGTTGTGATTCGGGATCGTTCCCACGCTCTGCGTGGGAATGCCTCAAGGGACGCTCCGCGTTCCAGCCACGCTGCCGATTTCAAGCTTGGCACCGATGGGACGCAGAGCGTCCCGGGCGGCATTCCCACGCAGAGCGTGGGAACGATCATCACGCAAACAAAAACGCCGCGATCCTCTCGCGGCGTTTTTGTGTCTGCTGTCTTTATCCCAGGTTCTTGCCCAGCAACGCGTGATACAACTCGCTGTCGCCCAAGATCCCCACCACATGATTGTTATCGTGCAGCACTAGTTTGTTGCCGGTCTGATAACGAATCTGCAACGCATCGCGCATGCCGATGTTCGAATCCACCAGCGTCGGCTTGCGTTCCAGGCCTTCCACCGCTTGTCCCGGCGCCCAGTTCTGCAGGTTCAGCACCGAACCATTCTGCCGCGCACCCTTGATGGTGTTGCCTTCAGCCAGGTCCAGCCACGAATCACCGCCCGGATCGAGGCACACCGAACCGTTGATGCGTTTGCAGTTATCCAGCGTGCGCATCAGGCTGCGACCGCAGAGCACGTTGAGCGGATTGGTGTGCGCGACAAACGTACGCACGTAGTCGTCCGCCGGGTTCAGCACGATCTCTTCCGGCACGCTGTACTGGATGATCCGGCCGTCCTTCATGATCGCGATGCGGCTACCCAGTTTGAGCGCCTCGTCGAGGTCGTGGCTGACGAAGACAATGGTCTTGTTCAGCTTGCGTTGCAGTTCCAGCAGTTCATCCTGCAGGCCTTGGCGGATCAGCGGGTCGAGAGCCGAGAACGGTTCGTCCATCAGCAGAATGTCTGCATCCATCGCCAGTGCCCGCGCCAGACCGACGCGCTGCTGCATGCCGCCGGAGAGTTCGTCAGGCTTCTTGTTGCGCCATTGAGTCAGGCCCACCAGCTCGAGTTTTTCATCGACCAGCTTGCGCCGTTCCTTTTCCGGTCGACCCTGCATTTCCAGACCGAAACTGATGTTCTCGCGCACCGTCAGCCACGGCATCAGCGCGAACTTCTGGAAGACCATGGCGATGCGTTGGGTGCGCATCATTTTCAGCTCGGCCGGGGTGCAGGAAGCGATGTCGATCTGCTTGCCTTCATGCTCGACAAACAGCTTGCCGCGACTCACGGTGTTGAGGCCGTTTATGCAGCGCAGCAGACTCGATTTGCCCGAGCCGGAGAGGCCCATCAGCACGCAGATTTCGCCTTTGTTGATGTCCAGCGTGGCTTTTTCCACGCCGACAATCTGCCCGGTCTTTTTCAGGATCTCGTTGCGGGTCATGCCCTGATCCAGCAGCTTGAGCGCCTCGCGTGGGTCCTTGGAGAAGATTACGTCAACGTCTTCGAAGCGAATTATGCTCATGCGTCACCCCCTACTTTGGCGTCGGGTTGTTTGCAGATACGGTCGAGCATGATCGCCAGCAGTACGATCGCCAGGCCTGCTTCGAAGCCCAGGGCGATATCAGCAGTGTTCAGTGCGTTGACCACCGGTTTGCCGAGTCCGTCGGCGCCTACCAGTGCCGCGATCACCACCATCGACAGCGACAGCATGATGCACTGGGTAATGCCGGCCGCGATGCTCGGCATGGCGTGAGGCAGTTCGATCCGTGAGAGCAATTGGCGACGCGAGCAGCCGAAGGCCTTGCCGGCGTCCATCAGTTCTTGCGGGACATCGCGGATGCCCAGGTAGGTCAGGCGGATCGGCGCAGCGATGGCGAACACCACCGTGGAGATCAGGCCCGGTACCACACCCAGCCCGAAGAGGGTCAGGGTAGGAATGAGGTAAACGAAGGTCGGTACGGTCTGCATCAGATCGAGTACCGGACGCATCAGCGTGTAGAACATCGGCTTGTGCGCGGCGACGATGCCCAACGGCACGCCGATGACCACGCAGACCAGGGTCGCGAACAGCACCTGGGCGAGGGTTTCCATGGTTTCCTGCCAGTACCCGAGATTGAGGATCAGCAGAAAGGAAGCGATGACGAAAACGGTCAATCCCCATTTGCGCTGGATGAAATGCGCGAGCAGGGCGATGAGGCCGATCAAGACAAAAGGGTTGAACCAGGTGAGCGCAAACGTCACGCCGTGGATCATCGTTTCCAGGGTCACGGCGATTGCATCGAACGTGTTGGCGCCGTGTTGCGTCAACCATTCAACGAAGCCCGCGATGTACTGGCCTAGAGGTATTTTCTGATCAATCAGCATGGTAGTGAACGTCCGCATGCAAGGAAATAAACAGCCCGGGTGGGCGAGCCCACCCGGCATAAGCGATTACTGTGCGAGCTTGGCTTTCACGGCCTCCAGGCCAGGTTTACCGTCAATGGTGGTCACGCCAGCGAGCCAGGTATCGAGCACCTGTGGATTCTTTTTCAGCCACGCCTTGGCGGCCGCGTCGGGCTTCATCTTGTCGTCGAGGATGTTGCCCATCAGTTCACTTTCCATGTCGACGTTGAACTCCAGGTTCTTCAGCAACTGACCGACGTTGCTGCATTCCTCGGCGTAACCCTTGCGGGTGTTGGTCGCCACGGTCGCAGCGCCGAAATCAGGGCCGAAGAACTCGTCGCCGCCGGTCAGGTATTGAATCTTGAAACGCTTGTTCATCGGGTGCGGCGCCCAGCCGAGGAACACCACTTCAGTGCCACGGCGCGAGGCCCGATCAACTTGCGAGAGCATGCCCGCTTCTGACGATTCGACGACTTTGAAACCGGCGGTCTTCAGGCCGAAGGCGTCCTTGTCGATCATGCTCTGGATCAGGCGGTTGCCGTCGTTGCCCGGCTCGATCCCGTAGATCTTGCCGTCGAGTTCTTTCTTGAATTTGGCGATGTCGGCGAAGTCATGCAGACCTTTGTCATACAGGGCTTGCGGCACGGCGAGGGTGTACTTGGCGCCCGTGAGGTTGGTGCGCACGGTTTCCACGGTGCCGGCATCGCGGTAGGCCTTGATGTCGTTTTCCATGGTCGGCATCCAGTTGCCGAGGAACACGTCCATGTTCTTGCCGTCGGCCAGCGACTTGTAGGTCACGGGCACGGAGATCATGGTGGTCTTGGTCTTATAGCCGAGGGCGTTAAGGACAACAGAAGTGGTCGCGGTGGTCGCGGTGATGTCGGTCCAGCCAACATCGGAGAAGTTGACGGTACTGCACTGCGCCGGTTCTGCGGCTTGCGCCAGTAACGGCAGACTCAGCATGGCGGCCAATAACAACGACGGGGAACCTTTCATGGATGGACTCCTTGGTGTTTTTTTTGGCAGTGTTCCGACTGTGGACCACCGCACTTATAGGTTGCGGTTGGATGGCGTTCTGGAGACAGCTCTACCGCGGCGCCTTGCAATCGAGTCATAACGATCATGTACCAGTGAAAATCTGACGCCTACAGGGGGGGTCGTATCCAGTACAGGGATGGTCGTATCTAGTGTCAGTGACGTCGTTTACAGCTTTTTTCCGCCCTGCAAGGCCATCTGAACCGCACAAAAACGGCGAAAACCGGGACGAAAACGGCGCGGCGCTGGTGGACATGAGTGCGTCGGTGCCAGACGCCGTGCGTCCCGACAAAAGCCTGATGATGCTGGCATTCCGGCGGATCGCAGCTTGAGCGTAGCAGCTCCGCCAGCGGGCGCTTTTGCGCCCCGGACCGGCATCCTCAGGAGCTCTGCAGCAATGGCTATCAGCGTTTTCGACCTGTTCAAAATCGGCATCGGCCCTTCCAGTTCCCACACCGTCGGACCGATGCGCGCAGCGGCGTTGTTCGTCGAGTCGTTAAGGGACAAGCAGCAACTGGAACAGGTGCGGCGGATCGAAGTGCAGCTGTTCGGTTCGCTGTCGGCCACCGGTATCGGTCACGGCAGCGACAACGCGGTGATCATGGGTTTGATGGGCGAGTGGCCGGACGCAATTGACCCGTCGCAGATTGGCCCGCGCATTCAGGCGCTGCGTGAAACCGATACGCTTTTATTGGACGGTCGTTTATCAGTGCCGTTTGTCTGGGCGCGGGACATGCGTCTGATCGATGAAAACCTGCCGTTCCACCCCAACGCGATGACGATTGTTGCTGACGGCGATCACGGTGAACTGCACCGCGATACCTACTATTCGGTAGGCGGCGGCTTCGTCGTCGATGAAGCGCAGGCCTCCAGTGGTGTGGTCGATCTGGATCGCACTGAATTGCCCTACGACTTTTCCAGTGCGGTTGAGCTGCTGGATCTGTGCAAAAAGAACAACCTGCGCGTTGCCGAGTTGATGATGGCCAACGAGAAGGTCTGGCGCAGTGAAGAAGAAATTCGCGCCGGGCTGATGAAGCTGTGGCGGGCGATGCAGGACTGCGTCGAGCAAGGCCTCAAGCACGAAGGCATTCTGCCCGGCGGTTTGAATGTACGGCGGCGTGCGGCGAAGTTGCATCGCAGTCTTCAGGAGTTGGGCAAGCCGAATGTGATCGGCTCGACGCTCAGCGCCATGGAGTGGGTCAACCTGTTTGCGCTGGCGGTGAATGAAGAGAATGCGGCCGGCGGGCGCATGGTCACGGCGCCGACCAATGGCGCGGCGGGGATCATTCCGGCGGTGCTGCACTACTTTATGAAGTTCAGCGAAGCGGTGACGGACGCCAACGTGGTCGACTATTTCCTGGGTGCAGCGGCGGTGGGGATTCTGTGCAAGAAGAATGCTTCGATCTCCGGTGCCGAAGTCGGCTGCCAGGGCGAAGTCGGTTCGGCGTGCGCGATGGCAGCGGCGGGGCTGGCGGAGATTCTGGGCGCTACGCCGGAGCAGTTGTGCAACGCGGCGGAGATTGGCCTGGAACACAACCTTGGGCTGACCTGCGATCCGGTCGGTGGTCTGGTGCAAGTGCCGTGCATCGAGCGCAATGCGATTGCGGCGGTGAAAGCGATCAACGCGGCGCAGATGGCATTGCGCGGGGATGGTCAGCACTTTATCTCGCTGGACCGGGTGATTCGCACCATGCGCGATACCGGCGCGGATATGCATGACAAATATAAGGAGACTTCGCGGGGTGGGTTGGCGGTCAGCGCGGTGGAGTGCTGAGACCGAGTTGGCCCCAATCGCTAGCAGGGCTAACTCCCACAGGGTTTGTGAACGCCGAGATCAAATGTGGGAGCCAGCCCTGCTGGCGATGGAGCCAGACCAGTCAAAACTGCGCGCTAAGTGAACACTGACAATCAATCACGCCACCTTTTAGCGCGTCGCAATCAGATAAGCGTCGTTCCCACCTGTTACACACAATCCATACCTCCTACCGTCCGTCACCCGTGCTTGTGGTGACACTCCTCGTAAACCGCGCGCAGGCCAGTTCCCACAAGTGCTACCGATCTGCTCACGGATGCTGAAGCACGGCTTTCAGCGCCGCTGATGGCACTTGGAAATACCTTTCGTCGGACGGCTCGTATAGACGCGTCGCGACGTCGTTTTCAGGAGTTATTGAACGGCCATCCAATTTTAGGCATGGCAATTGCTCTGTCATAACAAAGCCCGTCTCCCACGCGAGAACGCTGGCAATAACAAGAGCCTCCGCCTGAGGCCATCACCCGCTTTGTGTGAGGAGATACCGCGATGACGTCGTTCAACTCCGGGGCCCAACCCCAGAACCGTGCGCCTCAATCCATCGGCTTTCTGCTGCTGGACAATTTCACGCTGATTTCTCTGGCCTCCGCAGTAGAACCCCTGCGCATGGCCAACCAATTGTCCGGTCGCGAGCTGTATCGCTGGAGCACCCTTACCGTCGATGGCGGCCAGGTGTGGGCCAGTGACGGTCTGCAAATCACTCCCGACGCCTCCATGCACAAAGCCCCGCCACTGGACACCGTGATCGTCTGCGGCGGCATCGGTATCCAACGCACCGTGACTCGTGAACACGTCTCGTGGCTGCAAAGTCAGGCGCGTCAGTCCAAACGTCTCGGCGCCGTGTGCACCGGCAGTTGGGCACTGGCGTGCGCCGGGTTGCTCGACGGTTTCGATTGCAGCGTGCACTGGGAATGTCTGGCGGCGATGCAGGAAGCTTTCCCACGCGTGGCGATGAGCACTCGTTTGTTCACCCTCGACCGTAACCGTTTCACCAGCTCCGGCGGCACCGCGCCGCTGGACATGATGCTGCACCTGATCAGTCGCGATCACGGCCGTGAACTGTCCGCCGCGATCTCGGAGATGTTCGTCTACGAACGCATCCGCAACGAGCAGGATCACCAGCGCGTGCCGCTCAAACACATGCTCGGCACCAACCAGCCGAAGCTGCAGGAAATCGTCGCGCTGATGGAAGCCAATCTGGAAGAGCCGATCGACCTGGATGAATTGGCGGTATACGTCGCCGTGTCGCGCAGACAGCTGGAGCGGTTGTTCCAGAAATACCTGCATTGCTCGCCGTCGCGTTATTACTTGAAGCTGCGCTTGATTCGCGCGCGGCAACTGCTCAAGCAGACGCCGATGTCGATCATCGAAGTGGCGTCGGTGTGTGGTTTCGTCTCGACGCCGCACTTCTCCAAGTGCTACCGCGAATACTTCGGCATTCCGCCGCGTGACGAACGCGTCGGCTCCAACACCGCGCAGCAAGTGGCGATGTTGCCACTGCCGCAGGCGATTGTGATGTCACCTCTGTCGGGGCCGATGTCGGCGTTGAGTCAGGCGCGCAATGAATCGACGTTTGCCAGCGTAAGGCTCTGATAAGGATCGTTCCCACGCTCTGCGTGGGAACGATGCGGTGGTCAGCGTCAGGCGCTGTGGCTTTGCTGGTAATCGGCGAGTGCCGGCAACAACTGCTTGTCGATCGCCTGACGCACCGCCGGCTGAATACTGGCGCCGCTGGTGTACATGTCCTTGACCATCTTGCGCAGTTCAAACGCGCGAACGTTATCCAGACCGCGCACGGCGCACTCGCACGCCTGCTCGGCGGTCGTGCCAGTGGGTACTTGAATACCCAACGCCTTGAGCTGGCCCAACAGATCTTCCTGGTCAATCAAATCGGCGTACATCATCACGCAAATCCTTCTGTGGCATTGGAGGTCTTGGCTTGAGTTTGTAAGGCTGGCGCGGGCACGGCAAGGGCGTTTTGTCAGCGTGGCTGCGACGACTATGAACAGGTCGTTTTCGGCTAACTCGCCACAAACGCGAGTGGGCACACTGGCCTCAGCTCGCTTCACGAAGGTTTGGTCACCCTCGCACGGCAGCTCCTCAAAGTACCCTCTGCCCCGATCCTGTCACGGCTGGTATCGGGGCTTTTTTTGGGCTGTGAATCAGGAAGACCGAGTCGCTGCCAATCGCTGGCAGGGCTAGCTCACCACAGGTGATCTGCGGTCAACACAAAATGTGTGCACAGCCAAATCCAATGTGCGAGCCAGGCCTGCTGGCGATGAACGATGATGCGGTCTAACGGGCGGGTGGCAGCGCGATGACGCGGCCGATGTAGACGGGAGCGGGCAGGTCTTGTTGCTCGGTGACGATGCTTTGCAGGCGGCTCAGGGTGTCGGCGCCGAACGGTGCCGAGCGCGGGCCAGCCAGGTCGACGTGAAGGAGCATTTGTTCGTTGCCAGCCAGTTCCTGATCCTCCCCGACCTTGTGCAGGCTGTGATAGAGGTGCAGGCGTTTGCTGTCGTGGCCGATGATCTGCGTGCGCACTTCGACCTCGGTGTCGAGCTTCACTTCGTGCAGATAGTTGAGGTGCAGTTCGAGGGTGAACAGCGAGTGGCCACTGGCTTCGCGGTTGTTGCTGTCCATGCCGAGGCGATCCATCAGGGCGTCGGTGGCGTAGCTGAAAATCAGCAGGTAGAAGGCGTCGCGCAGATGGCCGTTGTAGTCGACCCAGTCGGGGATGATGGTGGTTTGGTAGGTGGTGAGGGTGGGCATGTTTACTCCTGACGCGATCGTTCCCACGCTCTGCGTGGGAACGCCTCTTGTGACGCTCTGCGTCACGCTTCTGGGACGCGGAGCGTCCCGGGCTGCATTCCCACGCGGAGCGTGGGAATGATCAGTAGATCGGACTATTCGCTGAACGCCATCCCGTGCTTTTCCTTGGTGGTCTTCACCGCCTCCAGCACCGCCAGCAGGCAATCATCACGATAGCGTTCCAGCGCGGAAATGCTGTGCCGGCCGAGCTGATCGCTGGTGCCATCGACCACGTCATCGATCAACTTGTCAGTCAGTTCCGGTGCTGGCAGATACGTCCACGGCAACTGCAACGCCGGGCCGAATTGCGACATGAAGTGGCGCATGCCAGCATCGCCGCCGGCCAAGGTGTAAGTCAGGAACGTGCCCATGAACGACCAGCGCAGACCGGCGCCAAAACGGATCGCATCGTCGATCTCGCCAGTGGTCGCCACGCCGTCGTTGACCAGGTGCAGCGCCTCACGCCACAGCGCTTCAAGCAAGCGGTCAGCGATGAATCCGGGTACTTCCTTGCGCACATGCAGCGGGCGCATGCCGAGGGATTCGTAGACTTTCATCGCTGCCTGCACGGCTTCCGGCGCGGTGTTCTTGCCGCCGACCACTTCTACAAGCGGCAGCAGATACACCGGGTTGAATGGGTGGCCGACCACGCAGCGTTCAGGGTGCGTGGAACTCTCGTAAAACTCGCTCGGCAGCAGGCCTGAGGTACTCGAGCCTATCAACGCATTGGGTTTGGCGGCGGCGCTGATTTTGCTGTGCACATCGAGTTTCAGTTCGAGACGTTCCGGGGCGCTTTCCTGAATGAAATCGGCATCGCGCACGCACTCTTCGATGGTCGCAACAAAGCGCAGACGATCCTGCGACGCACCCGGCGCCAGACCGTTTTTCTCCAGCGCACCCCAGGCATTGGCCACGCGTTTGCGCAGCGCTGCCTCGGCGCCGGGGGCCGGGTCCCAAGCGGCCACGTCGAGGCCATGGGCGAGTGCGCGCGCGACCCAACCACTGCCGATGACACCGCTGCCCAGTGCTGCGAAGGTTTTGATTTCGGTGATGAAGCTCATGGTGACATTCCTGAATAGTTCGGCGATCAACTGTGGGAGCGAGCCTGCTCGCGAAAGCGGTGGCTCTGCTGATGAAGATGCTTCGGATGTACGGGCCTCTTCGCGAGCAGGCTCGCTCCCACAGGGTTTTGATGTGAGTTCGACTAGCCGCGCTGGGTCAGGCCCATTTTCTTGCGCCCCTCGGCCGGGGTTAGCACGCGGGCGCCGAGGCGGCTGAGGATTTCGCTGGCGCGTTCGACCAGTTGGCCATTGGTCGCCAGCACGCCTTTGTCCAGCCACAGGTTGTCTTCCAACCCAACCCGTACGTTGCCGCCCAGGAGCACGGCTTGCGCCGCCATCGGCATCTGCATCCGGCCAATGCCAAACCCGGCCCACACCGCATCCGCCGGCAAGTTATCAACCATGGCTTTCATCGTGGTGGTATCCGCCGGAGCACCCCACGGAATGCCCAGGCACAGCTGGAACAGCGGGTTATCGAGCAGACCTTCCTTGATCATCTGTTTGGCGAACCACAGGTGACCGGTGTCGAAAATTTCCAGCTCAGCCTTCACGCCCAGCTCGGTGATGCGCTTGGCGCCGGCACGCAGTTGCGCCGGAGTGGACACGTAAATGGTGTCGCCATCGCCAAAGTTCAGCGTGCCGCAATCGAGGGTGCAGATTTCCGGCAGCAGCGCTTCAACGTGAGCGAGGCGGGTCAGCGGGCCGACAAGATCGGTGTTCGGGCCGAACTCCATCGGGTTCTCGCCGGCGCCGATTTCGAGGTCGCCGCCCATGCCGGCTGTGAGGTTGACGATGATGTCGACGTCCGCCTCGCGGATGCGCTCCATCACTTCGCGGTACAGCGCCACGTCACGGCTGAACTTGCCGGTCTGCGGGTCACGCACATGGCAATGCACCACGGTGGCGCCGGCCTTGGCCGCTTCCACGGCCGCCGCAGCGATCTGTTTCGGGGTGACCGGCACATGCGGGCTCTTGGCGGTCGTGTCGCCAGCACCGGTGAGTGCGCAGGTGATGATGACGTCGTGGTTCATGGTGCGGTTTCCTTCAGGCGTGATGGGTCTGTCCGCAGCCCTTTTTCGGGCTGCGAAGCGTCGGTCAGTGCTCTCTCCCAATCTGGGAGAGGAGCTTTTCAATAGAGGGTTATTTGCTGGTCAGCTGGAGGTTTTCAGCGGCCGGTTTGCCATCGAACGTGGTCACACCGTCGAGCCAGCGCTGCTTGTCTTCCGGGTGATCCTTGAGCCATTGCTTGGCGGATTCAAAGGCGTCCTTGTGGTCGAGCAGCGGCTGCATCATCCGGCTCTCGTCCTCGGCGGTGAACGTCAGGTTGGTCAGCAGGCGACCGATGTTCGGGCACTGCTCGGCGTATTTCGGCGAGGTGACCGTCCACACCGTGGCCATGCCTTCATTCGGGCCGAGAGCGTCGTCGCTGCCGGTCAAATAAGTCATCTGCACGTTGACGTTCATCGGGTGCGGCGCCCAGCCGAAAAACACCACGGCTTCTTTGCGGCGCACGGCGCGATCGACGGCAGCGAGCATGCCGGCTTCACTGGACTCGACCAACTGGAACTTGCCGAGGCCAAACTGGTTCTTGGCGATCATTGCCTTTATCTGCGTGTTGGCGCCCGAACCCGGCTCGATGCCGTAGATCTTGCCGCCCAGTTCCTTCTGAAATTTGGCGATGTCGGCAAAGGTTTTCAGGCCCTTGTCGGCCAGATACGTCGGCACGGCGAGTGTCGCACGGGCGTCTTTCAAGCTTGGTGCTTCGAGGACTTTGACCTGGTTGGCGTCGACGAACGGCGTAATGGTTTGCGTCATCAACGGGTTCCAGTAACCGAGGAACAGGTCCAGACGCTGATCGCGAATCCCGGCGAAGATGATTTGCTGGGAGGCGCTGGTTTGTTTGGTGTTGTAGCCGAGGCCGTCGAGCAGGACCTGGGTCATGGCACTGGTGGCGATCACGTCGGTCCAGTTGACCACGCCCATGCGCACGTTCTGGCACGACGCCGGGTCGGCCGCCATGACGCCGGCGCTGAAGAAAGCGGTACCGCTGAGTGCAAGAACACAGCTGCTGATCAGTCGTTTCATGTCGGGTTCCTCGGCAGGTCGTTATTGTGGTTCCCGGCATCTGGTGCGCCGGTGATGCAAAGTTACGCAGCTATACGCCCATGAAAGCGCACTGCAGCGACTGGCATTTGCACTGTAGCGACCTGCACGCTTGAATGCCGCGGGCAAACGGCGTATCAACGAGCCACGCTACCCTCCCTCTCGTTAGCCGCGAATCGAGTGCGCACATGTCGCAGGATTTCTACTTTCTGCTGATGCCGGGTTTCTCCGCCATCGGCTTTATCTCCGCCATCGAACCGCTGCGCGTGGCCAACCGCTTTCGCGGCGAGTTGTATCGCTGGCACGTGTTGAGCGCTGACGGCGGGGCGGTGCTGGCGAGCAATGGCATGTCGGTGAACGCCGATGCGGCACTGGAACCGCTGAAGAAAGGTGCGACGTTGTTGGTAGTGGCCGGGTTTGAACCGCTGAAGTTTGTCACGCCGACGCTTGCACACTGGCTGCGCCGACTCGACAACGACGGGGTCACCCTCGGCGCCATCGACACCGGCAGTTTCGTCCTCGCCGAAGCCGGTTTGCTCGACGGCCATCGCCTGACCCTGCACTGGGAAGCCATCGATGCGTTCAAGGAATCTTATCCACAGCTCAGCGTGACTCAGGAGCTGTTCGAGATCGACCGTCGGCGCATCACCTCGGCGGGCGGTACGGCCTCGATCGATTTAATGCTCGATCTGATCGCCCAGGCCCACGGCCCGCAACTTGCGGTCCAGGTCAGTGAGCAATTTGTGTTGGGGAGGATTCGCCCGCGCAAAGACCACCAACGCATGGAAGTTGCCACGCGTTACGGCATCAACAACAAGAAACTGGTGCAGGTGATTGGCGAAATGGAGCAGCACAGCGAACCGCCGCTGACCACGCTGCAGTTGGCGGAATCGATCAAGGTCACGCGACGGCAACTGGAGCGCTTGTTTCGGTTGCACCTGAACGATACGCCGAGCAATTTTTATCTGCGCCTGCGCCTGGAAAAAGCCCGACAGTTATTGCGCCAGACCGACATGAGCGTGCTCGAAGTCAGCATCGCCTGCGGGTTTGAATCACCGTCGTATTTCACCCGCAGCTACCGCGCCCGCTTCGCCCGCTGCCCGCGCGAAGACCGACGTACTGCCCACGCCTGAACGGATGCACACAAAACCAATGTGGGAGCGAGCCTGCTCGCGAAGGCGGCGTGTCAGTCAATACAGGATTGACTGATCCAGCGCTTTCGCGAGCAGGCTCGCTCCCACATTTGGATCTTCATTGTCTGAAAAAACGCTTACTTCTTCACCAACGCCGAACACGCCGCTTTATAAGCCTCATGCTGATACTTGTTCAGCGTTCCCGGCAGCTCGAAGTTGTGCTTCTTCGCCTGCGCATTGATCGTCTGCGGCGACAACAACGTCACCTCACAGCCATCGAGCAACTGCAAAATCCCTTCAATCTTGAATGTCGTCGGCCCACCGGCAAACTCACCCTTCTTGCTGCGCTTCTTGATCGCAATCCGGTCAACCGAGTTCTCGCGCACAAACGACGCCACCTGCGCCGCGAACAACTTCACGTTGGCCGCTTCGTCATCCTCTTCGAGGGCGATTTTCTTGGTGGCGAGGGGAACGTGGCTCAGGTTCGAACCGTCGAGAGCGGCCACGGCGATGATCGCTTCGCTGCCTTTGATTTCGATGCCGCAGATGTTCATGTGATTACCTAGATTGGCTATAGAAGGGCAGCTTACAGCTCAGACACTCACTCCTGCCCAATCGACTCCAAAAACTCCGACCGTTCATCACTCATCCGCGCCACGCAGTCATTCTGCGCAATCGTGAACGCCTTACTGCCAGCGGTCGCCGGGAACGCTTCCACCGCGCAATCGGCATCCCGCGTCTTCAGCCACTGCTGTTGCGCCGTTTTCATCTTGGCGGTGATGTCCGCCAGTTGCGTCGCATTTTTGCCGTAGGCGGTCTGCATGCGTTCGGTCAGGCTGGCGTAGTTGTCCTTGAGCAGGTCTTCGGCGGTGGTGCGGCTGTAGGTCGAGCATTCCAGGGTCTGGACGTCGTTTTCGACGGCGTCGCACGGGTTGTTGTCGGATTCTTCGGCGGCGTGTACGCCGGTCGCAATCAGTGCCAAAGCCAGGAAGATCGATTTCATTGTTGTCGCCGCTCTAAGCCAGTGGTGTTTCCAGGATGCCGCAGATTCTGGCTCAAGCTTGCGGGCTTGAACAGGTAGCTGATCGGAGCGTCTGGCGACCCTTTGTCGCGGATTGACGCTTTCGGCAATTCCCCTGTCGTTTTTGCACCCGGTCGCCCCGGCACCGAGGCATATGCTGGCCCCAAAGCGCCGGCAGACGATTCGGCGCATGAATCGCCAATAAGGGGACGCCTGATGAGCCCAGCCGAATTACACGCCGACAGCATCGTTATCGACGGTCTGATCATTGCCAAATGGAACCGCGAGCTGTTCGAAGACATGCGCAAGGGTGGTCTGACGGCGGCCAACTGCACTGTGTCGGTGTGGGAAGGCTTTCAGGCGACCGTGAACAACATCGCTGCCAGCCAGAAGCTGATCCGCGACAACAGCGACCTGGTGATGCCGGTGCGCACCACCGCCGACATCCGTCGCGCCAAGGAACAGGGCAAGACCGGCATCCTCTTCGGCTTCCAGAATGCCCACGCCTTTGAAGACCAGATCGGCTATGTCGAGGTGTTCAAGCAGCTCGGCGTTGGCATCGTGCAGATGTGCTACAACACCCAGAATCTGGTCGGCACCGGTTGCTACGAGCGTGACGGCGGCCTGTCGGGCTTCGGTCGCGAAATCGTCGCCGAGATGAACCGCGTTGGCGTCATGTGCGACCTGTCCCACGTCGGTTCCAAGACTTCCGAAGAAGTCATCCTCGAATCGAAAAAACCAGTCTGCTATTCCCACTGCCTGCCGTCGGGTCTCAAGGAGCACCCGCGCAACAAGTCCGATGAAGAACTGAAGTTCATTGCCGACCACGGCGGTTTTGTCGGTGTGACCATGTTCGCGCCGTTCCTCGCCAAGGGCATCGATTCGACCATCGACGACTACGCCGAAGCGATCGAATACGTCATGAACATCGTCGGCGAAGACGCCATCGGTATCGGCACCGACTTCACCCAGGGCCACGGTCAGGACTTCTTCGAATACCTGACCCATGACAAGGGCTACGCCCGCCGCCTGACCAGCTTCGGCAAGATCATCAACCCGCTGGGCATCCGCACCGTCGGCGAGTTCCCGAACCTGACCGAAACCCTGCTCAAGCGCGGCCATTCCGAGCGCGTGGTGCGCAAGATCATGGGCGAGAACTGGGTCAACGTCTTGAAAGACGTCTGGGGCGAGTAACGCTTACTCAAGACCGCCGCCGATCTGCGCCCTCTCCCTCTGGGAGAGGGCTGGGGTGAGGGCCGCGGCCAACACTGAATCTAAAATTTTTCTGGAGTTAAGTTTCCATGGCCAAGATCGCCCCGCAATTGCCAATCGAAGTCGACAGCGAGACCGGTGTCTGGACCTCCGACGCCCTGCCCATGCTCTACGTACCGCGTCACTTCTTCGTCAACAATCACATGGGTATCGAAGAAGTTTTGGGCGCTGACGCCTACGCCGAAATCCTCTACAAGGCCGGCTACAAATCTGCATGGCACTGGTGCGAGAAAGAAGCTGAATGCCACGGCCTGGAAGGCGTCGCGGTGTTCGAGCACTACATGAAACGCTTGTCGCAACGCGGCTGGGGCCTGTTCAAGATCCAGGACATCGACCTCGATAAAGGCACCGCCAGCGTCAAGCTCGAACACTCGGCGTTCGTCTATGTGTACGGCAAGGTCGGACGCAAGGTCGACTACATGTTCACCGGTTGGTTTGCCGGTGCGATGGATCAGATCCTTGAGGCGCGTGGAAGCAAGATTCGTACTGTGGCTGAACAAGTCTACGGAGGCTCCGAAGAGGGCCACGATGACGGCCTGTTCACCGTCAAGCCGTTGTAAGCCGAGGACCGTGCCATGGCTTTCGAAGCAATGTTCCAGCCGATCCAGATCGGCAAACTGACCATCCGCAACCGCGTGCTCAGCACCGCGCACGCCGAGGTCTACGCGACTGACGGCGGCATGACCACCGACCGCTACGTCAAGTATTACGAAGAGAAAGCCAAGGGCGGCATCGGCCTGGCGATCTGTGGCGGTTCCTCTGTGGTCGCCATCGACAGCCCGCAGGAGTGGTGGAGCTCGGTGAACCTGTCGACCGACCGGATCATTCCGCATTTCCAGAATCTGGCCGACGCCATGCACAAGCATGGCGCCAAGATCATGATTCAGATTACCCACATGGGCCGCCGCTCGCGTTGGGACGGCTTCAACTGGCCGACCCTGATGTCGCCGTCGGGCATCCGTGAACCGGTACACCGCGCGACCTGCAAAACCATCGAGCCGGAAGAAATCTGGCGGGTGATCGGCAACTACGCCCAGGCCGCGCGCCGGGCCAAGGCCGGTGGTCTCGACGGCGTTGAACTGTCGGCGGTGCACCAGCACATGATCGACCAGTTCTGGAGCCCGCGCGTCAACAAGCGTACTGACGAATGGGGCGGCACCTTCGAAGGCCGGATGAAGTTCGGTCTGGAAGTGCTGAAAGCCGTGCGCGCCGAGGTCGGTGACGACTTCTGCGTGGGCATGCGTCTGTGCGGTGACGAATTCCACCCGGACGGCTTGTCCCACGAGGACATGAAGCAAATCGCCAAGTATTACGACGACACCGGCATGCTCGATTTCATCGGCGTCGTCGGCTCGGGTTGTGACACCCACAACACCCTGGCCAACGTGATTCCGAACATGAGTTATCCGCCGGAGCCGTTCCTCCATCTGGCCGCCGGGATCAAGGAAGTGGTCAAGGTGCCGGTGCTGCACGCACAGAACATCAAGGACCCGAATCAGGCCACGCGGATCCTTGAGGGCGGTTACGTCGACATGGTCGGCATGACCCGTGCGCACATCGCCGACCCGCACTTGATCGCCAAGATCAAGATGGGTCAGATCGACCAGATCAAGCAGTGCGTCGGCGCCAACTATTGCATCGACCGCCAGTATCAAGGCCTCGACGTGTTGTGCATCCAGAACGCCGCGACGTCCCGGGAATACATGGGCGTGCCGCACATCATCGAGAAATCCACCGGGCCGAAACGCAAGGTCGTCATCGTCGGTGCCGGCCCTGCCGGGATGGAAGCGGCGCGCGTGGCCGCCGAACGTGGCCACGACGTGACCCTGTTCGAGAAGAAGGAATTCATCGGCGGGCAGATCACGACTGCTTCGAAAGCGCCGCAGCGTGACCAGATCGCCGGTATTACTCGCTGGTTTCAGTTGGAGCTGGCGCGGCTGAAAGTCGATCTGCGCCTGGGGACGGCGGCTGATGCCGACACCATCATGGACTTGCGTCCGGATGTAGTGGTGCTGGCGGTTGGTGGGCATCCGTACCTGGAACAGAACGAGCACTGGGGCGCTGCCGAAGGGCTGGTGGTCAGCAGCTGGGACGTGCTCGACGGCAAGGTCGCGCCGGGCAAGAACGTGCTGGTCTACGACACCATCTGCGAGTTCACCGGGATGTCGGTTGCCGACTTCCTCGCCGACAAGGGCAGTCAGGTCGAGATCGTCACCGACGACATCAAACCGGGCGTGGCCATCGGTGGTACGTCGTTCCCGACCTACTACCGCAGCATGTATCCGAAAGAAGTGATCATGACCGGCGACATGATGCTGGAGAAGGTCTACCGCGAAGGCGACAAACTGGTCGCGGTGCTGGAGAACGAATACACCGGCGCCAAAGAGGAGCGGGTAGTCGATCAGGTGGTG
This sequence comes from Pseudomonas sp. WC2, assembly GCF_050586545.1. Taxonomy (NCBI): domain Bacteria; kingdom Pseudomonadati; phylum Pseudomonadota; class Gammaproteobacteria; order Pseudomonadales; family Pseudomonadaceae; genus Pseudomonas; species Pseudomonas sp. WC2. Next base: position 137,932 of record NZ_JBOBDR010000004.1, on the reverse strand, counting down.
GTGGAAAACGGCGTGCGTCCGGATGAAGAAATCTACTACGCGCTCAAAGAAGGTTCGCGCAACAAGGGCCAGATCGACGTCGAAGCGTTGTTCGCGATCCAGCCACAACCGTCGCTGAGTGAGGCGGGCGACGGCTACTTGCTGTTCCGCATCGGCGACTGCGTGGCACAGCGCAATACCCACGCCGCGATCTATGACGCCCTACGGTTGTGCAAAGACTTCTAAGCCTCGCGAACGATCGTTCCCACGCTCCGCGTGGGAATGCCGCAATGGACGCTCCGCGTCCGCTTTGGGACGCGGAGCGTCCCGGGATGCATTCCCACGCAGAGCGTGGGAACGATCATTGAACGCCGTGTTTCTCTAGGTTGTACTGGTGGGAGCTTCACCATGTTGAACACCCTTCTTCCAATCCTGCTGTTCGCCGCTCTGGGCCTTGGTGTCCTCGGCGCGTTGCGGCGGGTGGCCATGTGGCGCCGGGGCCGGGCCTCGAAGGTCGATCTGATCGGCGGCTTGTTCGCCATGCCCAAGCGCTACATGGTCGATTTGCACCACGTCGTGGCGCGGGACAAATACATCGCCAACACCCACGTCGCTACGGCGGGCGGTGCGGTGGCGTCGATTGTGCTGGCGCTGCTGGTGCACGGTTTCGGCCTGCATAACCGCATACTCGGTTACGCCTTGCTGCTGATGACGGCAGTGATGTTCGTCGGCGCGATCTTCGTTTATCTGCGTCGGCGCAACCCGCCAGCGCGCCTGTCGAAAGGCCCATGGATGCGCCTGCCGAAAAGCCTGCTGGCGTTCTCGGCGTCGTTCTTCCTGCTGACGTTGCCCGTGGCCGGAATTCTCCCGGAGAACTTTGGCGGCTGGGTGCTCGCGGTCATCCTCGGGATCGGCGTGCTGTGGGGCGTGTCGGAATTGTTCTTCGGCATGACTTGGGGCGGGCCGATGAAACACGCCTTCGCCGGTGCTTTGCACCTGGCTTGGCACCGTCGGGCCGAACGTTTTGGCGGCGGCCGTTCCACGGGTTTGAAACCGCTGGATCTGAACGATCCGAGTGCGCCGTTGGGTGTTGAGAAACCCAAGGATTTCACCTGGAACCAACTGCTCGGTTTTGACGCCTGCGTGCAATGCGGCAAGTGCGAAGCCGCATGCCCGGCCTTCGCCGCTGGCCAGCCACTGAACCCGAAAAAACTGATTCAGGACATGGTCGTCGGCCTCGCTGGCGGCACCGATGCCAAGTTCGCCGGCAGTCCCTATCCGGGTAAGCCAGTGGGCGAACACTCAGGCAATCCGCATCAACCGATCGTCAACGGTCTGGTTGACGCCGAAACCCTGTGGTCGTGCACCACCTGCCGCGCCTGCGTCGAGGAATGCCCGATGATGATCGAGCACGTCGATGCCATCGTCGACATGCGCCGTCACCTGACCCTGGAAAAAGGCGCGACGCCGAACAAGGGCGCCGAAGTCCTCGAAAACCTCATCGCCACCGACAACCCCGGCGGTTTTGCCCCGGGCGGGCGGATGAACTGGGCGGCGGATCTGAACCTCAACCTGCTCAGCGAGAAGAAATCCACCGACGTGCTGTTCTGGGTCGGCGACGGTGCGTTCGACATGCGCAACCAGCGCACCCTGCGCGCGTTCGTCAAAGTGCTGAAAGCGGCGAAAATCGACTTTGCCGTGCTCGGTCTCGAAGAGCGTGACAGCGGCGACGTAGCGCGTCGTTTGGGCGATGAAGCGACCTTCCAGTTGCTCGCCAAACGCAACATCCAGACCTTGGCCAAATATAGCTTCAAGCGCATCGTCACCTGCGATCCGCACAGCTTTCACGTGCTGAAAAACGAGTACGGCGCGTTCGACGGTAACTACCTGGTGCAGCATCACAGCACCTACATGGCGGAAATCATTCAGGCCGGCGCGCTCAATCTGGGTCAGCACAAAGGCAACAGCGTGACCTATCACGATCCGTGCTACCTCGGTCGCTATAACGGCGAGTACGAAGCGCCGCGTGAAGTGCTGCGCGCCCTCGGCATCGAGGTTAAAGAGATGCAGCGTTCCGGCTTCCGTTCGCGCTGCTGCGGCGGCGGCGGCGGGGCGCCGATCACCGATATTCCGGGCAAGCAGCGGATTCCCGACATGCGCATGGAAGACATCCGCGAGACGGGCGCCGAACTGGTAGCCGTGGGTTGTCCACAGTGCACGGCGATGCTCGAAGGTGTGGTCGAGCCGCGTCCGCTGATCAAGGACATCGCCGAACTGGTCGCCGACGCGCTGCTCGAAGACGCCGCGCCAAGCAAACCTGCCGCCCCGGCCAAACGTGAACCAGCGGAGGCCCACTGATGAGCGACATAATCCGCCGCGACCCGCGCGCCGAATGGATTGCCCGTAACCGCCTGCACCCGCTGCACGCGGCGATGCAACCGGCGCAGCACAGCTGGATGGGGCCGAGTGGCGTCATCCGCAAGAATCTGCACGGCATCGGTTTTATCGGCCCCAACGGTATCAAGCGTATCGACCGCAGCGGCGCGCAACAGGGCGGGGCGGTCAAACGTTCGGCAGCTGTGGAAGTGCAATTGCCGCTGCATCAGGTACCGGCTCCGGCGTTCTACATCAGCGTGGTGCCGGACATGGTCGGCGGCCGCTTGAGCAGCCACGACCGCGACTTGCTCGGCCTCGCCCATCAGCTTGCCGGTCAGGATGGTGCGGTGCTCGCAGTGGTGTTTGGCGAGCACAAGGAAAATGCTTTCGCCACGGCAGGCGTCGATCGCTTGCTGGTGCTCGAAGGCGAACAGTTCAGCGGTTATGCACCGGAACAACGGGTGCAAGGTTTGCGCGCTGTGGATAACCAGTTCAATCCGCGCCACTGGCTGCTGCCGGACAGTCGTAGCGGTGGCGGTGAACTCGGTCGGCGCTTTGCTGCGGCATTGGGCGAGCGCCCGGCGACGCGGGTCTGGCAGGTCAAGGATCAAGAGTGCATTGGCCGCGCGGGCGCCGGGCTGCAAGACCTCGCCCGTCCGGTTGCACGGTTGATCCTGGCAGCAGCGGAATGCGCCGAGCCGGTCAGCGAAACCCGTCATGAAGCGTTGCCGGTGGAGTTATCCACAAGTGTCGCGCGCAGCCTGTCGCGGATCGAAGATCTCGGCGCGGTGGCGGTGGACCCGGCGGCTATTCCAATGGCCGAGGCGGAGTTTATTTTCTCCGGCGGCAATGGCGTCAAGGACTGGCAACTGTTCCACGAAACGGCGGCGGCGCTCGGTGCTACCGAAGGGGCGTCGCGGGTTGCCGTGGACGACGGCTTCATGGCCCGTGATCGCCAGGTCGGCGCGTCCGGCACGTGGGTCACCGCCCGGGTGTATGTGGCTGTGGGTATCTCCGGCGCGATCCAGCATCTGCAAGGCATCGGCGCCTGCGACAAGGTGGTGGCGATCAACCTCGACCCGGGTTGCGACATGATCAAGCGTGCCGATTTGTCGGTGATCGGCGAGAGCGCAGAGATTCTTCAGGCGTTGATCGAAGCGGTCGCGGCTTACCGCAACGAAGCCAAGCGCGATGCCGCTTAAGGAAACCCTATGAACACGAAAGTTATCAGTCTGGTTTCAATCGGCGCCCACCCGACTTCCGGTCGGCCGCGCCGCGCTGATCAGGACGCGCGCGCCGTTGAACTCGGTCTGCAACTGGCGGGGGATAACCTGCAAGTGCTGCACGCCGGCGACGTCGCGGAACCGGCACTGCGCGCCTATCTGGGCATGGGCCTGGAGCAGATGCACGTGCTGGAGCAACCGGCTGGCGCCGATGCGCTGCCGGCGCTGACCGCGTATTTGCGTGATGCCGGTGCGCAAGTGGTGTTGACTGGCAGCCAGGCAGAAACCGGCGAAGGTTCTGGAATGCTGCCGTTCTTGTTGGCGGAAGGTTTGGGTTGGCCGCTAGTGGTCGGGCTGGCGCAGGTTGAATCGATTAACGACGGCTCAGCGCTGGTACTGCAAGCGTTGCCGCGCGGGCAACGGCGACGGTTGAAGGTGAAGCTGCCGTTTCTGGCGACTGTGGATAACTCTGCGCCGAAGCCTCGGCAAAGTGCCTACGGCCCGGCGCAACGTGGCGTGCTGGAGGCTGACGACGTTGAAGTTGTCGACGACGAACTCCTGGCGGTCGCTACTTTGCAACTGGCCAAACCACGGCCCAAACGCCTGAAAGTGATCAAGGCCAAAAGCGGTGCTGACCGGATGAAAGCCGCAACCGCCAAGGCCAGTGGGGGCGGGGGGCAGGTGCTCAAGGGTGTTACCGCACAGGCTGGCGCTGAGGCGATCCTCAAGTTGCTGATTGAAGAAGGTGTTGTTCGCTGAAAAGCCCCTCACTGTAGCCCTCTCCCGGAGGGAGAGGGGACCGACCGAGTGGTATTGGCTAATTACTTCGACCTGCGATTGCGCAATGGCCTTGGTTTGGCGAAGCCTGAGATCACAATATTCGTTCAGGTCGGTGGAGTTTGAACAGGCGATGCGGTCGGCTCCCTCTCCCTCCGGGAGAGGGCTGGGGCGGTTTACCCACAATCCCTGTTGGCGGATCTGTGGATAACGTGTTCGCCCCTCCCTGCACCCCACGTCAATCAAGCCCTGCAGCCCTCCGATCAAAAAATAACCAGCCTAAGTCACGGATTTTCAGGGCTTTTTCTCTTGGATAACTGAACAAGTTGCCCCCAATCTCTGTTGGCGCTTCTGTGGATAAGATGTTCGCTAACCCCTGAGAGCTATATAAAACGGGGTCTACAGAGAGTTGGTCAATAACTGATCAATTCGCGCTTTTGACTCGATGAATTACCCGTTGAGCCTGATATTTAGCAGTCTTCAAGGCTTTTCCACAGCAGACGTAAAGTTACCCCCGATCTCTGTTGGTGCTTCTGTGGATAAGGTGTTTGCCATCCGCTAAACGCCACGAATGACGTGGCTTGCAGGCTGTTGATCAAAAAGCGATCAATGGGTTTTCAAAACCATGCTTCTGGATAAGTCACGGTTTTTCTTTGCAAATCAGTGGGATATTTTTCGAGTCATCCACAGTTGTCCCCATTTGCTGTGGGTGGGTGTGTGGATAACTTGTTTGCGGAAGGCTGGGGGGCTTGGTGGGTATGGGGTGCGGGTGGTTGGTCAGAAATCGTGCAATCTGGTTTCAGAGATGTAATGGCGTTCCTGACGCCTTCGCGAGCAGGCTCGCTCCCACATTTGGAATGCATTCCACCTGTGGGAGCGAGCCTACTCGCGAAGCTTGTGTTTTAGATCTTAGCCTTGGACAGGCACGCCTTTGAGGTACGGCGCCGGCTCAGCCCCAAGGTTGTTCAGCAGGCGCTCGCTGTACCAATCGACAAAATTGACCACGCCAAACTCATAGGTCTTCGAATACGGCCCAGGCTGATAAGCCGTCGAGTTGATCCCGCGCTGGTTTTCTTCGGCCAGACGGCGATCCTGATCGTTGGTCGCATCCCACACCTGGCGCATGCGATCGACGTCGTAATCGACGCCTTCAACCGCATCCTTGTGCACGATCCACTTGGTGGTGACCATGGTTTCCTGCGCACTGATCGGCCACACGGTGAAGACGATAATGTGGTCGCCCATGCAGTGGTTCCACGAGTGCGGCAGGTGCAGGATGCGCATCGAGCCCAGATCCGGGTTCTTGATGCGGCCCATCAGTTTCGCGCAACCCTGTTTGCCGTCGAGGGTCATCGACACGGTGCCCTTGAGCAGCGGCATGCGCACGATGCGGTTGCGCAGGCCGAAACTGGCGTGGGCATAAGGAATCTTCTCGGCTTCCCACGCAGCGGCAGACGCGGCGACGTGATCCTTGAACGCCTGATCGGCGCGCGGGTCGGTGACGTCGTCCCATTCCAGCAGGGTTTTCAGCAGTTCCGGGTGCGACGCGTTGCAGTGGTAGCACTCGCGGTTGTTTTCCAGCACCAGTTTCCAGTTGGCCTTCTCCATCAAGGTGGTGGTGATCGCCACCTTGGTGTTCTCCATGTCGTACGGTTCCATGTAATGGTTCAGCGTCGACAGGAAGTCATCAATGGCCGGTGGATTCTCCGCCAGGCTGATAAAGATGTAGCCGCCGGCAGTCTTCACGTTCACCGGTTTCAGGCCGTATTGCTTCATGTCGAAGTCGGCGCCCATCTCGGTGCCGGCGAACAGCAGGCGACCGTCCAGCTCGTACGTCCACTGGTGGTAATGGCAGACCAGTTTGGCGACTTTGCCTTTTTCGCTGGTGCACAGACGCGAGCCACGGTGACGGCAGACGTTGTGGAACGCGTGCACGACGCCTTCGGCACCTCGAATGACGATGATCGGGTTCTTGCCGATCTGCAGCGTCAGGTAGTTGCCCTTGGCCGGAATTTCGCAGGTCATGCCGGCGATCAACCACTCTTTCTGGAAGATCTCCTGCATGTCGATATCGAACAACCGCTCATCACTGTAGAACGGTTGCGGCAGCGAAAACGTGCGCTCGCGCTCTTGGAGCATTTGTGCAGTGGCCTTGCGTGCGGGTTCCAGCGGATCGCCCAGGCTGATTTTTGCGGTGACGTCCATCGATGTGATCCTCAAGGCCATCTGCGTGGCCGGCGAAAGTGGCTAATCAGGTCTGCTGTTAGAAGGTGCTACGCAAGGTGTAAAGAATCTGTCTTGGTGTTGGGGCGAGTGTGGGGCCGGCGCGGGGCGGAACCTTATCCATGGGCGACATGGTGCAATCTGTTCCCGACGCGCAACCCCCGGTGGTTGGGGGCTGGTCGCGATAAGTATGCCGATGTCGCGGATAGGTAAACGGGCGGTTCGCGCTATACGCAGAATCGCCGACATGAGGCCGACAGTCGGCCGTGGAGAACAGCATGTCCAACAGCTTCCTGAATCCGGTCACCACCCAGACCTGGGCCAATGGCCGACACATCGTCCGTTGCGTCAAAGTCATCCAGGAAACCTGGGACGTGCGCACCTTCTGCTTCATGGCTGACCAGCCGATCCTGTTCTTCTTCAAGCCCGGGCAGTTCGTGACCCTGGAGCTGGAAATCGAAGGCCAGCCGATCATGCGTTCGTACACCATCTCCAGCTCGCCGTCGGTGCCGTACAGCTTTTCTGTGACGATCAAGCGCGTGCCGGGCGGCAGGGTTTCCAACTGGCTGCACGACACACTTCATGAGGGGCAAGAGTTGGCGGTGCACGGGCCGGTCGGGCTGTTCAATGCGATCGACTTCCCAAGTCCGAAAGTGCTGTACCTGAGCGGCGGCGTCGGTATCACGCCGTGCATGTCGATGGCGCGCTGGTTCTACGACACCAACGCCAACGTCGACATGACCTTTATCCACAGCGCGCGCTCGCCGAAAGACATCATTTATCACCGCGAGCTGGAACACATGGCGTCGCGAATCGACAACTTCAGCCTGCACCTGATCTGCGAGAAACATGGCTTGGGTGAGCCGTGGGCCGGGTATCGCGGTTACCTGAACCACAAGATGCTCGAATTGATGGTGCCGGACTTCCTCGAGCGCGAAGTGTTCTGCTGCGGCCCGACGCCGTACATGAACGCGGTCAAGCGCCTGCTCGAAGTGGCCGGTTACGACATGTCGCGTTATCACGAGGAGTCCTTCGGTGCCACGCCACCGGAAGCCCGTGCCGATGCGGTCGAGCAAGCCGAGCAGGCCGCCGATGCACCGGAAATCGATGCGGCGGATCTGCATCAGGTCGAATTCACCTCGTCCGGCAAGAGCATTCGTGTGGCACCGGGCGAGACCGTGCATGCGGCGGCGGCCAAGCTTGGTTTGCTGATTCCGAAGGCGTGCGGCATGGGGATTTGCGGGACGTGCAAGGTGCTGAAGCTGGGGGGCGAAGTGGAGATGGAGCACAACGGCGGGATTACCGAGGACGATGAGGCGGAGGGCTTTATTCTTTCGTGCTGCAGCGTGCCGAAGGGGGATGTGCGCATCGATTTTTGAGCGGGGCGAATTTTTGCGTACGGCTTGCCCCTCACCCCAGCCCTCTCCCGAATGTGATCGTTCCCACGCTCCGCGTGGGAATGCAGCCCGGGACGCTCTGCGTCCCCTATCAGTACCAACACTGAATCTCTATCAGCCCCGACATTCCCGCGTAGTCCCTGGCACTCGAATAACGCCAATGCTCCGGCACGTCCACATATCCACGTTTCACTGGATTGTTGTGGATGTATTCCAGCTTCTGGCGCATCACCGATTCGCTATAAACCATTTCTGCGTGAGAACCTTCCTGCCATAACTGGTACACCCGATCCTGCTTGTGCGCACGCTTGCTGAAGCGCAGACGTCGCAGGGCTTTGTCGGCGCCTTTGCTTTGCAGGTCATCAATGATCTTTCGAGCGGTGAATGATTTGAACTGGCTGAGGCATTTACTCAGATCAGGCGCTTGAGCGACGAAGTGAAGATGGTTTTCCAGAATTACGTAGCCAAACAACCTCAAATCATGATGAGTCTGTTGATATCGCCAGCAGTTGAGCAGGTGGTCGACGATGTAGGGGCGTATGAACAGCGGTAACCATTCCATGATCGTGCAAGTCAGGAAATACGGTTTGTCGGTTTCGGAAATGATGTAGCGGCTGCGGCCCATGGGATTCTTCCTTGAATCTTGCGGTGCTTACGGAAATGGAACGCGGAGCGTCCCGGGAGGCGTTACCACGCGGAGCGTGGGAACGATCAGGGTGAGGCGGGTGGGATGATCGCGCTAGAAGAGAAGTCTGGTATTACGGTGGGAAAAGTCATTCCCGAGCAAAGATCGTTCCCACGCTCTGCGTGGGAATGCAGCCATTGACGCTCTGCGTCATAGCGGTGTTTAGGGTCTGGGGGATGGAACGCGGAGCGTCCGGAGAGGCATTCCCACGCGGAGCGTGGGAACGATCAGCAGGGGGGGGGTGGCGTCAGGTCAGGCGGACATGACTTCGCGGATGTCGCGCGCCAGTTCGCGGACGCGTTCTTCTTCGGTGTCCCACGAGCACATGAAGCGTGCGCCGCCCTTGCCGATGAAGGTGTAGAAGCGCCAGTTCTTCGCGGTCAGGGCGGCGATGGCCGGTTCTGACAGTTGCAGGAACACGCCGTTGGCCTGGACCGGGAACATCAGTTCGACGCCTGGGATGTCGCTGACCAGTTCAGCGAGCAATTGCGCGCAGTGGTTGGCGTGGCGCGCATATTTCAGCCAGGCGTCGGTTTCGAGGATGCCGACCCACGGTGCCGAGAGGAAACGCATTTTCGACGCCAGTTGCCCGGCCTGCTTGCAGCGGTAATCGAAGTCTTCCGCGAGTTTGTGGTTGAAGAACAGAATCGCTTCACCCACCGCCATGCCGTTTTTCGTGCCGCCAAAGCACAACACATCAACCCCGGCCTTCCAGGTCAGATCCGCCGGCGAGCAGCCGAGGAACGCGCAGGCGTTGGAGAAGCGCGCGCCGTCCATGTGCAGGTGCAGGCCGAGCTCCTTGCAAGTCGCGCTGATGGCGCGGACTTCTTCCGGGGTGTAGACGCTGCCGACTTCGGTGGCTTGGGTCAGGGTCACCACGCGCGGTTTCGGGTAGTGAATGTCCTGACGCTTGAGCGCGACTTCGCGGATCGATTGCGGGGTGATCTTGCCGTTTTCAGTGCCGGCGATCAGCAGTTTCGAGCCGTTGGAGAAGAATTCCGGGGCGCCGCATTCGTCGGTTTCGACGTGGGCGGTTTCCGAGCAGATCACGCTGTGGTAACTCTGGCACAGCGACGACAGGGCCAGCGAGTTGGCGGCGGTGCCGTTGAAGGCGAAGAACACTTCGCAGTCGGTTTCAAACAATTGGCGGAAATGGTCGGACGCGCGTGCGGTCCATTCATCGTCGCCATACGCGCGTTGGTGGCCGTGGTTGGCCTGCTCCATCGCAGCCCAGGCTTCAGGGCAGATACCGGAGTAGTTGTCGCTGGCGAATTGTTGGCTCTTGTCGGTCATGGCCGGCTTCCGTGGTCGAGACTCTTGTGAAGGCTCGTGGTCAATGATGGTGCGCACTTTACCGAAGATCTTCCGGGGAGCACACGGGATGTCGCTGTCAGAACATTACATGGACGCAGGCCGATTATGCACCTGACTAAACGCGACGGCGCACTGGATCTGCTCAAGTGGCTGGCGCTGCTGAGCATGTTGCTCGACCACCTGCGATACGTTGGCTTCTCCGCCGATTGGCTTTATGTGCCGGGGCGGCTGGCGTTTCCGTGGTTTTGTCTGGCGATGGCGGCGAATCTTTCGCGGGATGGCTCGCGGAGGATGGAGTGGCGGTATCTGGGGTGGTTGTTGCTGTTCAGTGCGCTGAGCGAAATTCCTTACCGGTTGTACATTCCAGAGCCCGATACCTTGAATGTGATGCCGACGCTGGCGCTGGGGTTATTGGTGGCGCGGGGGAGGCATGATCCATCGGTGATGTCGCGATTGCTGGGCGTTGCTGCGCTGGTGCTGGCGATAGTTTTCCCGGAACGACTGATGTTCGGCTTTTTCGGGGTGCTGTTGCCGTTGGCGATGCTGCTGGTGTTTCGCCGGCCGTGGTATTTCAGCTTGCTGCCGGGTTTGATATGCCTCGCAGCGAATCAGTGGCAAGTGCTTTACGACTCGGCGAGGTTCGGCAGTAGCGTCGCCATTCTTGGTATTGCGACATGCCTGTTTGCGCCAATGCTCGGAATGTTCCTGTTGCGACATGTGCGACATCTCCAGCCACCGCCAATGCGCCGCTGGGCCTACGCACTCTATCCCGCGCATTTCCTCCTGCTGCTCGCCATCCGCACTGCATACACCTGACCCCTGTGGGAGCGAGCCTGCTCGCGAAGAGGCCGGCACATCCAACATAGAAGTTGGCTGACAGACCGCTTTCGCGAGCAGGCTCGCTCCCACAGAGGATCTACGGCGTTTCGAATAAGCCATTTCCAGCCATGTCGTAAACGCACCTTTGCGTGGCGCGCGCAGGCATTTGAGCTGTCTGCGCCGGTCATACCATCGGCATCAAAGGGCACTGCCGTGATTGCCGGTGCCTTACCGAGACGAATGGCGCACAGATGCCGCTGGGAGAGACGCGATGTTCAGCAAGCAAGACCAGATCCAGGGTTACGACGATGCACTGCTGGCGGCGATGAATGCCGAGGAGCAACGTCAGGAAGATCACATCGAGCTGATCGCGTCGGAGAACTACACCAGCAAACGCGTGATGGAAGCGCAAGGCAGCGGCCTGACCAACAAATACGCCGAAGGCTATCCGGGCAAGCGCTACTACGGTGGCTGCGAGCACGTCGATAAAGTCGAAGCACTGGCCATCGAACGCGCCAAGCAACTGTTCGGTGCCGATTACGCCAACGTCCAGCCGCACTCCGGTTCTTCGGCCAACAGTGCTGTGTACCTGGCGCTGATCCAGCCGGGCGACACCATCCTCGGCATGAGCCTGGCCCACGGCGGTCACCTGACCCACGGCGCCAAAGTGTCGTCCTCGGGCAAGCTCTACAACGCTGTGCAGTACGGCATCAACACCGATACCGGGCTGATCGATTACGACGAAGTCGAGCGTCTGGCCGTCGAATCCAAGCCGAAAATGATCGTCGCCGGTTTCTCCGCTTACTCGAAGACTCTGGACTTCCCGCGCTTCCGTCAGATCGCTGACAAGGTCGGCGCGCTGCTGTTCGTCGACATGGCCCACGTCGCTGGTCTGGTCGCTGCCGGTCTGTACCCGAACCCGCTGCCGTACGCCGACGTGGTCACCACCACCACGCACAAAACCCTGCGCGGCCCACGTGGCGGCTTGATCCTGGCCAAGTCCAACGAAGAGATCGAGAAGAAGCTCAACGCTGCTGTGTTCCCCGGCGCTCAGGGCGGCCCGCTGATGCACGTCATCGCCGGTAAAGCCGTATGCTTCAAGGAAGCGCTGGAGCCGGGCTTCAAGGCTTATCAGCAACAAGTGATCGACAACGCTCAGGCGATGGCCAGCGTGTTTATCAAACGTGGCTACGATGTAGTGTCCGGCGGCACCGACAACCATTTGTTCCTGGTCAGTCTGATCCGTCAGGGCCTGACGGGTAAAGACGCCGACGCCGCCCTGGGCCGTGCGCACATCACCGTCAACAAGAACGCCGTGCCGAACGATCCGCAATCGCCATTCGTGACCTCGGGCCTGCGCATCGGCACCCCGGCGGTCACCACTCGCGGTTTCAAAGTGACCCAGTGCGAAGTGTTGGCTGGCTGGATCTGCGACATCCTCGACAACCTCGGTGATGCCGATGTCGAGGCCAATGTTGCCCAGCAAGTGTCGGCCCTGTGCGCAGACTTCCCGGTTTATCGCTGAGTGTTCTGGAGTAACTGACTATGCAACGCTATTCGGGCTTCGGCCTCTTCAAACACTCCCTCAGCCACCACGAAAACTGGCAGCGCATGTGGCGCACGCCGACGCCGAAAAAGGTCTACGACGTGGTCATCGTCGGCGGCGGCGGGCACGGTCTGGCGACTGCTTATTACCTGGCGAAAGAACACGGCATCACCAACGTCGCCGTGGTCGAGAAGGGCTGGCTAGGCGGCGGTAACACCGCGCGCAATACCACCATCGTGCGTTCCAACTACCTGTGGGACGAGTCGGCGCACCTTTACGAACACGCGATGAAATTGTGGGAAGGCCTGTCGCAGGATCTCAACTACAACGTGATGTTCTCCCAGCGTGGCGTCTACAACCTGTGCCACACCCTGCAGGACATTCGTGATTCAGAGCGTCGGGTCAGCGCCAACCGCCTCAACGGCGTCGATGGCGAACTGCTCAACGCTAAGCAAGTCGCTGACGAGATTCCGTACCTCGACTGCTCGAAAAACACCCGCTACCCGGTGATGGGTGCGACCGTTCAGCGTCGCGGCGGCGTTGCCCGTCACGATGCCGTGGCCTGGGGCTTCGCCCGTGCCGCCGACGCCTTGGGCGTGGACTTGATCCAGCAGACCGAAGTGATCGGTTTCCGCAAGGAAAACGGCGTGTGCATCGGTGTTGAAACCAACAAGGGTTTCATCGGCGCCAAGCGCGTCGGTGTGGTCACCGCAGGTAACTCCGGGCACATGGCCAAGCTCGCCGGTTTCCGTCTGCCGATCGAATCCCACCCGCTGCAAGCACTGGTGTCCGAGCCGATCAAACCGATTATCGACAGCGTGATCATGTCCAACGCCGTGCACGGTTACATCAGTCAGTCCGACAAGGGCGACCTGGTGATCGGCGCGGGTATCGACGGCTACAACGGCTACGGCCAGCGTGGTTCGTACCCGGTGATCGAACACACCATTCAGGCCATCGTCGAGATGTTCCCGGTGTTGTCCCGCGTACGCATGAACCGCCAGTGGGGCGGCATCGTCGACACCACCCCGGACGCTTGCCCGATCATCTCGAAAACCCCGGTGCCGAACATGTTCTTCAACTGCGGTTGGGGCACCGGTGGTTTCAAAGCTACACCTGGCTCGGGCAACGTGTTTGCCGCAAGTCTGGCCAAGGGTGAAATGCACCCGTTGGCCGCACCTTTCTCCATCGACCGTTTCCACAACGGTGCGTTGATCGATGAACACGGCGCTGCTGCGGTTGCCCACTAACAGGAGAAATCCCCATGTTGCATATCTTCTGTCCTCACTGCGGCGAACTGCGCTCCGAAGAGGAATTCCACGCATCCGGTCAGGCGCACATTCCGCGCCCGCTCGATCCAGGCGCCTGCACCGACGAGGAGTGGGGCGACTACATGTTCTTCCGCGACAACCCGCGCGGTCTGCACCATGAACTGTGGGATCACGTCGCCGGTTGCCGTCAGTACTTCAACGTCACTCGCGACACCGTGACCTACGAGATTCTCGAAACCTACAAGATCGGCACCAAGCCGCAATTCACCGACAAGGCTGATTCGGCGAAAACAGCCACGACGGCGCTGGGAGAGAAGGTATGAGCCAGACCAATCGCCTGTCCAACGGTGGACGGATCGACCGCAACAAAGTGCTGAGCTTCACCTTCAACGGTCAGAGCTACAAAGGCTTCGAGGGTGACTCGCTGGCCGCCGCGCTGATCGCCAACGGCGTCGACATCATTGGCCGCAGCTTCAAGTATTCGCGTCCTCGCGGGATCTTCGCCGCCGGTGCCGAAGAGCCGAACGCGGTGCTGCAGATTGGCGCGACCGAAGCCACGCAAATCCCCAACGTGCGTGCCACGCAACAGGCGCTGTATCAAGGTCTGGTCGCGACCAGCACCAACGGCTGGCCGAGCGTCAACAACGACATGATGGGCATTCTCGGCAAGGTCGGCGGCAAGCTGATGCCGCCGGGTTTCTACTACAAAACCTTCATGTACCCGCAATCGTTCTGGATGACCTACGAGAAGTACATCCGCAAGGCTGCCGGTCTGGGCCGCTCGCCGACCGAAGTCGATCCGGACACTTACGACTACATGAACCAGCACTGCGACGTGCTGATCGTCGGCGCCGGCCCGGCTGGTCTCGCCGCTGCACTGGCCGCGGCGCGCAGCGGTGCCCGAGTGATTCTGGCCGACGAGCAGGAAGAGTTCGGCGGCAGCCTGCTCGATTCCCGCGAAAGCCTTGATGGCAAACCGGCGATGGACTGGGTTGCCAGTGTCATCACTGAACTGAAGAACACCCCGGACGTGCTGCTGTTGCCGCGCGCCACGGTCAACGGTTACCACGACCACAACTTCCTGACCATTCACGAACGCCTTACCGATCACCTCGGTGACCGCGCGCCAATCGGTCAAGTGCGTCAGCGCATCCACCGTGTTCGCGCCAAGCGTGTGGTACTGGCGACCGGTGCGCATGAGCGTCCGCTGGTCTACGGCAACAACGACGTGCCGGGCAACATGCTCGCCGGTGCTGTCTCGACTTATGTGCGTCGCTACGGCGTAGCTCCGGGCAAGAAACTGGTGCTTTCGACCAACAACGATCACGCCTATCGGGTGGCGCTGGATTGGCTCGATGCCAGTCTGCAAGTGGTGGCTATCGCTGATGCCCGCAGCAATCCGCGTGGTGCGCTGGTGGAAGAGGCGCGCGCCAAAGGTATTCGGATTCTCACTGGCAGCGCTGTGATTGAAGCCCGTGGCAGCAAGCGTGTGACCGCTGCCCGCGTTGCTGCGATTGATGTGAAAGCCCATGCCGTGACCAGTCCTGGCGAGTGGCTCGACTGCGATGTGGTCGCCAGTTCCGGCGGCTACAGTCCTGTCGTCCACTTGGCTTCGCACTTGGGTGGCAAGCCGACCTGGCGCGAAGACATCCTCGGTTTCGTACCGGGCGAGGCTCCGCAGAAACGCGTGTGCGTCGGTGGCATCAACGGCGTTTACGGTCTCGGTGATTCGCTGGCTGATGGTTTTGAAGGTGGCGTGCGCGCTGCCAGCGAGGCCGGTTTCGCTGCGGTTGAAGGCACCTTGCCGAAAGCCCTGAGCCGTCTCGAAGAACCGACCTTGGCGCTGTTCCAGGTGCCGCATGAAAAGAACTCGGCACGGGCGCCAAAGCAGTTCGTCGACTTCCAGAACGACGTCACTGCCGGTGGTATCGAGCTGGCAACGCGCGAAGGTTTCGAGTCGGTCGAGCACGTCAAACGCTACACAGCGCTGGGCTTCGGCACCGATCAGGGCAAGCTCGGCAACGTCAACGGTCTGGCCATCGCCGCCCGCTCGCTGAACGTGACCATCCCGCAGATGGGCACCACGATGTTCCGCCCGAACTACACGCCGGTGACTTTCGGCGCCGTGGCCGGTCGTCACTGTGGGCACATCTTCGAACCGGTGCGTCACACCGCCCTGCATGCCTGGCACGTGAAGAACGGCGCCGAGTTTGAAGACGTCGGTCAGTGGAAGCGTCCTTGGTATTTCCCGAAAAACGGTGAAGACCTGCATGCCGCCGTGAAGCGTGAATGCAAAGCCGTGCGCGACAGCGTCGGCCTGCTCGACGCCTCGACCCTCGGCAAGATCGACATCCAGGGCCCGGATGCCCGCGAGTTCCTCAACCGCGTGTACACCAACGCCTGGACCAAGCTCGACGTGGGCAAGGCGCGCTACGGTTTGATGTGCAAAGAAGACGGCATGGTCTTCGACGACGGTGTCACGGCGTGCCTGGCCGACAACCATTTCGTCATGACCACCACCACCGGCGGCGCGGCTCGCGTGCTGCAATGGCTGGAGCTGTACCACCAGACCGAATGGCCGGACATGAAGGTCTACTTCACTTCCGTCACCGACCACTGGGCGACCATGACCCTGTCCGGGCCGAACAGCCGCAAGCTGCTCAGCGCCGTGACCGACATTGATCTGAGCAACGAAGCGTTCCCGTTCATGACCTGGAAAGAAGGTCTGGTCGGCGACGTGCCGGCGCGGGTGTTCCGTATCTCGTTCACCGGTGAGCTGTCGTACGAAGTCAACGTCCAGGCCGACTACGCGATGGGCGTGCTGGAGAAAATCGTCGAGGCCGGCAAGCAGTACAACCTGACCCCGTACGGCACCGAAACCATGCACGTACTGCGCGCCGAGAAGGGTTTCATCATCGTTGGCCAGGACACTGACGGCTCGATGACTCCAGACGACTTGAACATGGGCTGGTGTGTGGGTCGCACCAAACCGTTCTCGTGGATCGGCCAGCGTGGGATGAACCGTGAAGACTGCGTGAAGGACCAGCGTAAGCAACTGGTCGGGTTGAAGCCGATCGATCCGAACGTGTGGCTGCCGGAAGGTGCGCAGTTGGTGTTCAACACCAAGCAGGCGATTCCGATGACCATGGTCGGCCACGTGACTTCCAGTTACGCGCACAACTCCCTCGGTTATTCGTTTGCCATGGGTGTGGTCAAGGGCGGTCTGAAGCGCCTCGGTGAGCGGGTGTTTGCACCGCTGGCCGATGGCAGCGTGATCGAGGCGGAAATCGTGTCTTCGGTGTTCTTCGATCCGAAGGGGGATCGCCAGAACATCTGACGGCCTCAAGAACTGTGGGCGGGCGGCTATTCGCGAGCAGGCTCGCTCCCACATTCGACTGCGTTCCCCTGTGGGAGCGAGCCTGCTCGCGAAAGCGGCAGATCAGCCACCGCAGGAACCTACAGAATTCAGAAGGTGCTTTATGACCACAGCCAACGTGTACCAACAACGCCCTACTACCGAGGCCAAGGCCGAGTCGTCGCTGCACCATGCCGACCTCGCCAGCCTGGTCGGCAAGGGCCGCAAGAACGCCGGCGTGATCGTGCGGGAAAAGAAACTCCTCGGCCACCTGACCATTCGTGGCGATGGCCACGATGCCGCGTTCGCCGCCGGTGTGCACAAAGCCCTGGGCATTGAATTGCCCGGCGCTCTGAGCGTGATCGTCAAAGGCGAAACCAGCCTGCAATGGATGGGCCCGGACGAGTGGCTGCTGATCGTGCCAAGCGGTGAAGAATTCGCCGCCGAACAGCAACTGCGTGAAGCCTTGGGTGATCTGCACATCGCGATCGTCAACGTCAGCGGTGGCCAGCAAGTACTCGAGCTGAGCGGACCGAACGTGCGTCAGGTGCTGATGAAATCCACCAGCTACGACGTGCACCCGAACAACTTCCCGGTCGGTAAAGCGGTTGGCACGGTGTTCGCCAAGTCGCAGCTGATGATTCGCCACACCGCCGAAGACACTTGGGAATTGCTGATCCGTCGCAGCTTCTCGGATTACTGGTGGTTGTGGTTGCAGGATGCGTCCGCCGAGTACGGCCTCAGCGTTCAGGCCTAGGAGAAACAACGATGAGCCGCGCCCCAGACACATGGATTCTGACCGCCGACTGCCCCAGCGTCCTCGGCACGGTGGACGCGGTCACGCGTTTTCTGTTCGAGCAGGGTTGCTACGTCACTGAGCACCATTCGTTCGATGACCGCCTCTCCGGGCGTTTTTTCATTCGCGTGGAATTCCGTCAGCCCGACGGTTTCGACGAGCAATCCTTCCGCGCAGGCTTGGCCGAGCGAGGCCAAGCCTTCGGCATGATCTTCGAGCTGACCGCGCCGAACTACCGGCCAAAAGTGGTGATCATGGTCTCCAAGGCTGATCACTGCCTCAACGATTTGCTCTACCGCCAGCGCATCGGCCAGTTGTCCATGGACGTCGCGGCGGTGGTCTCCAACCATCCGGATTTGAAGCCGCTGGCCGACTGGCACCAAATTCCCTACTACCATTTCCCCCTCGACCCCAACGACAAGCCGTCGCAGGAGCGTCAGGTGTGGCAGGTGATCGAAGAGTCCGGCGCCGAACTGGTGATCCTCGCCCGCTACATGCAGGTGTTGTCGCCGGAGCTGTGCCGCAAGCTCGATGGCAAGGCGATCAACATTCATCACTCGTTGCTGCCGGGCTTCAAGGGCGCCAAGCCGTATCACCAGGCTTATAACAAAGGGGTGAAACTGGTCGGCGCGACGGCGCATTACATCAATAACGATCTCGATGAAGGGCCGATCATTGCCCAGGGTGTCGAGGCGGTGGATCACAGTCATTACCCAGAGGATCTGATTGCCAAGGGGCGCGACATTGAAGGCCTGACCTTGGCGCGGGCGGTTGGATATCACATTGAGCGGAGAGTTTTCCTCAACGCCAATCGTACGGTCGTTCTTTAGATAGCTATCACGAGCAGTAACCCGAGCATTCAACGCGCTGCCTGCCTGGGCAACGCGGTTCCATAAAAACAACAGCGAGGTGAAAGCATGTCTGGCAATCGTGGTGTGGTGTATCTCGGCGCTGGCAAGGTCGAAGTACAGAAAATCGACTATCCGAAAATGCAGGATCCGCGTGGCAGGAAGATCGAGCACGGTGTGATCCTGCGTGTGGTCTCCACCAATATCTGCGGCTCCGACCAGCACATGGTGCGCGGCCGTACGACGGCGCAGACCGGTCTGGTGCTGGGCCACGAAATCACCGGCGAGGTGATCGAAAAAGGCTCCGACGTCGAAAACCTGAAGATCGGTGATCTGGTGTCCGTGCCGTTCAACGTGGCTTGCGGGCGCTGCCGTTCCTGCAAAGAGCAACACACCGGCGTCTGCCTGACCGTCAACCCGGCCCGTGCCGGCGGTGCTTACGGTTATGTCGACATGGGCGATTGGACCGGCGGCCAAGCCGAATACGTGCTGGTACCGTACGCTGACTTCAACCTGCTGAAACTGCCGGACCGCGACAAGGCCATGGAGAAAATCCGCGACCTGACCTGCCTCTCCGACATCCTCCCGACCGGTTACCACGGCGCGGTCACTGCCGGCGTTGGTCCGGGCAGCACCGTTTACATCGCCGGCGCTGGCCCGGTCGGTCTGGCTGCTGCCGCTTCCGCGCGTCTGCTGGGTGCTGCGGTGGTGATCATCGGCGACGTCAACACCATCCGTTTGGCTCACGCCAAAGCGCAGGGTTTTGAAATCGTCGACCTGTCGAAAGACGCGCCGCTGCACGAACAGATCGCCGCGCTGTTGGGCGAACCGGAAGTTGACTGCGCGGTGGACTGCGTCGGTTTCGAAGCCCGCGGTCACGGCCATGACGGTGCCAAATCGGAAGCACCGGCCACCGTACTGAACTCACTGATGGGCGTGGTGCGTGTTGCCGGCAAGATTGGTATTCCGGGCTTGTACGTCACCGAAGATCCGGGTGCCGTGGACGCCGCCGCGAAGATGGGCAGCCTGAGCATTCGCTTCGGTCTGGGCTGGGCCAAGTCGCACAGCTTCCACACCGGCCAGACCCCAGTGATGAAGTACAACCGCCAACTGATGCAGGCGATCATGTGGGATCGCATCAACATCGCTGAAGTGGTGGGCGTGCAGGTGATCAGCCTCGATCAGGCGCCGGAAGGTTACGGCGAATTCGATGCGGGCGTGCCGAAGAAGTTTGTGATTGATCCGCACAAGTTGTTTAGTGCGGCGTAGGGCTTAAGCTCGATACAAAACGGCGACTTCAGGGTCGCCGTTTTTTGTTGCAAGCCCAGGTCAAAAGCTACCCTCACCCCAGCCCTCCCGAAACGTCGGACCGCCCGTAGGGAGAGGGGACCGACCGAGGTGTCTGGTGTTATGCATCGACCTGAGAGATCGAGGCGACTATGGATTCAACGCAAGTCTTTCACTTCGGCGTATTACGTCAATATCCCACGGTCAGTCCCCTCTCCCTCCGGGCGGTCCGACGTTTCGGGAGGGCTAGGGGGCTTTGCTTCAAAGGGCTGCCAGAGCACCCTGATACAGAACCGGCCCCGTCGGCTGCCCGGTCGGCGAACCACCTTTAGGCTCAAGACTGACCGCCAATGCAATCGGTCTCCCGATCAACACTTTCTGCGCCTCGCTCAGCTCAACCTTGCCTTTGCCTCCCGCCGGAATAACGCCGAGGGAAATCGGTTTCCCGTCAGCAGGAATCGCCCACAGTTCCAGGCTGTGATCAGGCTCGACCGCCGCCAGTGTCAGCGGCTCGACTTGCAGGTATTCCGCATGCGCCTCGACCTTCAGCGCCGGTTGCGCATCGGCTGTCAGCAGCGTGGCGCGGTAGCGGGCGTCGTCGCGGTTGTACAGCGAGCCGAGGAACACCAACACGGCGATGGAGCAGGCCGCAGCGGTGAGTCGTAGCCAGTTCCAGAATGGCCGTTTTGCGGGGACGTGCAGCGCTTGCGGCTCGATGCGCGCGGTGATGCCTTGCCAGACGCGCTCGGGCACCGGGTGTTCCGGCAGGGATTCGGTGAGGCTCACCAGCGTTCCCTGCCACTGCGCCAGTTCGGCCCTGAGCGCAGCGTCATCCAGCAGCAACTGCTCAAACCGTCGACGCGCAGGCGCTGACATCAGACCAATCGCGTAATCGGCTGCGAGGGCGCGGCGCAGGGCCGGGGTCTGGTAGTTCATGATTCAAGGCACCGGCGCAGGCGTTCCATGCCCCGGCGGATCCACGACTTCACCGAGCCCAGCGGCGCTGCCAGGTGTTCGGCGAGTTCCAAGCAGGACAAGCCCTGAAAGTAAGCCACGGTGATCGACTGGCGCTGCATGCTGTCGAGGGTTTCCAGGCAACGGTTCAGCGCGGTGGCTTCGCGAGCGCTGTTCAATTGCTCATGCGCTGAGGGGCTTTCGTCCGCCAGTGCATCCTGTTCCAGATCAGTCAGCGGCCGGTCGCGGTGTTTGCGCAACTGGTCGATGGCCTGATTACGGGTGATGTTGATCATCCACGTCAACGGCGCCGACAGGTGCGATTCGTAGCGTGAGGCGTTGTTCCAGATACGCACGAAGGCTTCCTGCAGCACTTCTTCGGCCAGATCTGCGCGGCCCATGAAACGCAGGGCCACGCCGTGCAGACGCGGGCCGACGCTGCGGTAAAGGGTTTCGAAGGCGCGACGATCACCCAGTGAACACTGGGCCAAGAGCTGTCGCAACTGATCGGTGTCGGCGGCGGAAATGACGACTCTCCAGGCAAGACTGAGCGCACGAGGGCGAGGCTCGGCTTGTTCACAGGCTAGTTCAGCGACAGCGGTTGTGCCATTCATCGCGGCAATTCCGGGGTTTCACGATTCATATACGTGGGTATGATGAAAATGGATGCGCAGGGCAGGAACATGCCTGCGCCTACCCGGTCAAACCGGCAGTTTTATCGTCCAACGATGGACGTTTTTCACAGCGCAAGAGGATGTCTGAATGAAGATTTCACGCGGTATTGCCATGGCTTCGCTGATGACCCTTGCGGCCAGCCCGGTGTTCGCCGGTTTCAGCCTGGACGACGTGACCAAGGCTGCCTCGAGCATGCAGGGCGGCAACGCGGCCACCGCTGCGGCGCCGACCTCGGAAACCGCCGGCCTGCTGCAAGCCGTCACCGGTCTGGGCGTTACGCCGCAGCAAGCTGTCGGTGGCACCAGCGCCATGTTGGGGCTGGCGAAGAACCAATTGAGCAGCACTGATTATTCGCAGTTGGCCAAAGAAGTGCCGGGCATCGACAAGTTGTCGGGCGGCAGCGGCAATCTGGCGGCGTTGAGCGGGTTGCTCGGCTCATCCGGCAAGTCTGCCGGGCTGGAGAATGCGCTGGGTAACGTCAAGGACACCAACGACCTGAACAATGCCTTCAGCGCACTGGGCATGGACAGCGGCATGGTCGGCCAGTTTGCCCCGGTGCTGCTCAAGTATCTGGGCGATCAAGGCGTCGGCGGCCCACTGCTGCAAAGCCTGGGCAGCATCTGGGGCGCCGGCACCGGTAGCTGATTCAGCGGCGCTCGCCGCGCAGTTCGGCGATGCGCTGATCCTTCTCGTTCCAGAGCTGGTTGACCCAGCTCTGGACCGTCTGGCGAAACACAGGATCGTTCTCGTAATCGCCCTGCCACAGCGCCGGGTCGAGTTCGCGGGTCTTGATATCGATGATCACGCGCGGCACGTTGCCGCTGATCAGATCCCAGAACCCCGGAATGTTCTCCTGTGGATAAACCACGGTGACGTCGAGAATCGCGTCCAGTTGCTCACCCATCGCCGCCAACACAAACGCCACGCCACCGGCCTTGGGCTTGAGCAGGTGGTTGAACGGTGATTGCTGTTCGGTGCTTTTCGCCGCCGTATAACGCGTGCCTTCCAGATAATTCACCACCGTCACCGGCTGACGCTTGAACAGCTCGCAGGCCTGTTTGGTGATTTCCAGATCTTTGCCCGCCAGCTCGGGGTTCTTCGCCAGGAATGCCTTGGTGTAGCGCTTCATGAACGGGTAATCCAGCGCCCACCACGCCAGTCCCAGAAACGGTACCCAGATCAGTTCTTTCTTGAGGAAGAATTTGAAGAACGGCGTGCGCCGGTTGAGCGTCTGGATCAGCGCCGGGATGTCGACCCACGACTGGTGATTGCTGACCACCAGATACGAGGTGTCGCCACGCAGATCTTCGCCGCCGCGAATGTCCCATCGGGTGGGGATGCACAGACGGAAAATCAGCTTGTCGACCTCGGCCCAGGTCTCGGCGATCCACATCACCGCCCCCGACGCATAGTCGCGCCAGCGGCCCGGGGCGACCAGTTTGAGCAGGGCAAACACCATCAATGGCCCGATCAGGATCAGGGTGTTGAGCAACAGCAGCAGGGTGACAAAACAGCCGGTGAGCAGGCGGCGCATAGGCAACTCTTTGAAAAACTGATGGACGCGCCATGATAAGCAGCTTCGCGCGGCAGGCCAAATCGGTGGTGACAAATGTTTCACTTCAGTCGCGTTAACCTGATCGTTCCCACGCTCTGCGTGGTAACGCCGCCCGGGACGCTCCGCGTCCCTGTGACGCAGAGCGTCAATGGATGCATGCCCACGCAGAGCGTGGGAACGATCAAGCGCGCAACGGTCTAAAATCCCGTTGCCCAACCTCTCAAGGAAGCCCCTTACGTGAAATCCCTCCTTGCACTGTTTGCCCTCGTCGCCTTACCGGTCATGGCCGCCGAGCCGACCCTGTACGGGCGCTACGAATACATCGCGCTGCCGGAGATCGGCGGCGAAGTGCTCAAGGCCAAGATGGACACCGGCGCGCTGACCGCCTCGCTGTCGGCCAAGGACATCGAAACCTTCACCCGCGACGGCGATGAGTGGGTGCGTTTCCGCCTCGGCACCAAAGACGCCAGTAATAAAGTCTACGAACACAAGGTCGCGCGGATCAGCAAGATCAAGAGCCGCTCGGACGAAGAGGACGAGGGCGAAAGCACCGAAGTCGCCAAGCGCCCGGTGGTCGATCTGGAACTGTGCCTGGGCAACGTCAAGCGTACCGTCGAGGTCAACCTGACCGACCGCAGCAACTTCAACTACCCGCTGCTGATCGGTGCCAAGGCCTTGCGTGAATTTGGCGCAGCAGTGAATCCGGCCCGTCGTTTCACAGCCGACAAGCCAGACTGCTAAGGGGGCTCATTGACGTAGCGTCAGGCTTGGGGCACCGTTCGCGCACTAACCCACGGGCTCGGACGCCATGCCTCATATCCTGATTGTCGAAGACGAAGCGGCGATTGCCGACACGCTGATTTTTGCCCTGCAGGGCGAGGGGTTCGGCACCACGTGGCTGAGCCTCGGCGCAGCGGCGCTGGAGCATCAGCGGCAGAGCCCGGCCGATCTGATCATCCTCGACATCGGCCTGCCGGACATCAGCGGTTTCGAAACCTGTAAACAACTGCGGCGCTTCAGCGAAGTGCCGGTCTTGTTCCTCAGCGCCCGGGATGCCGAGATCGATCGCGTGGTCGGGCTGGAAATCGGCGCCGACGATTACGTGGTCAAGCCGTTCAGCCCGCGAGAAGTGGCCGCGCGGGTCAAGGCCATTCTTAAACGCATGGCGCCGCGCCCGGCGATTGAGGCTTCTGCCGCGCTGTTTCGCATCGATCCCGAGCGTGTGCAAATCCTCTATCGCGGCCAGGCCCTGAGCCTCACGCGCCACGAATTCCGCCTGCTGCAATGCCTGCTCGAACAACCCGAGCGTGTCTTCAGCCGCGAGCAATTACTGGATGCATTGGGCGTGGCAGCGGACGCCGGTTACGAGCGCAGCATCGACAGCCACATCAAAAGCGTGCGCGCCAAGTTGCGACTGGTGCGCGCCGACGCCGAGCCAATCCAGACCCATCGTGGCCTCGGTTACAGCTACAGCCCGGGGCACAGCTGATGTCGCTGGGGCTGCGGATATTTCTGGTGTACGTGCTGTTTATCGGCCTGACCGGTTATTTCGTGCTCAACACGGTGATGGAAGAAATCCGTCCTGGCGTGCGCCAGTCCACTGAAGAAACCCTGGTCGACACCGCCAACCTGATGGCGGAAGTCCTGCGCGACGATTTCAAGGCCGGCACCCTCAGCGAGAACCGTTGGCCCGAGTTGCTGCGCGCTTATGGCGAGCGTCAGCCGCAGGCGAGCATTTGGGGATTGCCGAAGAATCAGGTCAACCACCGTATCTACGTGACCGACGCCAAAGGCGTCGTCGTGCTGGACTCCAGCGGCGTCGCGGTCGGTCAGGATTACTCGCGCTGGAACGATGTCTACCTGACCCTGCGCGGTGAGTACGGTGCACGCTCAACCCGCAGTGATCCGGACGACGCCACTTCTTCTGTGATGCACGTCGGCGCACCGATCCGCGACAACGGCCAGATCATCGGCGTGGTCACCGTGGCCAAGCCCAACAGCTCATTGCAGCCGTATGTCGATCGCACGGAAAAACGCCTGCTGTTTTACGGCGCCGGGTTGATCGGCCTCGGTCTGTTGCTTGGCGCGTTGCTGTCGTGGTGGCTAAGCCGTGCGCTGCACCGTTTGACCGGTTATGCCCAAGCGGTGAGTGAAGGTCGGCGCGTGGAAGTGCCACATTATCGCGGCGGCGAACTGGAACAACTCGCCACCGCCGTGGAGCAGATGCGCACGCAGCTGGAGGGCAAGGCCTATGTCGAGCGTTACGTGCACACGCTGACCCATGAATTGAAAAGTCCGCTGGCGGCGATTCGTGGCGCGGCGGAGTTGCTGCAAGGGGAAATGCCGCCGGTTCAGCGACTGCGTTTTGTCGGCAACATCGACAGCGAAAGCGCGCGCATGCAGCAGTTGATCGAACGGCTGCTGAATCTGGCCCAGGTGGAACAGCGTCAGGGTCTTGAAGAACGGGTCGCCGTGCCTTTAGCGGTGTTGGTCGATGAGTTGCTGCACGGGCAGGCGGCGCGGATTGAAGCCAAGCAGTTGCGGGTCGAGCAGACCATTGCGGAGGACCTGTTGCTGATCGGCGAGCCGTTTTTGCTGCGTCAGGCGTTGGATAATTTGCTGGAGAATGCGCTGGATTTCACACCGCGTGAGGGGTCGCTGCGATTCAGTGCCGAGCGCCGGGGTGAGCAGATTGAACTGCGTCTGTTCAATGAAACCGCGCCGATTCCCGATTACGCTCTGCCGCGTTTGACCGAGCGTTTTTACTCCTTGCCGCGTCCGGACAGTGGGCGCAAAAGCACGGGGTTGGGGCTCAACTTCGTTGAAGAAGTGGTCAAGCTGCATGGTGGGTCTATGCAGATCCGCAATGTCGAAAACGGTGTTGAAGTGACACTGCGCTTGCCTTGATACCGAGGTGCGTCCTTCGCGAGCAGGCTCGCTCCCACAGGGTATTTGTGAACGACGCAGATCCAATGTGGGAGCGAGCCTGCTCGCGAAGGGGCCGGTTAAGTCTCCACACAATCTCCACATTCCCCCCACAAAACCCCCACACCGCGTCACCAGACTCTGCCCATCCAAACAGGGAGAGTCCCATGAACAAGAATCTGACCATCAAGCTCGGCGCCATCGCCTTGCTGATCCTGCTGTTACTGATCCCGCTGCTGATGATCGACGGCGTGATCGACGACCGCCAACAGTTGCGCGACGGCGTGCTCGAAGACATCGCCCGCAGTTCCAGCTACAGCCAGCAACTGCGCGGGCCGGTGATGGTGGTGCCGTACCGCAAAGTGATTCACAACTGGAAAACCAACGACAAGACCAACCAGCGCTACGACGAACCGAGCGAAGAGCGCGGGCGTTTGTATTTCTTGCCGGAGCGTTTCGAACTCGACGGCCAGGTGCAAACCGAACTGCGGGCGCGGGGCATTTATGAGGCCCGGCTGTTCCATGCCGACAACCGCATCAACGGCCATTTTTCGCTGCCGGCGCAATTGGGCATTAAAGAAGATTTCAGCGACTACCAGTTCGATGCGCCGTTTCTCGCGGTCGGCATCAGCGACATTCGCGGTATCGAAAATGCGCTGAAACTGGAACTCGATGGCCAGCGCCTGGACTTCGTTCCCGGTACGCAAGTCGGCTGGCTCGGTGAAGGCGTACGGGTGACGCTGCCGCTTCTCGACACCCGTAAAACCACGGAGCTGGCCTTCGGTTTCGACCTGCGCCTGCAGGGTACCGGTTCATTGCAGGTGCTGCCGGTGGGCAAGACCAGCAGCGTCAGCCTCGCGGCTAACTGGCCGCATCCGAGTTTTATCGGCAACTTCCTGCCGGCCAAACGTGAGATCAACGATCAGGGCTTCAGCGCCGATTGGCAGACCACGTTTTTCTCCACCAACCTGCAAGACGCGATGAGCCGTTGCGTGAGCGGCAATGATTGCGAGGCGTTCAACGGCCGCAGCTTTGGGGTGAGTTTCATCGACCCGGTGGATCAGTATCTGAAGAGCGATCGGGCGATCAAATATGCGCTGCTGTTCATCGTTCTGACGTTCGCCGGTTTCTTCCTCTTCGAAGTGCTCAAGAGCCTCGCGGTGCACCCTGTGCAGTACGCGTTGGTCGGTGTCGCGCTGGCGTTCTTCTATTTGCTGTTGCTGTCGCTGTCGGAGCACATCGGGTTTGCCCTGGCGTATCTGCTGTCGGCCAGTGGTTGCGTGTTGTTGATCGGGTTTTACGTCTGCCATGTGCTGCACAGCGTGCGGCATGGCTTGAGTTTTTCGGCAGGGTTGGCGGCGCTGTATGGCCTGCTCTATGGATTGCTGAGTGCCGAGGATTACGCGCTGCTGATGGGCTCGTTGTTGCTGTTCGGTCTGCTCGGTGTGTTTATGGTGCTGACGCGCAAACTGGACTGGTACGGGATTGGGCAGAAGCCGGGCAAGCCGTTGGAGTTTGATGTGGGGGCGATGCAATGAGCCGGGTGGGATTGCGTGAAGATCAGCGAGAGGTAGAGGTTTTGGTGACGCTGATTTTTGCAGCGCTGCCGCTGGAACCGAGGTGGTGCATTCGCGAGCAGGCTCGCTCCCACAGGATTGGTGTTGCAACAGAGGTTTCTGCCATACCCAAAAACAATGTGGGAGCGAGCTTGCTCGCGAAGAGGCCGGAACAGATGCCGTCGATTTAAGGCTTGGGCATCGTGGCGATCATGGACGGTCGCTGACTCACTTCAAAGAACCAGTGAGCCAGTTGCGGGTTGGCTTCACGCCAGCCCAGGTCCGGGAAACGCAAATCGAGATAACCCAACGCACACGCGACGCTGATCGCCGCCACATCGAAATGGCTGGTCAGCTCGGCAATCGCATCGCTTTCCAACACTGCGAGGGCGCGGCGGATCTTGTCGCGCTGGGCTTCTAGCCATTCTTCCCAGTGTTTTTCCGGAGCACGCAGCACTTGTTCATACCGCACCAGCACTGAGGCATCCATGATCCCGTCGGCCATCGAGGCCAAGGTCAGACGCCGCCAGCGCGCCGCGCCTTCGCGGGGGATCAGCGGATTGCCGACATGTTGTTGATCGAGGTATTCGAGGATCACGCGGCTGTCATGGATGACATTGCCGTCGGCCAGACGCAGGGCCGGGATCTTGCCCAGCGGGTTGTCGGCATTGAGCTCGGCACTCGGGCTGACCGGGCTGAGCACGCAGTCTTGCAGCGCGACGCGATCCTGCTGGCCGGTCTCGTGCAGCAAGACCATCACTTTGCGTACGAACGGGGAGAGGGTGTTGTGGTACAGGGTCATGCTGGGGGCGGACATTGGCAGGGTCTCGATCAGAACGATGAGGAGCCAGCATAGCGCGTAATGCCACGTCCTCAAGCCCGGCGCGAAACCATTGTGGGAGCGAGCCTGCTCGCGAAGGCGTCGGTACATTCAACATTGATGTTGAATGTTGGAGCGCTTTCGCGAGCAGGCTCGCTCCCACAGGTTTCTTTAGCTTCGCTGCAACAATCCTCTTATGGCCAGAACCGCCGGCACACCCAGGCCAACCCAGCTCAATGCATCCCAGATCCCATCCCCCAACAGCGCCGCAAACAACCCCGCTGCACTCAGCAGCGCAATCACCAGCGGCGTGCTGAAGACCTTCCAGAAATTCGACTGACGCGGCTTCATGCAGACGCCTCCGCCGTTTCCAGCACAGGCTTCGCGGCTTTGCGCCGTACGACCCATAGGTACACGCCACTGCCGAGGACGATGATGGTCAGCACATCAAGGGTGGCCCAGAGAATTTTCATCGGCATGCCGCCGTAGTCACCGAAGTGCAGGGGCTGCGACATGCCCATGGCGTCCATGTACCACGGTCGTTCAGCCACAGCGGTGACCTTCAGGGTGGTGGCGTCGATCAGCACCGGCGTGAGCAGGTGCGAGGTCAAATGCGTGCCGCCCTTCATGAACACCGAATAATGGTGCTCGCTGGAAAAGCGGGTGCCGGGGAAGGCGATGAAGTCAGGTTTCATCCCCGGCGCGACTTCAGCGGCGATGTCGAGCAAACGCGTGGCGGGTGCCAGTTGCGTTAGCGGCGGGGCATCGCGGTACGGCTCGATCAGCGCGGTCAGTGCTTCGTTGCGCCAGGCGGCGATCAACAGGTCGGCGCAGGCACTGATCACGCCGGTCACGCCGACGACCAAAGCCCACGTCAGTGTCACCACGCCGATCAGGTTATGCAGGTCGAGCCAGCGCAAACGGGTCGATTTTTCCTGACGCACCGTGCCGAATTTCAACCGGCGCATGAACGGTAAATACAGCACCGTCCCGGACACGATGGCCACGACAAACAGCAAGCCCATGAACGCCAGCAGCAACTTGCCCGGCAGCCCGGCAAACATGTCGACGTGCAGGCGCAGGATGAACAGCATCAAGCCGCCGTTGGCTGAAGGCGTTTCCAGCGCTTCACCGGTGCGCGCATCGAGCATGAAGGAGTGCGAGGAATTGGGCTCGGTGTCGGCGGTTTTTGCCATGATCGCGAACGCCGCGTTCGGGTCTTCGTCGTCATAGCCGAAATACTGCATGACTTCGCCCGGGCGATGTTTCTGCGCCGCGTCCACCAGTTGCTGCAAATTGAGCTGCGGCGTGTCGGCCGGCATCTCGCGCAACTCTGGGGCATCACCGATCAGATGGTCGATTTCGTGGCTGAAAATCAACGGCAGACCGGTCAGTGCCAGCATCAGCAAGAACACGGTGCAGATCAGGCTGGTCCAGGTGTGGATGAACGACCAGCGACGAATTGTTTTGCTTTTCATTTCATGACCTTCAAAAACGCCGAAGCCGTCCACAAGGGACGGCCTGGCAACAGGGCCTGTTTCAGCTCAGTCGCTTACCACTTGTAAGTGGCGCTGGCGATCACGCTGCGCTGATCACCGTAGTAGCAATAGAAGCCGTCGCAGGTGGAAATGTAATCCTTGTCGAACAGGTTGGTCGCGTTAAGTGCCAGCGACGCGCCTTTGAGGCTGTTGTCCAGACGACCGAGGTCGTAATGCACGGCGGCGTCGAACACGGTGTAAGCGTCCGCTTTGCCCAGCCAGGTGTTGCCTTTGTCGCCATAGGTGTTGCCAGTGTAACGGACGCCGCCGCCGATGCCGAAGCCGTCGAGGACGCCGGCGTGCCAGGTGTAATCCGTCCACAGCGAGGCTTGCTGGTTCGGCATCAGTTGCAGGCGATTGCCCTTGTCGACGCCTTTCTGCACTTCGGACTTGGCCAGGGTGTAGGCGGCGATGACTTTGAGGTTATCAGTGACGTCGGAAACTGCTTCCAGCTCCAGGCCTTTGACTTTGACTTCGCCGGTCTGGCTGGTGATGGTCACGTTGTTGACGATGCTGTTGACCGAGACGTTCTTCTGGGTCAGGTCATACACCGCTGCGCTGAGCAGGGTTTTGCTGCCCGGTGGCTGGTACTTGATGCCCAGTTCCCACTGCTTGCCTTCGGTCGGCTTGAACGAGTCGGTGGCAGTGGCATCGGCGCCAGCGGTGGGCTGGAAAGATTCGGCGTACGACAGGTACGGCACGAAACCGGAATCGAACACGTAGCTGATTGCCGCGTTGCCGCTGAACGCCTTGTCACGCTGGGTGTTGGTGGCGTCATCCTTGTTGAAGAACTTGGTGCTGGTGTGCACCCAGTCTTCGCGCCCGCCCAGGGTCAGGCGCCATTGGTCCAGGGCCATTTGGTCCTGCACGTAGAGGCCGGTCTGGGTGGTCTTCTGGTCGTAATCGTAAAACGCGCTGGAGCGCGGTGGACGGACGATCGTCTGGCCGTAGATCGGATTGTTGACGTTGATTTCCGGCGCGCTGCCGAAGATCGAGGTGTAGTTATCGTTGCTGCGCTGATGGTCGAGACCCAGCAGCAGGGTATGACGGATATCGCCGGTGGCGAAGTCAGCCTGGAAGTTGTTGTCCACGGCGAATTGGCTGATGTCCTCATCGACGTTGGTGGTGCCGCGGCCGACATTGCCCTGATCGTCCACGGTGAAACCGGCGAACGACGGGTTGTAGCTGTTGACGGTGACGGTCTGGAACGCCAGATCCGACTTGGTGTAACGCAGGTTCTGCTTGAACTGCCAAACATCGTTCAGGCGATGTTCGAAGGCGTAACCGAGCGCGTAATAGGTGCGGTCGTAGAAGTCGTAGTCAGGATCGCCCAGGTTTTTGTGATGGGAGATCTTGCCGAACGGCATGTCGATCTTGGTGCCCTGGATCGGATAGAACTGGCTGGTGACGCCGGTATCGTCGCGGGTGAATTGCGTGAGCAAGGTCAGCCTGGTGTCGTCGTCGATGTTCCAGGTCAGGCTCGGCGCGATGTTGTAGCGCTTGTTTTCGATGTGGTCGATTTGCGTGTCGCTGTCGCGCACGACGCCGCTGATGCCATAGAGGAATTGGCCCGCTTCATCGATCTTGCCGGTGCTGGCGAAGTTGATCTGGCGGTGGTTGTCGCTGCCGTACTGCAACTGGATCTCGCTGCTCGCCTCGGCGCTCGGACGACGGCTGACCATGTCGAGCAAGCCGCCCGGCGGGGTCTGGCCGTACACCGAAGAGGCCGGTCCACGCAGCAGGGCGAGGCGATCGAGGTTCCAGGTCTCCGGTTTCGGGTTGGCGTAGATGCCGCGTGGCAGCGCCAGGCCGTCGAGATACTGGGTCGGTTCGAAACCACGCACGCGCAGCCAGTCGATACGGGTGTCGCTGCCGTAGCTGCTGGCGGTGATGCCGGGCATGTAGCGCACGGCGTCGTCGAGGCTGTGCACGCCACGGTCTTCCATTTGCTGACGGGTGGCCACGGAGATCGAACGCGGCGCTTCGACCAGCGCGGTGTCGGTTTTGGTCCCAGCGGCGGTGCGGGTGGCGGTGTAGCCTTCGACCGGTCCCCAAGCGCTTTCGCTGTTTTCCACGCCGATGATCGCGGTTTCCGGCAGGGCCATCGCGCCGTCAGGGACCGCGACCAGGGTGTAGGTGCCCGCGCCGCTCTGTTCCAGTTGCAGACCGGTGCCGCGCAGAGCTGCGCGCAGCGCGCCGGCCGCGTCGTACTGGCCGTTCACTGGCGCCGAGGTCTTGCCCGCCGCCAGCGCCGGACTTAGCGACAACGGGAGGCCGCCCTGACTGGCGATCTGGTTGAGTGTGGTCGACAGCGGTGCGGCCGGCAGGTTGTAGGCGTGCACGCTGGATGCTTGTTCAGCGGCCAGCAACGGGTTGCTGATCAGCGGGGTGCTGAGGGCAATGGCGACGGCCAGCAGACTGGGACGCAACAAGGTGTCTAGCGAACGGGACATACGGCGGCTCCTGAATGGAAATATTTCTCAATTGCCTGTGTGCCGGATGAAACTCGAAAAGTGATAGGGCAGGGTGAAAATAATTTTGATTTGCGAAAAACAGCCACATTTCTGCGGAGTTGATCGTTCCCATGCTCTGCGTGGGAATGCCTCAATGGACGCTCCGCGTCCGCTTCAACAGGGACGCAGAGCGTCCCGGGCTGCATTCCCACGCAGAGCGTGGGAACGAGCAGGTCAGGGGGAGGGGGGCTCGGCCTTGGCGACCGTCACCCAATACGGCGTGTGCCGCTCAATCTGCACCGGCAATGTCGGCAGCAGGGCGCTCAACGCTTTATCGGTGTCGTGCAGCGGGAAGCTGCCAGTGATCCGCAAGTCGGCGATTTCCGGCGCGACACCCAGATGCCCGCGGCGATAGCGTCCCAGTTCATGCACCAGATCGCTCAGCCGTGCGTTGTCGACCACCAGCATGCCGCGTGTCCACGCATCGGCGCCGGGGTTGAGGGCGACGATTGAGCCGAGTCCATCACTGCGCAGCAGTACCTGTTGGCCTTCCCGCAAAATCTGTTCGTCAGGATTCGCTTGCGCGTGGGCCGCCACCGCCGACTGCAGCACGCTCAGGCGCGTGCCGTCGTCTTCGCGCTTGACCAGAAACCGTGTGCCCAAGGCGCGCATGCTGCCTTCGCGGGTTTCGACGATGAAGGGCCGCGCGTCACCGTGACCGGTTTCAACGAGGATTTCGCCTTCCTGCAAGACGATCAGTCGGCGCTTGTCATCGAAACGCACATCCACCGCGCTGTGGGTGTTGAGGTTCAACAGCGTGCCGTCGGACAGGCGCACGACGCGCTGCTCGCCCGTGGCGGTGCGTTGATCGGCGAGCCAGTAATCCAGCGGCAGATACCGTTCACTGGCGAATAGCCCCAAACCCACAATCACCACCACACTGGCCAATCCGCTGCCGAGTTTGCGCACGCGGCGGCGAATGCCCTCGCGTGATTGCAGCAAGGCATTGCGCGCCGGACCTTTGGCAACACTGAAACGCTGATCGAGCATGCCCAATTGGCGCCAGGCGCGCGCGTGTTCTTCATTGGCCGCGTGCCATTTGGCGAACTCCTCGCGCTCCAGCGGACTGCTCGAATCGAGGGTCAGCTGCCAGGCAATCGCCGCGTCCAGCACATGGGCCGGCACCGGTGTGGAACTGGCCGGACTCACGTCGGCTCACCGTACAACGCGATGTAGCACTGACGAATCCCCTGCGCGAGGTACTGACGCACGCGCGGTACCGACACGCCGAGCTTCTCGGCGATCTCGGCATGGCCGAGGCCGTCGAGGCGGTTATAGAGGAACGCGGCGCGAGCCTTGGTCGACAGTTGGCCGAGCAAGCGATCGATGGCCTTGAGGTCTTCGAGGATCAGTTGCTGTTCTTCTATAGAAGGCTGTTCGCCTTCAGGGATCAGCATCAATTCGGTGAGGTAAGCCTGTTCCAGCGCCGCGCGACGGAAGTAATCGAACAACAGGCCTTTGGCGATTGCCACCAGAAAAGCCCGGGGCTCGCGGGGCGTCAGCAATTCATCGCGGCCGAGCAGGCGCACAAAGGTGTCCTGACTCAGATCTTCGGCCCGTTGCGGGCAGGCGACATTGCGCCGCAGCCAAGCCAATAGCCAACCGCGATGGTCGCGATACATCGCACCAACGAGTTCACTGTGAGGACTTTGGGCTGAAGGCACCGAATATCACCGATTGGGAAATATTAACTAACGCGAATTGTTCGCGATTCTGGCAGAGGTGGGAATGGTTAGCAATTGGCCACTGGTCGGGTGGGCCGCTGAAAGGCTCCCCTCAGGGTGCTTTTAAAAGGATGGAGCTTGCTGGCGGCGCTTCCATTGGCTCAACCGCTGTTGCAGATTCAACGGACTCTGAATCTGTTGCTGCCGCGCCCGACTGAACAAAATCAACGCCAGCTCCGCCGTGGCCAGCGCATCGGCACTCGCGTTATGCCGCTCGAACACTTCGAGTTTGAACCACTCAATCCACTCATCCAGCCCGGCCTCGCGAATCTGCGCCTGCGGGCACACCAGCGGGGCAATATCGGCGACATCCAGAAACACCTGTTGCAACTTGTGCCCCAGATGTTCCTTCAAAGCGCGCCCGAGCATGTGCTGATCGAACGGCGCATGAAACGCCAGCACCGGGCTGTCGCCGACAAATTCGAGCAACTCCAGCAACGCCTCGGCGGGATCACTGCCAGCCGCAATCGCGTTCGGCCCGAGGCCGTGAATCAACACGCTGGGGCTGAGCTTCAGTTCGCGGCATTGCAGCGTGCGTTCGAACTGCTGGCTGAAATCGATCGCGCCGTCCTCGATCACCACCGCGCCAATCGACAGCACGCGATCCTTGTTCAGGTTGAGCCCGGTGGTTTCCAGATCCAGCACCACCCAGCGCTGTTCACGCAAGGTGGATTCGCTCAGTTCGCTGATCGCCGGCAACTTGGCCAGACGCTGCTGCAAATCCGCCGGCACCACCGGGCTTGCCGGACGCAGCCACGAGAACAGGCTCATAGCTGATACCGCAGCGTCAGGCTGCTTTGCAGGCGCTGCGCCTGACGCAGGGATTCACGCAGGATGCGCCGATCAAGATGATTGAGGCTGTCGGGATCGACGCGATTGGAGTACGGCAGATTCTCGCGGGTCTGCAACTGATGCTGCTGCATGCGCGTTTGCTGAATGAAGTGATACGCCTCTTCATACGCCGCGCCGTCGAGCCGTTCGATGACCTCTTTATCCACCAACTGGCGGAAGCGTTCGAGGGTATTGTTGGCGTCGATGCCGTTGGCCAATGCGAGCAATCGTGCGCCATCCACGAAAGGCGTCAGGCCTTGAACCTTGAGATCCAGCGTGGCTTTTTCGCCATTCTTTCGCGCCAATACAAACTCACGGAAACGCCCCACCGGCGGGCGATTGCGCAGGGCGTTCTCGGCCATCATGCGCTGGAACAATCGGTTGTCACCGACCTGATCAAGAATCCCTCGGCGCAGTTGTTCGCAGCCTTGTTCATCGCCCCAGACCACGCGCAGGTCGAAATAAATGCTCGATCCGAGCAAATTCTCCGGCGTCGCCTCACGAATAAACGCCGCAAAGCGCCGCGCCCATTCCGCTCGGGACAAACACAGCTCGGGGTTGCCGGCCATGATGTTGCCTTTGCACAGAGTGAAGCCGCATTGCGCCAGGCTGTGATTGATCTGCTGGGCGATCGGCAACAGCTTGCCGCGAATCTCCGCCGCATGCGCGGCATCACGGGCGTCGAACAGAATGCCGTTGTCCTGATCGGTGTGCAGCGTCTGCTCGCGGCGGCCTTCACTGCCGAAACACAGCCAGCTGAACGGAATGCCGGGGTCGCCTTTTTCCGCGAGGGTCAGTTCGATCACCCGGCACACGGTGTGGTCGTTGAGCAGGGTGATGATGTGGGTGATCTGCGTCGACGACGCGCCGTGGGCGAGCATGCGTTCGACCAGTTGGCCGATCTCGCCGCGCAGGGTCACCAGTTGTTCGACCCGTTGCGCGCTGCGGATCGTCCGCGCCAGATGCACCAGATCGACCCGTTGCAGGGAAAACAGATCGCGCTCGGAGACCACGCCGCACAAGCGCTGATCCTTGACCAGACAGACGTGGGCGATGTGCCGTTCGGTCATGGCAATCGCCGCGTCGAAGGCGCTGTGATCCGGTGAAAGATAGAAGGGCGCTCGGGTCATATGGCGTTCGATGGCTTCGCTGAAATCACCGACGCCTTCGGCCACCACATGGCGCAAATCGCGCAGGGTGAAAATCCCCAGCGGCGCCTTGTGTTCATCGACGGCGACGATGCTGCCGACCTGTTGTTCGTGCATCAGCTTCACCGCTTCGCGCAGCGGTGTGTCCGGGCTGCACGTCACCGGGTGACGCATGGCCAGTTCGCCCAGTCGGGTGTTCAGCGAGTACTGCGTGCCGAGGGTTTCCACCGCTTTCTGCTGCACTTGCTGATTGACCTGATCGAGCAGGCTGCTGACCCCGCGCAGGGCGAAATCGCGGAAGGCGTTGGAGAGGGCGAATAGTTTGATAAACGCCAGTTTGTTCAGTTGCAGACAGAACGTGTCTTCGCCGGCCAAGTGTTCGGTGCGGGTCGCTCGCTCACCGAGCAATGCGGCCAGCGGAAAACATTCGCCGGTCGTAATCTCAAAGGTGGTCTCGGTGCCGGGCTTGGTGACGTGCTGACGTTCGCCGACCACCCGGCCCTGTTTGACGATATAGAAGTGTTCGACCGGGCCGTCGGTGGGTTTGATGATGCTCTCGCCCTGGCCGTAAAACCGCAGTTGGCATTGCTCCACCAGATACGCGAGGTGGGCGTGTTCCATCTGATTGAAGGGCGGGAAGCGCTGGAGGAATTGCAGGGTGCCCTGAATGTTCTGCAATACCGCGGTTTTCCCTGCCTGGGTGAAGGCGTCCGCTTTACTCATAACCATTACCGCAGTCTTTTTCGAATTGTTGTTGTCGGATCGTTACGGCCATGGTCGGCCCCTACGGACAGGGTGCCCATTGGACGTAAGTCTAGGTTTTGCCACCGTTGATGCAGTTTCGGAGATGCCCTACGCAAACAGTCGGAAATTCCTTGGGTGACCCCCTTGGAAAAAAATCCGACGAAGTGCACATTGAAGCTCTGCCCTGCGATGTCTGACCACTTGCCAAGGGATTGATTTGAACATTTAGAGAACGCCATGTCCGACCACGATATTTTGAGCGATGCCGAGCGTGAAGCGCTCAGCGCAGTGATGCTCGAACCCGATCTGCCGCCGCAGCGTGTCCTGATCGTCGATGACGACAAGGATGCCCGGGAACTGCTATCGGAGATTCTCGCGTTGGATGGCATTCGTTGCATGACTGCAGCGAGCGGCGAAACGGCGCTGAAGATGTTGGCCGAGAAACCTTCGATCGGTCTGGTGATCACCGATCTGCGCATGGGCAATGTCGATGGCCTGGATTTGATCCGCCAGGTGCGCGAGTCGGTGCGGGCGGCGATGCCGATCATCATTGTTTCCGGCGATGCCGACGTAAAGGACGCGATTGCGGCGATGCATTTAAGCGTGGTGGATTTTCTGCTCAAGCCGATTGATACGGGCAAGTTGCTGGCGTTGGTGAAGCATGAATTGGGGATAGAACCCTAATACCTGCCACTCGTTGCCGCTCGTTCCCACGCTCTGCGTGGGAACGCCTCTACGGACGCTCCGCGTTCGGCTTTGGAAGGGACGCGGAGCGTCCCGGGCTGCGTTCCCACACGGAGCGTGGGAACGATCAACACCGCACAAACAAAAAAGCCCTGATCCAAAGATCAGGGCTTTTTCACATCTACGCAAATTTACAGGCCGTTAGCTGCCTTGAACTCACGACGACGACGGTGCAGAACAGGCTCGGTGTAGCCGTTCGGCTGTTTGGTGCCTTCGATCACCAGTTCGACCGCCGCCTGGAAGGCGATGTTGCTGTCGAAGTTCGGTGCCAGCGGACGGTACAGCGGGTCGTTGGCGTTCTGACGATCCACCACCGGCGCCATGCGCTTGAGGCTTTCCATCACTTGCGCTTCGGTGACCACACCGTGGCGCAGCCAGTTGGCGATGTGCTGGCTGGAGATACGCAGCGTGGCACGGTCTTCCATCAGGCCGACGTCATTGATGTCCGGCACTTTCGAGCAGCCAACCCCCTGATCGATCCAGCGCACCACGTAACCGAGAATGCCCTGGGCGTTGTTGTCCAGTTCGTTCTTGATCTGCTCTGGCGTCCAGTTCGGATTCACTGCCAACGGGATGGTCAGGATGTCGTCCACCGAAGCGCGAGCACGTTTGGCCAGTTCGGCCTGACGCGCAAACACGTCGACCTTGTGGTAATGCAGCGCGTGCAGTGCAGCGGCGGTCGGCGATGGAACCCAAGCGGTGTTGGCGCCAGCCAGTGGGTGCGCGATTTTCTGCTCGAGCATCGCGGCCATCAGGTCGGGCATCGCCCACATGCCTTTACCGATTTGCGCGCGACCTTGCAGGCCGGTGCTCAGACCGATATCGACGTTCCAGTTTTCGTAGGCGCCGATCCACTTCTCAGCCTTCATGTCGGCCTTGCGCACAACCGGTCCGGCTTCCATGGAGGTGTGGATTTCGTCGCCAGTGCGGTCGAGGAAACCGGTGTTGATGAACACCACACGCTCGCTGGCCGCTTTGATGCAGGCCTTGAGGTTGACCGTGGTACGGCGCTCCTCGTCCATGATCCCGACTTTCAGGGTGTTGCGCGTCAGGCCTAGCACGTCTTCGATGCGACCGAACAGCTCGTTGGTGAACGCCGCTTCTTCCGGGCCGTGCATCTTCGGTTTAACGATGTACACGGAACCGGTGCGGGTGTTGCGACGCGAGGTGTTGCCGTTGAGGTTGTGCATCGCCGCGAGGCAAGTGACCAGACCGTCGAGAATGCCTTCCGGCACTTCGTTACCGTCTTTGTCGAGGATCGCGTCGATGGTCATCAGATGGCCAACGTTGCGCACGAACAACAGCGAACGACCGTGCAGCGTCACCTCACCACCACTCGGCGCGGTGTAGGTACGGTCCGGGTTCATGGTGCGGGTGAAGGTCTGGCCGCCCTTGGACACGGATTCCGACAGATCGCCCTTCATCAGGCCGAGCCAGTTGCGGTAGATCACCACTTTGTCGTCAGCATCGACGGCAGCCACGGAGTCTTCGCAATCCATGATGGTGGTCAGCGCCGCTTCCATCAGGATGTCTTTGACGCCGGCAGCGTCGGTCTGGCCCACCGGGGTGGTGGCATCGACCTGGATTTCGAAGTGCAGACCGTTGTGCTTCAGCAGGATCGCGATTGGCGCGTTGGCGTCGCCCTGGAAACCGATCAGTTGTGCGTCGTCGCGCAGGCCAGTGTTGCTGCCGCCCTTGAGGGTGACCAGCAGTTTGCCGTCAGCGATTTTGTAGGCGGTCGAGTCGACGTGGGAGCCAGCGGCCAATGGCGCGGCTTCGTCGAGGAACGCACGGGCGAAGGCGATGACTTTGTCGCCACGCACCTTGTTGTAGCCTTTGCCTTTTTCCGCGCCACCGTCTTCGCTGATCGCGTCGGTGCCGTAAAGGGCGTCGTACAACGAACCCCAGCGGGCGTTCGAAGCATTGAGAGCAAAGCGAGCATTCATCACCGGCACAACGAGTTGCGGGCCGGCGGTACGGGCGATTTCGTCATCGACGTTTTGCGTCGTTGCCTGGAAATCAGCCGCTTCTGGCAGCAGATAACCGATTTCTTGCAGGAAAGCTTTGTAGGCCACGGCGTCGTGCGCCTGACCAGCGTGCTCCTGATGCCAGGCATCGATACGAGCCTGGAAGTCATCGCGTTTGGCGAGTAGGGCTTTGTTCTTCGGCGCCAGGTCATGAATGACCTTGTCAGCACCTTCCCAGAATTTGTCGGCGGTGAGGCCGGTACCGGGAATGGCTTCGTTGTTCACGAAGTCGAACAGGACTTTGGCGACCTGCAGGCCACCGACTTGAACGTGTTCAGTCATTGCTTGCCTCACTCTGCTCAGCTATTTCGCTTTTCAGCTCTTCAATTTTGACAATGAAGCCTCTGGCCATTTAAACCACAAACCTGCCGACCAGTACATGCCATTGCTGGCGGCTGGGCTGGGACCAATCAAAGGCTTGGGGCCTTGCTGACGGGGCTTTCAGGGTTGTGAGCATGCCTTGGGCAGACATCGATCCAGCGTTATGTAGTGCGCGCTGCGGCATACTACATGATGAGTTGCGCTTGTGAAAATCAGACTAATTACGTCGTTCTGCGACCTCATGTCGCATTGCGGTCACATCGCGGAACGGGATGTTCTCAAAAAACCATTGGATTGTTCCAGCTAAATATCAAAAGTTGTACACATAAATGCTGTTTGGCTGCTATGGCACCGGTTTATGTGGGAGCGAGCCTGCTCGCGAAAGCGTCGGTCGCCCCAACGCAAATTCGACCCTTGCCTATACTTCCCCTTCTATAACAAAAGTCACGACCAGAGGGCGACGCCATGGACCATCTCGTACTCACTGTTTTCGCCCCGGACAAACCCGGGCAGGTCGAGCGCATCGCCCAATGCATCGCCGAGCATGGCGGTAACTGGCTGGAGAGTCGGATGTCGCGGATGGCCGGGCAGTTCGCCGGGATTCTTCGGGTGGGCGTCCCAGCGGAGGCTTACGACGAATTGGTCGATGCCCTGCAAGCGTTGTCGACCCACGGCATCCGCGTGTTGATTGCCGAGAGTGGCATCGAGCAGTCCTGCACGTGGAAACCGATCGCCATGGAGCTGGTGGGCAATGATCGACCGGGGATCGTACGCGACATCACCCGGCTGTTGAGCGAGCAGGGCGTTAACCTCGAGCGGCTGGTGACCGAAGTACGTCCGGCACCGATGAGCAGCGAACCGTTGTTTCACGCCGAAGCGATTCTCGCCGTGCCGCTGACGTTGTCCCTCGACGTTTTGCAGTCGCGTCTGGAAACCCTGGCGGATGATCTGATGGTCGAACTGGTGTTACGCACAGAGGTTTAAAACGGCGGTCAGGTTATCCAGTTTAAACGTGCACCTGCCTGTGGATAACCTGTAGAGACTGCCCGCAACGTCAGACCGCCCGCGGCTTTGCTGGAGTTGATCAAAAAACCGCCAACATTCAGTGACTTGCACACAAACGGCGGGGATCACGCTGTGGATAACCTTGGGAAGGACCGGTGCAGGCCACGAGAGCCGTGGCCTGCGAGGGTTTGTGCGTTTTTTGATCAGCTGCGTCGGCGCAAACTGATCACCGCATCGACGCTGTAAACGGCCAAACCGGCCCAGATGAAGATAAACGCGACTAACGTGCTCGACGACAAGTGCTCGCCGAATAGCAGTACGGCTTGCAACAGCACCAGCGTCGGTGCGAGGTATTGCAGGAAACCGATCGTGGTGTACGGCAAGTGGCGCGTGGCGGCGTTGAAGCACACCAGCGGCACCAGCGTCACGGGGCCGGCCGCCACCAGCCACCAGGCCTGCGACGTGGTCCAGAACTCCGGTTGAGCGCTGGTCGCGGTTTGATTGAACAGCAACCAGGCAATGGCGATTGGCACCAGCATCCAGGTTTCCACGACGAGGCCCGGCAACGCCTTGACCGGCGCCTGCTTGCGAATCAAACCGTAGAAGCCAAAGGTCAACGCAAGCACCAGCGACACCCACGGCAGGCTGCCGACTTGCCAGACCTGCTGCGCCACGCCCACCGCGGCCAGAGCGACTGCCACCCACTGCATGCGCCGCAAGCGCTCGCCAAGTATCAACATGCCCAACAAGACGTTTACCAGCGGATTGATGTAGTAACCGAGACTCGCCTCAAGCATCCGCCCGTTGTTCACCGACCACACGTAGGTCAGCCAGTTGGCGGCGATCAGCGTGCCGCTCAATGCCAGAATCGCCAGGCGCTTCGGGTTGTCGAGCAGCTCGCGCCACCAGCCCGGGTGTTTCCACACCATCAACAACAGTGCACCAAACAACGCCGACCACAGCACCCGATGGATGATGATTTCGACGGCCGGCACTTCGGCAATGGCTTTGAAGTAGATCGGGAACAGGCCCCAGATGATGTAGGCACTCAGGCCCAGAATGTACCCGCGACGCGGGTTGGCGGCTTGCATGCAGAATCCTTGCTTAGGCAGCTAACAAAGGAGGGATTGTAAGGAGGTTTGTCTACGAATGCCGTAGCGCAATGGTCGGGAAATTGTGAACAGCGGACAATTGTGGGAGCGAGCCTGCTCGCGAAGGGGTCGTTTCAGTCAACATCAGTGTTGAATGTCAGTCCGAATTCGCGAGCAGGCTCGCTCCCACATGGATATTGGTGAATCAGAAGAGTTTCAGTGGTTCTTCGTTGAGTGCCGACAGCTGCTCACGCAACGCCAACACCTGATCGCCCCAATAGCGCTCGGTGCCGAACCACGGGAAGCTGTGCGGGAACGCCGGGTCATCCCAGCGTCGTGCCAGCCAGGCGCTGTAGTGCATCAGGCGCAGGGCGCGCAACGGTTCGATCAGCGCCAGTTCGCGCGGATCGAAGTCGTGGAATTCGTTGTAGCCGTCCATCAATTCCGACAACTGCCCCAGACATTCCTGACGATCACCGGCGAGCATCATCCAGATGTCCTGCACTGCCGGGCCCATGCGGCAGTCGTCGAGGTCGACAATGTGGAACATCTCGTCGCGGCACATCATGTTGCCGGGATGGCAGTCACCGTGCATGCGGATGTTCTGGTGCGGCGTGTTGGCGTAAGCATCTTCCACACGTTTAAGCAGATCGCGGGCGACCGATTCGTAGGCCGGCAGCAGGCTTTTTGGAATGAAGTTGCCTTCGAGCAACGTGTTCAGCGAAGCATGGCCGAAGTTCTGCACGGCGAGGGCTTCACGGTGTTCGA
Organism: Pseudomonas sp. WC2; assembly: GCF_050586545.1. NCBI lineage: Bacteria > Pseudomonadati > Pseudomonadota > Gammaproteobacteria > Pseudomonadales > Pseudomonadaceae > Pseudomonas > Pseudomonas sp. WC2. Next base: position 95,097 of record NZ_JBOBDR010000004.1, on the reverse strand, counting down.
ACGGCTTGGTCGCGCCGACGGCGTGGATGCGTCCGAGCAACTGGCCGAGGCGATACAGCTGATCAAGATTGCCCGGCTCTGGTGCCCGGCCACCACGGCGAGGAAACAGGGTGAAACGAAAACCGGCGTGTTCGTGCAGGGTTTCGCCGTTGTGGATCAGCGGTGCGACCACTGGAATCTCGACGTCGGCCAGTTCGAAGGTGAACTTGTGTTCTTCGAGAATGGCTTCGTTGGTCCAGCGTTGCGGACGGTAGAACTTGGCGATCAGCGGTTCGGAGTCTTCGATGCCGACCTGATAGACGCGGTTTTCGTAGCTGTTGAGCGCCAGAATGCGCGCATCGCTGAGGAACCCGATGCTTTCAACGGCATCGAGGACGAGGTCGGGGGTGAGGGTTTCAAACGGGTGGGCCATGCTGACTCCTGCGCGCAGCAGGCTGCCGCGTCCGGCCCAGCATGGTAGCGCAGATGGCAGCGGGGGAGTTGGTTGGTGTCTGTGCTGACGCCATCGCTGGCAAGCCAGCTCCCACAGGGAAACGCATTTCTAATGTGGGAGCTGGCTTGCCAGCGATGAGGGCCTATCAGGCGCCGACGATCCCGCCGTCCTCCCGAGTAATCGCCATCACCGAAGACCGTGGCTTGCCATTCGGCAAATGCTCTGGGAACGTCGAACCGCCGTTCTCGCCCGGATGCTGAATCCCGACAAACAGGGTTTTCTGATCCGGCGAGAAGCTGATCCCCGTCACCTCGCAACCAATCGGCCCGACCATGAACCGGCGAATCTCACCGGTCTTCGGATCGGCGCAAAGCATCTGGTTGTTGCCCATCCCGGCAAAGTCACCGGCGTTGCTCGAATCGCCGTCGGTAAGAATCCACAAGCGCCCGGCCTTGTCGAAGCCCAAACCGTCCGGGCTGTTGAACATGTTTTGCGGGGTGATGTTCTTCGAGCCGCCCTTCGGCGTCCCGGCGTGTACGCCCGGGTTGCCGGCGACCACGAACAGATCCCAGGCAAACGTCTTCGAAGCATGATCGTCGCGGTCGGTGCGCCAGCGCAAAATTTGCCCGTAGACGTTCTTCTCGCGCGGGTTCGGCCCGCCCACCGGTTGGCCGTCTTCGCCGCGTTTGGCGTTGTTGGTCAGGGTGCAATAAACCTGGCCGTCCTTTGGACTGACGACGATCCATTCCGGGCGGTCCATGCGCGTTGCGCCAACGACGCTGGCGGCGAGGCGCGCGTGGATCAGCACTTCGGCCTGATCGGCAAAACCGCTGCTGGCGTCGATGCCGTTCTTGCCATGGGTCAGTTCGATCCACTGGCCTTGGCCTTTCGGATGATCGGGGTTGCTGTCGCCGGCATCGAACTTGGCCACGTACAAAGTGCCGTGATCGAGGATGTCGCGATTGCCCTTGGCGTTGCGGTGGTTGATGCGGTCGCGGCTGACGAATTTGTAGATGAATTCGCCACGTTCGTCGTCGCCCATGTACACCACCGCGCGACCGTCGTCGGTCTCGGCCAGTGCGGCGTTTTCATGCTTGAAGCGGCCCAGCGCCGTGCGTTTGACCGGGGTCGATTGCGGATCGAACGGGTCGATCTCGACCACCCAGCCGTGACGGTTGAGTTCGTTGGGGTTCTTCGCCATGTCGAAGCGCGGGTCGTACGGGTGCCAGTTGATCTCGCGGCTGGCGGCCGAGACGCCGTAACGCTTCTGCGCCGGGTCGAACTGTTGCTGGGCGTTGCTGCTGCCGAAACAGTCAGTGAAGTTTTCTTCGCAGGTCAGATAAGTGCCCCACGGGGTTTTACCGTTGGCGCAGTTCTGGAAAGTGCCGAGGACTTTTTTGCCCTGTTTGTCGGCAGCGGTTTTCATCAGATCATGGCCGGCAGCCGGGCCGCTGATGCGCAGCGGCGAGTTGCCGTGGATGCGGCGGTTGTAACGCGAGCCCTGAACGAACTGCCATTGGCCGATCTTGCGCTGCACCTCAATCACTGACACGCCTTCGCAGGCCAGGGCCTTGCGCACGTCTTCGGCCGATTGCGGCATGCCGCCGTGCGGGTAGAGGTAGCGGTAGTTGGTGTATTCGTTGTTGATCGCCATCAACGCGCGGTTGCGATCATCGGGGAAGGCGAACAGGCTCATGCCGTCGTTGTTGTCGCCGAACTGCACTTCCTGTGCGGCCGCAGTGCCATTGCCGCTCGGATCGAAGGCCGGGCCGTTCTTCTGCAGGGGCTGGCCCCAACTGATCAGCACCGAAGACTTGTAGCCTTTGGGCAGCGTGATGACGTCGGTGGTCGCAGCGGGAATGCTCTCGAAGCCGAGCAAGCGGCTGTTGCCGGCACTGACGCCAGTGGCCAGCGCGCTGCGGCTCAACAGACTGCCGCCGAGGAACATCGCTGCACCGCACAACGCACCGGCGCCGATGAAGCCGCGACGGCTGAGGCCGGCCATTTTTTCCAGATCGGTGGATTGGTTTTCTTCTAATAGGCTCACATCAGGCTCCCTGCATGGTTTTGGCAGCAACCTTAAAGGGAGGCGATGACGTTTTTGTTGCAAGGCCCGATTACAGCGGTGTGCCGATCAGCACGTTGGACGGCGAGAACTGCACTTGCACCGGTCGCTCGACGGTCAGCCCACGGGTGCGCAGATCCAGCGGTTCCGCGAGGGCGCAGAGGGTATGGCCATTGGGCAGGGAAATACGCACTTCGCTGGGCCCGTCTTCGGCGTCGAGAATCGCTTCGATGGTGCCGTTGAGCAGATTGTGACCAGGCGTTGCAGTTTGCTCGGCAGTGAGCAGTTCGAGCCAACCGGCCTTGATTAACGCGACGACTTCGGTGCCAGGTTGAAGCTCCAGATGCACGGTGCTGTCGTGGGTGATCTGCGCATCGAGGCACAGGCCTTCAGCCAGCTCGAGGCCGATCAGGTCATTACGGCCCTGGCTTTTGATCGCCACGACTTTGCCGTGCAACTGATTGCGCGCGCTGGTTCTGAGCATCAATCGACCGAGCAGATCGAGGTCGCTGGCGTCTTCCGCCGCTTCCAGCACCTGCGCCTGCAAGGCTTGCAGCTTTTGATACAGGCGCAGAACACGCTCACCTTCGCTGGACAATTTCGCCCCGCCACCGCCCTTGCCGCCGACGGCGCGCTCGACCAGCGGCTTCTGCGCGAGGTTGTTCAACTCATCGATGGCATCCCACGCCGCTTTGTAGCTCAGGCCTGCGCTTTTCGCGGCGCGGGTGATCGAGCCCTGTTCGGCGATGTGTTGCAGCAAAGCGATGCGCTGTGGACGGCGGACGATGTGCTGGGACAACAGGGAAGGCATGGACATGGGGGGGCGCTTTTTTGCTGTGGCGGTGGGGGAGGAAGTTGGCCGCTCGCGACGCCGGAGTCAAGTCGAGCGCCGTTTCCTGTGGGAGCGAGCTTGCTCGCGAAGGCGGGGTGTCGGTCAGCATTGATTTTGAATGTGCCGGCCTCTTCGCGAGCAAGCTCGCTCCCACAGAGATTTGTGTTGGCTTCAGGTTCCGGGTTTTGGCGTGCGGGCGAGGCAGTAGACGTCAACTCTTGCGGCGCCGGCATTCATTAATAATCGGGCTAACGCTTGGGCCGTGGCGCCGGTCGTCAGCACATCATCAACCAACGCCAAATGCCGACCTTTTACCTGCGCCTCCGGCATCAGCCCGAACGCATCACGCAAATTGCGTTTACGCGATTTGGCGTCGAGAACCTGCTGCGCATCGGTGTCCTTGATTCGGCGCAAAACGGTTTCCTCACACGGCAGATCCAGTGATGTGCTCAGCCAGCGCGCCAGCATCGCCGCCTGATTGAACCCGCGCTGGCGCAGCCGTTTACTCGCCAGCGGCACCGGCAACAACCCATCAGGCCTTGGCAAACCTTCCTCGAAGCGATGTTGCAGGTATTGCCCGAGAACGTCGCCGAGCAGGCGGCCAAACGGCCATTTCGCGTTGTGTTTAAAGCGCGTGATCAAACTGTCGACCGGGAAGCCATACAACCACGGCACCACAACCTGTTCGAACGCCGGCGGCTCTAGCAGGCACTCGCCACAGGTCAGGCCGGCGGCGGGGAGCGGCAAAGCACACGTGATGCAGTGCTCGCCCAGCCAGGGCAATTCGGTTTCGCAGGCTACACACATTGGCATTTCTGCTTCTGCGGGCTCATCGCACAGCAAACAGGTTTGTACGTTTTTTAAACAGATGTAAACCGATGTTTTGTATCGTGGTTGACAGCGCATGACTCTTCCTTAAATATGCCGAACATCCGTGTAGCGCCTGTGGGTATTCCGTTCCCGCAGCCGCCAGCCAAGCATAACCAAGGAATTAGCCATGAGCGCGAGCACCACCGCCACCCTGCGTCACGACTGGTCATTGGCCGAAGTCAGAGCCCTCTTCGTACAGCCATTCAACGACTTGCTGTTCCAGGCTCAAACGGTGCACCGCGCGCATTTCAACGCCAACCGCGTTCAGGTTTCGACGTTGCTGTCGATCAAGACCGGCGCCTGCCCGGAAGACTGCAAGTACTGCCCGCAGTCCGGTCACTACAACACCGGTCTTGAAAAAGAAAAGCTGATGGAAGTGCAGAAGGTCCTCGAAGAGGCGGCACGCGCGAAGGCTATCGGCTCGACGCGTTTCTGCATGGGCGCGGCGTGGAAACACCCGTCGGCGAAAGACATGCCGTACGTGCTGAAGATGGTTGAAGGCGTGAAAGCCATGGGCCTGGAAACCTGCATGACGCTCGGTCGCCTTGATCAGGATCAGACCGAAGCGCTGGCCAAGGCCGGTCTCGATTACTACAACCACAACCTCGACACCTCGCCGGAGTTCTACGGCAGCATCATCACCACCCGCACTTACAGCGAGCGCCTGCAAACGCTGGCTTACGTGCGTGGATCGGGGATGAAGATCTGCTCCGGTGGCATTCTCGGCATGGGCGAGTCGCTGGACGACCGCGCCAATCTGCTGATCCAGTTGGCCAATCTGCCGGAGCATCCGGAATCGGTGCCGATCAACATGCTGGTGAAGGTCGCCGGCACGCCGCTGGAAAACGCCGAAGACATCGACCCGTTTGACTTCATCCGCATGCTCGCCGTGGCCCGCATCCTCATGCCGCAATCCCACGTACGCCTTTCCGCCGGCCGCGAAGCGATGAACGAACAGATGCAGGCCCTGGCCTTCTTCGCCGGTGCCAACTCGATTTTTTACGGCGATAAACTGCTGACCACCGCCAACCCGCAGGCGGACAAGGACATGCAACTGTTTGCGCGTCTGGGCATTCAGCCGGAAGCGCGTGAAGAGCATGCCGATGAGGTTCACCAGGCGGCGATCGAGCAGGCATTGGTTGAGCAGAAGAGCAGCGAGCAGTTCTATAACGCTGCGGTGTAAAAGCCTGCGCGGATACCTCTGAATGTATGCATAACCCTTGTGGGAGCGAGCCTGCTCGCGAAAGCCGTCGGACCTTCAACAGTGATGTCGACTGGCCTGACGCATTCGCGAGCAGGCTCGCTCCCACAGGAATCTGTGTCACTTGAAAGTCGAGGCCTGCATGTCTTTCGATCTCGCCGCACGCCTTGCTGCCCGTCGTGCCGAAAACCTCTATCGCCTACGTCCGCTGCTCGAATCCCCGCAGGGACCTGAAGTGGTGGTCGATGGCCAACCGTTGCTTGCGTTCTGCAACAACGATTACCTCGGCCTCGCCAATCACCCGCAAGTGATCGAAGCCTGGCGCGCGGGTGCCGAACGCTGGGGTGTCGGTGGCGGCGCGTCGCACTTGGTGATCGGCCACAGCGGCCCGCATCACGCCCTCGAAGAGGCATTGGCCGATCTCACTGGCCGCCCACGTGCGCTGCTGTTCACCACCGGTTACATGGCCAATCTCGGTGCGGTCACTGCGCTGGTGGGGCAGGGCGATACGGTGCTGGAAGATCGCCTCAATCACGCTTCGTTGCTCGATGCCGGGCTGCTGTCCGGCGCGCGTTTCAATCGCTATCTGCACAACGACGCCGAAAGCCTGGCCAAGCGCCTGGAGAAAGCTACCGGCAATACACTGGTGGTCACCGACGGCGTGTTCAGCATGGACGGCGACCTCGCTGACTTGCCGGCGCTGGCCCGCGAAGCCAAGGCCAAAGGCGCGTGGTTGATGGTCGATGATGCGCACGGTTTCGGCCCGCTCGGTGCGAATGGCGGCGGCATCGTCGAGCATTTCGGGTTGAGTCAGGAGGATGTGCCGGTGCTGGTCGGCACTCTCGGCAAAGCCTTCGGCACCGCTGGCGCTTTCGTCGCGGGCAGCGAGGAGCTGATCGAAAGCCTGATCCAGTTTGCCCGCCCGTACATTTACACCACCAGCCAACCGCCGGCGCTGGCCTGCGCGACGCTGAAAAGTCTTGAGCTGCTGCGCACTGAACACTGGCGCCGCGAGCATCTGCAAACGCTGATTCGCCAGTTCCGTCGTGGCGCCGAGCAGATCGGCCTGGCGTTGATGGATAGCTTCACGCCGATCCAGCCGATCATGATTGGCGATGCCAGGCGCGCGGTGCGCTTGTCGCAGATGTTGCGCGAACGCGGGCTGATGGTCACTGCGATTCGTCCGCCAACCGTGCCTGCTGGCAGTGCGCGCTTGCGCGTGACGCTGACCGCCGCGCACAGTGAGGCGCAGGTGCAGCTATTGTTAGAAGGACTGGCCGATTGCTTTGCCCAACTGACGTCGGAGCCAAGCCATGCGTAATCGCCTGATTCTGCTGCCCGGCTGGGGCCTCGGTATTTCGCCGATGGAGCCTCTGGCGGCGGCGTTGCACGGGCTCGATGAGCATCTGAATGTCGAAATCGAGCCATTGCCGGAGCTCGATTCCAGCGACCTGCAAGACTGGCTCGACGAACTTGATGAACGCGTTCCTCAGGACGTGTGGCTCGGTGGCTGGTCGCTGGGTGGCATGCTCGCCTCCGAATTGGCGGCGCGGCGTGGCGAGCGTTGCTGCGGATTGCTGACGCTGGCGAGCAATCCTTCTTTTGTTGCCCATGAGCAATGGCCGAATGCGATGGCGGGTGAGACGTTCGACGCGTTTCTCGCCGGTTGCCAGGCCGACCCGCGCACGACTCTGAAACGGTTCTCGCTGCTGTGTGCTCAAGGCGCGCAAGACCCGCGCGGCTTGTCGCGACTGCTGCTCGGCGGCGCACCGAATACCGCGCCGACGACCTTGATGGCCGGGCTGGAACTGCTCGCGCAGATCGACACCCGCGACGCGTTGCAGGCGTTTCGCGGGCCGCAGTTGCATCTGTTCGGCGGGCAGGACGGTCTGGTGCCGGCGGAAGCAGCGGGAGAGTTGTTCGCTCTGTTGCCGGATATCGAAATTGGTCTGATCGAACAGGCCAGTCATGCGTTTCTTCTGGAGGACCCCCACGGACTGGCGGGTGCGATCCAGGCTTTTTTACACGAGTGCGGTGATGACTGATTTGTCTCTAGTGCTGCCTGGCGGCTTGCCTGACAAGCGTCAGGTCGCGGCGTCTTTTTCTCGCGCGGCGGCCAGCTACGACAGTGTCGCCGAGTTGCAACGCGATGTCGGTACACAGTTGTTGCAGCGCTTGCCGACGGATTTTGTGCCGGCGCGCTGGCTGGATCTGGGGTGTGGCACCGGCTATTTCACCCGCGCGTTGGCTTCGCAATTTGTCGAGGGCCATGGGCTGGCGCTGGACATCGCCGAGGGCATGCTCAATCACGCGCGGCCATTGGGCGGCGCCGAGCATTTCATTGCCGGTGATGCGGAACGGTTGCCGTTGCAGGATTCGACTTGCGAGCTGATTTTTTCCAGCCTCGCGGTGCAGTGGTGTGCGGATTTCGAGGCAGTGCTCAACGAAGCGTTTCGCGTATTGAAACCGGGCGGCATCTTTGCGTTTGCTAGTCTTTGTGTAGGGACGTTGTTTGAGTTGCGCGACAGTTGGCGGCAGGTCGATGGGCTGGTGCACGTCAACCGCTTCCGCGAGTTCGCCCGGTATCAGCAACTGTGTGGCGCGAGTGGTTTGCGCACGCTGAGTCTGGAGAACCAGGCGCATGTGCTGCATTACCCGGATGTGCGCAGTTTGACCCACGAATTGAAAGCCTTGGGTGCGCACAATCTCAATCCGGGTCGCCCGGGCGGTTTGACCGGGCGGGCGCGGATTCTCGGGCTGGTTGAAGCTTACGAGCAGTTCCGTCAGGCGTCGGGATTGCCGGCAACTTATCAGGTGGTCTACGCCGTGTTGGAGAAACCCGTATGAGCGCAGCCTATTTCATCACCGGAACCGACACCGATGTCGGTAAGACCACCGTAGCCGCCGGGCTGCTGCACGCGGCGCGGTCGGCGGGGTTGAGCACGGCGGCGGGCAAACCGGTGGCGTCGGGGTGCGACGTCACGCCCAAGGGGTTGCGCAACTCGGACGCGCTGGCGCTGTTGGCCGAGTGTTCGTTGCCGCTGACGTATCAACAGGTCAATCCGGTGGCATTCGAGCCGGCCATCGCTCCGCATCTGGCGGCGCGCGAGGCGGGTGTGGCGTTGACGGTGCAATCGTTGCTGGCGCCAATGCGCGAGATTCTGGCGATGAATGCCGATTTCACCCTGATTGAAGGCGCGGGTGGCTGGCGGGTGCCATTGGCGGATCAGGACAATTTGTCTGACCTGGCGATTGCGTTGAAGCTGCCGGTGATTCTGGTGGTGGGCGTGCGCCTGGGTTGTATCAGTCATGCGTTGCTGACGGCCGAGGCGATTGCCCGCGATGGCCTGCAATTAGCGGGGTGGGTGGCGAACATCATCGATCCGAAGACTTCGCGGTTGGAAGAAAACCTCGCCACATTGGCCGAGCGGATTCCGGCGCCGTGTCTTGGCCGCGTGCCTAAACTCAAGGCTATGAGCGCAGAGGCGGTGGCCGATCATTTGCAACTGGATCTGCTCGACTAAGCTTTTCTCTATGGGCAGGCACTGTGCCATTAGTGTTTTTGACGGGTGTTTTTCTGGCGCCTCTGCTTCAATGGCAGCCATTGATCCTTCCCAAGGATGAGAGCCGTCATGGAAATCTCCGGAAACACAGCTTTTTATGCGGGCCTGAGCTCGATTCAGAGCGGACAGAATCGCGTCGATCAGGCTGCCAGCCAGATCGCCAACAATACGATTGAACGCTCGGTGACCAGCCAGTCGTCCGAAGTTCAGGTTGATCGTCTGCGCGGTGTGGATCGTGCCCAGCAATCGGATCTGGCCAGCAATATGGTCGAGATGTCCCAAGGCAAGATCCAGGCTGAGCTGGGTGTGAAGGTCGCCAAGGCTTCCGATGAAGTGCTCGGTACGATCATCGATACGTTTGCCTGATAATTTGTCTGCTGCCCATTGAACGCCGCGCACTGTCGCGGCGTTTTGCGTCGTAAGTCCTTCTCCCTCAACTAATCTTTTTTCAGCACCCGTGACTCGCTCGAGTTTATGGTGGTTTTGCAGTGTCCGGCGTTTGAGAAATCTGATGACGAACGGCAAAAGATCGACGCTTGACAAGGTTTCGGCGTAAACGTATGTTTCAAACAACTGTTTGACCGTCACAACAAATCAACGCGGTCGTTCATTCCCGGTTACATCAGCAGAGGTTTATCGCTATGCCTGACTACAAGGCCCCCTTGCGTGATATTCGCTTCGTTCGTGACGAGCTGCTCGGCTACGAAGCGCACTATCAGAGCCTTCCGGCTTGCGCAGACGCAACTCCGGACATGGTTGACGCCATTCTCGAAGAAGGCGCCAAGTTTTGTGAGCAGGTACTGGCACCGCTGAACCGCGTGGGCGACCTCGAAGGTTGCACCTGGAGCGAGTCCGGTGTGAAAACCCCGACCGGCTTCAAAGAGGCTTACAAGCAATTCGTTGAAGGCGGCTGGCCAAGCCTGGCGCACGACGTCGAGCACGGCGGTCAAGGCCTGCCGGAGTCGCTGGGTCTGGCAGTCAGCGAAATGGTGGGCGAAGCCAACTGGTCGTGGGGCATGTACCCGGGCCTGTCGCATGGCGCGATGAACACCATCTCCGAGCACGGTACTCCTGAGCAGCAAGAAGCCTATCTGACCAAACTGGTTTCCGGCGAATGGACCGGCACGATGTGCCTGACCGAACCGCACTGCGGCACCGACCTGGGCATGCTGCGCACCAAGGCCGAACCTCAGGCTGACGGCTCCTATAAAGTGTCCGGCACCAAGATCTTCATCTCGGCCGGTGAACACGACATGGCCGACAACATCGTCCACATCGTGCTGGCCCGCCTGCCGGACGCACCGGCTGGCACCAAAGGCATCTCGCTGTTCATCGTTCCGAAGTTCATGCCGAACGCTGATGGCACCGTCGGTGAGCGCAACGCAGTCACCTGCGGTTCGCTGGAACACAAGATGGGCATCCACGGCAACGCCACCTGCGTGATGAACTTCGACGGCGCCACCGGTTACCTGATCGGCCCGGCGAACAAAGGCCTGAACTGCATGTTCACCTTTATGAACACCGCTCGTCTGGGTACCGCGCTGCAAGGTCTGGCCCACGCCGAAATCGGTTTCCAGGGTGGTCTGAAATACGCTCGCGATCGTCTGCAAATGCGCTCCCTGACTGGCCCGAAAGCGCCGGAAAAAGCCGCTGACCCGATCATCGTGCACCCTGACGTTCGCCGCATGCTGTTGACCATGAAGGCATTCGCCGAAGGCAACCGTGCGATGGTGTACTTCACGGCCAAGCAGGTCGACATCGTCAAATACGGCGTCGATGAAGAAGAGAAAAAGAAAGCCGACGCACTGTTGGCCTTCATGACGCCGATCGCCAAAGCGTTCATGACCGAAGTCGGTTTCGAATCCGCTAACCACGGCGTGCAAATCTACGGCGGCCACGGCTTCATCGCCGAGTGGGGCATGGAGCAGAACGTTCGCGACAGCCGCATTTCGATGCTGTACGAAGGCACCACCGGGATCCAGGCACTCGACCTGCTGGGCCGTAAAGTGCTGATGACGCAAGGCGAGGCTCTGAAAGGCTTCACCAAGATCGTCCACAAGTTCTGCCAGAACAACGAAGGCAACGAAGCTGTTCAAGAGTTCGTCGCACCGCTGGCAGCGATCAACAAAGAGTGGGGCGAGCTGACCATGAAGGTCGGTATGGCCGCCATGAAAGATCGCGAAGAAGTCGGCGCGGCTTCCGTGGACTATCTGATGTACTCCGGTTATGCCTGCCTGGCTTACTTCTGGGCCGACATGGCTCGCGTGGCAGCCGAGAAACTGGCAGAAGGCAGCGGCGACGCGGCGTTCTACACCGCCAAGCTGCAAACCGCGCGCTTCTACTTCCAGCGCATCCTGCCGCGTACCCGTACGCACGTGGCCACCATGCTGTCGGGCGCCAACAACCTGATGGACATGAAAGAAGAAGACTTCGCACTGGGCTACTAAGCCTTAACGCGGTCTCTTGAAAAACCGCTGCTCCTTCGGGGGCAGCGGTTTTTTTTGCGTTGGATTTGTCCCCAACTCTGGGAGCGATTCCCCAGCAGAAACGGTGAGCTGACAGCGTGCAGCCCTCGCGTTTATTGATTCAAAATGTTTCTCGAAAGCATGGCCAATTAATTGCACTGCGCAGATTAACCGGCGCTCACGAGAAAACCTGTCCCGTTCCACGACCCCTCTCGCCCGGCACAACGCATAACAACAACCGTCAGGGTGAAGCACATGAACATCTGCCGACTCGTCTGGTTAGCCCTTGCACTTGCCGCCTCTGGCGCGATGGCCGCGACGCCCGCCGAAGTGGACCCGCCGGTTGCGGAAGTGCCCAGCCTGCAATCGTTGCGCGGCATGGTTCCGCCCGATCCTTCCGGAACCGAGGGCGGGCGCAAAGTCGATCTGATGACCGACTACGTGCTCAATCGCTCCGCCGCAATCCTGCTGGGCAAGGCGTTGTTCTGGGACATGGAAGTCGGCAGTGATGGCGCCACTGCGTGCGCGTCCTGCCATTACCACGCTGGCGTCGATCATCGCATCGCCAACCAACTCAACCCCGGCCAGGCGCACACCAACGCCAACGTCGCCTCGATCTTCAACAAGCCTTTCATCGCCTCGGATATTCCCGGTGACGTGGCGTCCTATGCGACGCTTTCCGGCGGCAAGGGCGGGCCGAACTACACGCTGAAGAAAACCGACTTCCCGACGCATGTGCTGAGCAACCCACTGGAGCGCAACTCGCCGATCGTCTATTCGAGCGACGACGTGGTCGGCTCCCAGGGTGTCTTCGACGCCAATTTCGTCAAACCCAACCAGCCGCGTTTCGACAAGTGCACCCAGCAACCGGACGGCATTTTCCAGGTCGGCGGCATCAACGTCCGTCGCAGCACCGGGCGCAACGCGCCGTCGGTGATCAACGCTGCGTTCAACGTGCGCAACTTCTGGGATGGCCGCGCGAATAACGTTTTCAACGGATTCTCGCCGTTCGGCAATCGCGATCCCGATGCAGGGATCTACGTGACCGCCGAGCGCAGCACCGTGGCGAGCAAAGTTCGCCTGGCGCTCAACGACGCTTCCGCCGCATCGCAAGCGGTCGGTCCGCCCGGCAGCGCCGTGGAAATGTCCTGCGGCGGTCGCACCTTTGCCGACATTGGCCGGCGCATGCTCGATCAATTGATGCTCAAGCAACAGCGGATTTCTTCCAATGACTCGGTGCTCGCCTCGGTCTCCGGCGCGCGGCGTCCGACCTATCGCGAACTGATCAAGAACGCCTTCCAGCCTCGTCTGTGGAACGCCACGCAAAACGTGTTGGTGGGTGGCGCGCCGTATACGCAGATGGAAGCCAATTTCCCCTTGTTCTTCGGGCTGGCGATTCAAATGTACGAAGCCACACTCGTCTCAGATCAGGCGCCAATCGATGCCTATCTGCAGGGCGATTCAACTGCGATGAACGCGCAGCAGGTCCAAGGCATGAACCTGTTTCTCGGCAAAGGCAAATGCGTCAATTGCCACGGCGGACCGGAAATGACCAACGCTGCCAGCCGCTTGTTGATGCACCCGCGTGAACGCATCGAGCGCATGGTCATGGCTGACAACCTCACCACCCTCTACGACAACGGTTTCTACAACACCGGGGTGCGCCCGACGTCCGAAGATCTGGCCCTCGGTGGTTCGGATGCCTGGGGCAACCCTTGGTCGTTCAGCCGTCAGTACAACAAGCTGTTGCAGGGCGGCAGCATCCCCGATCCGCTGGACGTCGACGTCTGCACCTTTGAAGCGCCGCTCAGTGCTGCGATTCCGTGCGATGCGACGCTCAAACCCAACGTCAACTTCCGTGACTCGGTCGATGGCGCCTTCAAGACGCCAACCTTGCGCAACATCGCCCTGACCGGGCCGTACTTCCACAATGGCAGCCGCGCGACGCTCAAGCAGGTGATGGAGTTTTACAACCGTGGTGGCGACCGGCGTGGCGAGGACGCCAACAACACCAGCGGCTTCGAGCACCCGGCGGTGAATCAGCACAACACCTCCAACCTCGATCCGGACATGACCAACCTCAACCTGACGCCCGATGAGATTGATGCACTGGTGAAATTCATGGAAGTCGGCCTCACCGATCCGCGCGTGGCCTGGGAGCGGGCACCGTTCGATCATCCATCGCTGGTGATCCCACAGGGCCATGTCGGCGATGAAAATGCGGTGACCCAACGCCCGGCCAGCCCGAAGGTCACGACACGGCAAGCGGCGGATGCTTCGCTCAATCTCAAGCCTTATGGCGCCGAGGGACGCAGTGCTGCGGAGGGGCCACTACTGCCTTTCTACAACGATCTTTGAGGACCATTTCCGCGTCTGGCCATCAGTCATGGTGGCCAGTGCCGTGGATCAGGCAAAAAACTTGGCAAATCGCTCAGATAGTCAGGCTTTCTGCCGTTAAAGAGACTGCGTGTGATCTGGATCACATTGTGTGTGCTTAACTGCATGCATTGCAGGCACAATGCCATCTCTTTGCCATGACGGGTCGGAGCTTTACCCTTGCCGCGTTCTTCCGCTGTACGTTTCAGTCATTTCCTACCTTCACTGCTGTTGTTGCTCGCGGGGTTGGCGGCTGCGTACGTCAAAGACCTCAACGTGTTCTTCACTTCGCTGTTCAACGTGTTGCCAACGCTGGTGCTGCTGCTGGGCGGCGCTTATTGCGCGGTTTACCGACGCCAGCGCGAACTGTTTCTGATGCTCACGGTGTACATCGCCTACTTTCTGCTCGACACCCAGACCGATTATTACCGCGACAACGGCAAAGTGCGCGAAGACGCTGCGGTGGTCTTCCACCTCGTGTGTCTGCTGCTGCCGCTGTTGTTCGGGCTGTTCGCTGCATGGCAGGAGCGCACGCACCTGTTCCAGGACATGGTGGCGCGTTTCGCCGTGCTACTGATCTTCGGCAGCGTGGCGTTGGGGCTTGAACAAAGTTATCCCCAGGCATTGCTGATGTGGCTGTCCGAGATCCGCTGGCCGGCGTTGCACGGCGCATGGATGAGCCTGATTCAGATGTCATACCCGGTGTTCATCTCGGCGTTCCTGCTGCTTGCCTGGCAATACTGGCGCAACCCGCGCCCGCTGCACGCGGCGCAATTGGTTGGTTTGCTCGGCGTGTTCTGGATGCTGCCGAAAACCTTCATCCTGCCGTTCACCCTGAACATCATGTGCAGCCAGGTGATGTTGATGATTGCCGCCGCCGTGGCGCATGAGGCTTATCAAATGGCCTTCCGCGACGAGCTCACCGGTCTGCCGGGCCGACGCGCACTCAACGAACGCATGCAGCGCCTCGGTCGCAACTATGTGCTGGCGATGAGTGACGTCGACCATTTCAAGAAATTCAACGACACCCACGGCCATGACGTCGGCGATCAGGTGCTGCGATTAGTCGCCAGCAAGCTGTCGAAAATCAGCGGTGGCGGTAGGGCATATCGCTATGGCGGTGAGGAATTCGCCCTGGTGTTTGCAGGCAAAACCCTTGAGGAATGCATGCCCCATCTTGAGGTGATCCGCGAGTCGATTGCGTCCTACAACATTCAACTGCGCAATCAGGAAAACCGCCCGCAGGACGACCAGCAAGGTCGTCAGCGTCGTGCCGGTTCCGGTGCCTCCAGCGTTTCGGTCACGGTCAGTATTGGCGTCGCCGAGCGAGTGGAGCAGCGTAACCCGGAGCAAGTCCTGAAGTCCGCCGACGAGGCGCTCTACAGCGCCAAGGGCGCAGGGCGAAACTGCGTCGTCGCGTTCGGCCAGAACCGCCGTGGCGCGGTGCGCATGGACACCGCTGCGGGTTGAGTGATGACGGCGCATTCAGCGTCTGCACAATGATTGTGAGGCGTGGTGGCCAGCAGTAGGTTGGAGTGATCTGCTGACGGAGAAGCCACCATGCCTGAGTACAAAGCCCCGCTGCGCGACATGCGCTTTCTGATCGACCACGTCTTCGACTTCCACGCCAACTACGCCGCCCTCGGTGCCGATGACGCCAGCCCGGACATGATCAACGCGATCCTCGAAGAGGGTGCGAAGTTCTGTGAGAACGTTCTAGCGCCGCTCAATCGCAGCGGTGACGAAGAGGGCTGCCATTTCGACAATGGCGTGGTGACAACGCCTACAGGCTTCAAGCAGGCTTTCGCACGATACGTCGAGGGTGGCTGGCACGGTCTGGCGGCGGATCCGATCTACGGCGGCCAAGGCCTGCCGAGTTCGCTGGGTTTGGTGATCAGCGAAATGGTCGGCTCCAGCAACACGTCCTGGGGTATGTACCCGGGCTTGACCCACGGCGCGATGTCGGCGATCCACGCCCACGGCACCGCCGAGCAGAAAGAAACCTACCTGAGCAAACTCACCGCCGGGCAATGGACCGGCACCATGTGCCTGACTGAAGCCCATTGCGGCACTGATCTGGGCATCATCAAGACCCGCGCCGTGCCCCAGGCTGACGGCAGTTATGCGGTTACCGGCAGCAAGATTTTCATCTCCGCCGGCGAGCACGACCTGAGTGACAACATCATCCACCTGGTATTGGCCAAGTTGCCGGATGCGCCGGCCGGGACCAAAGGCATTTCGCTGTTTATCGTGCCGAAGTTCTTGCCGGACACGGCGGGCGAAGCGGGCGAACGCAACGGTGTTACCTGCGGTTCGATCGAACACAAGATGGGCATCAAGGCTTCGGCCACCTGCGTGCTCAACTTCGACGGCGCCAAGGGCTACTTGATCGGGGAGCCGAACAAGGGCCTCAACTGCATGTTCACCATGATGAACCACGCCCGGCTCGGCACCGGCATGCAGGGTTTGTGTCTGGGTGAGGCAAGCTTCCAAGGCGCAATCAAATACGCCAACGACCGCTTGCAGATGCGCTCACTGACCGGCGCCAAAGCCCCGGACAAAGCCGCCGATCCGATCATCGTTCACCCCGACGTGCGGCGCATGTTGCTGACCATGAAAGCCTTCAACGAAGGCAATCGCGCGCTGACCTACTTCACTGCGCAGATGCTCGATGTCGCACACCTGAGCGGCGATGCCGAGGCGCGTCAGGAGGCCGAAGACCTGTTGGCGTTCCTCACGCCGATCTGCAAGGCATTCATGACCGACACCGGGTTGGAAGTGACCAACCACGGCATGCAGGTGTTTGGCGGCCACGGCTTTATTCGTGAATGGGGCATGGAGCAGCTGGTGCGCGATTGTCGGATTGCGCCGATTTACGAAGGCACCAACGGCATTCAGGCGCTGGATCTGCTGGGGCGCAAGGTGTTGGGCAGTCAGGGCAAGTTGCTGCGCGGGTTTACCAAAATCGTCCACAAGTTCTGCGCGGCCAATGCCGAGCATGCGCAGTTGGGCAGTTTCGTTGCGCAGCTCAACGAGCTGAATCAGCAGTGGGGCGAGCTGACCATGAAGGTCGGCATGGCGGCCATGAAGAACCCGGATGAGGTGGGCGCGGCGTCGGTGGATTACCTGATGTACAGCGGTTACATCATTCTTGGGTATCTGTGGTTGCGCATGGCGCTGGTGGCGCAGGCGCAACTGGAGGCGGGCGAGGGCGAGGCGGATTATCTGCGGGGCAAATTGGCGACGTGCGAGTTTTACTTCAAGCGCTTGTTGCCGCGCACGGCGGCGCATCGGGTGGCGATTGAGGCGGGGAGTGATTGTTTGATGAAGTTGCCGGCGGAGTTGTTTGCGTTGTAGGGCAGATCTTTTTCCGGTGACTAGAAATAACAAATCAGTCACCGGTTGACCCTATGTGTCGCAAAAGTTGTTGAGGTACACTCCGGATCAACGAAAACATCATTCCACGAATCACCTGTTTAGATCTTGCGAGGTTTGCCATGGCTGACTACAAAGCGCCGCTGCGCGATATGCGCTTCGTCCTCAATGAAGTGTTCGAGGTCGCCAAACTCTGGGCTGAACTGCCAGCGCTGGCCGAGACCGTCGACGCGGAAACCGTTGAAGCCATTCTCGAAGAGGCCGGCAAGGTCACCAGCAAAAGCATCGCACCGCTGAGCCGCGCTGCTGACGAAGAAGGTTGCCACTGGGCGGACGGCGCCGTCACCACTCCGGCCGGTTTTCCACAGGCTTATCAGACTTATGCCGAAGGCGGCTGGGTCGGCGTTGGCGGTGATCCGCAATACGGCGGCATGGGCATGCCCAAAGCCGTGTCGGCGCAGGTCGAAGAAATGGTCAACTCCGCCAGCCTGTCCTTCGGTCTGTACCCGATGCTCACCGCCGGCGCCTGCCTGTCGATCAACGCCCACGCCAGCGAAGAGCTGAAAGCCGCATATCTGCCGAACATGTACGCCGGCGTCTGGGCCGGTTCGATGTGTCTGACCGAGCCGCACGCCGGCACCGACCTGGGGATTATTCGTACAAAAGCCGAGCCTCAGGCCGACGGTTCCTACAAGGTCAGCGGCACCAAGATCTTCATCACCGGTGGCGAACACGACCTCACCGAAAACATCATTCACCTGGTGCTGGCCAAGCTGCCGGACGCGCCTGCCGGTCCGAAAGGCATCTCGCTGTTCCTCGTGCCGAAATTCATGGTCAATGCCGACGGCAGCCTCGGCGCGCGCAACCCGGCGAACTGCGGTTCGATCGAACACAAGATGGGCATCCAGGCCTCCGCGACCTGTGTGATGAACTTCGACGACGCCGTGGGTTATCTGGTCGGCGAGCCGAACAAAGGCCTCAACGCGATGTTCACCATGATGAACTACGAGCGTCTCGGTGTTGGTATTCAAGGCCTGGCGACCGGCGAGCGTTCGTATCAGAACGCCGTTGAATATGCCCGCGACCGTCTGCAAAGCCGTTCGCCGACCGGCGCGCAGAACAAAGACAAAGTCGCTGACCCGATCATCGTCCACCCGGACGTGCGGCGCATGCTGCTGACCATGAAAGCCTCGAACGAGGGCGGCCGTGCATTCTCCACCTACGTGGCGATGCAACTCGACACCGCCAAGTTCAGCGAAGACGCCACCACCCGCAAGCGTGCGGAAGATCTGGTTGCACTGCTGACGCCGGTGGCCAAGGCATTCCTCACCGATCTGGGTCTGGAAACCACCGTGCACGGCCAGCAGATTTTCGGCGGCCACGGCTACATCCGCGAGTGGGGCCAGGAGCAACTGGTGCGTGACGTGCGCATCACGCAGATCTACGAAGGCACCAACGGCATTCAGGCGTTGGATCTGGTGGGTCGCAAGATCGTCGGCAGCGGTGGCGCGTTCTACCAACTGTTCGCCGACGAGATCCGCCATTTCACCGCAACCGCCAGTGCCGATCTGGGCGAATTCACCAAGCCGTTGAACGATGCCGTCGACACCCTCGACGAACTGACCGCGTGGCTGCTGGATCGGGCGAAAAACAATCCGAACGAAATCGGCGCGGCCTCGGTCGAATATTTGCAAGCGTTCGGATACACGGCCTATGCCTACATGTGGGCACTGATGGCCAAGGCTTCGCTGGGCAAGGAAGCGCAGGATGATTTCTACGCCAGCAAGCTCGGCACCGCGCGGTTCTATTTCGCCCGTTTGCTGCCGCGCATTCACTCGTTGAGCGCGTCGGTCAAGGCCGGTAGCGAGTCGTTGTTCCTGCTGGATGCGGCGCAATTCTGATGCGATGACGTCATGTAAGCATTCTCTTACATGACGTGCTGCTGTTCTCCCATATGCGTGGATTGGATCCACGGCTAATCTACATTTCATGGACGTCGCGCAGGAAGCGCAAAGCAACAACACGGACACGTAGGATTCTGCCAGGGTGGCGGAGTGAAATGGATGTCAGGGAAACAGTCTGCAAAGCCCCGCTTCGGCGGGGTTTTCTTTTGCCTGCAGAAAAGTGCTCAGGCCAGCGGATCAAGCGTTGGCTTCATCTCACGCTCCATCACTTCTTCCAGCAATGTCTGCAACAGCGCCAGAGGCGCCTGCTGGCGTTGCACATCGCGACAGACCAACCCAACCTTCAACGGCACCCGTGGTTCGCTCAGCGGTTTCCACAGCAGATCCTGATCGTCGTATTCCTTCTGCGAACGCCCGGGCAGCACCGTTGCCAATTTGGTGTGCGGCAGACTGTCGAGAATACCCA
This sequence comes from Pseudomonas sp. WC2, assembly GCF_050586545.1. Lineage (NCBI taxonomy): Bacteria > Pseudomonadati > Pseudomonadota > Gammaproteobacteria > Pseudomonadales > Pseudomonadaceae > Pseudomonas > Pseudomonas sp. WC2. The sequence continues at coordinate 75,547 of NZ_JBOBDR010000004.1, read as the reverse complement.
CCATATTGTTCAGCTCGGCCTGCACTTGCGGACGTCGCCCGAGCGCGGTCAGTTGCGCCTGCCAGATCTGGCGGATCTGAAACTCTTCGCCCAACAGCAACATCGGCAGTTCCGCGGCCTGGCGCATCGAAACTTTCTTGAATTCGCGCAATGGATGATCCGCTGGAATCACCAGCGTCAGTTCATCTTCGTAGAGCATCACGCCATGCAGGCCCGGTTGGCGCGGCGGTAGATAACTGATGCCGATATCCAGCGAACCGTTGAGCAGGCGGCGCTCGATCTCCAGCCCGGTCAATTCATAAATCTGCACCACCAGATGCGGCTGCGCTTTGCGTACGCGTTCAAGCATTTGCGGCACCAGACTGGTGTGCACCGTTTGCAGCACGCCGATGGCCAGTGTGCGCAAGGCCTGGCCCTTGAAGTTACCCAGCGCCTCGCGCGCCCGTTGCAGACCATCAAGCAGCGGCAACGCGTGGTTGTACAACGTATGTGCGGCGAGGGTCGGCAGCAGGCGTTTACTGCTGCGCTCGAACAGCGTGACGTCGAGGTTCTGTTCGAGGTGACGAATCTGCTGCGACAGGGCCGGTTGCGAGATCGACAGGCGTTCCGCCGCCCGTCCGACATGGCCTTCTTCGTAGACCGCGACGAAATAACGCAGTTGTTTAAAATCCATAAGTAATGCTTATCGAAAATGCTGGGAAATCGAAATGGCCCGAAGCCGTCAGTGAGCCTAGTCTAACCGCATTCACAAGGCTTACAGGGCCAGAAAGCGCGATGAATAGCGTTCGCTTCGACAGTGTTTGCATAGGCAGTTCAAAACACCTCAAACGAGGTGTTTTTCAATGAATCTATTCAGTTTGCGGCGCCAAACGCCGAGTCTTGATGACCTCGCTCTCGAGGCCAGCCCTTCTGACAACAGAGAAAAGCTCAGCACTGAGCGCCTGATGCCCAGCGTTGAACGGCCGCAACAGGTGTTCGTTCGGGGGCAGGGTTCGTGGCTGTGGGACAGCAACGACCGCGCCTACCTGGACTTTTCCCAGGCCGGCGGCGCCAACAGCCTCGGCCACAGCCCTTCGGCTTTGGTCAAAGCCATCAGCAGCCAGGCGCAGGCGCTGATCAATCCCGGTTTCAATCTGCACAATCGCGGCATGCTCAGCCTCGCCGAGCGGCTGTGCGCCGCCACCTCCAGCGATCAGGCTTACCTGCTCAACAGTGGCAGCGAAGCCTGTGAAGCGGCGATCAAACTGGCGCGCAAGTGGGGCCAACTGCATCGCGGCGGCGCCTCGCGCATTATCGTCGCGAAGCAGGGTTGTCATGGTCGCAGTCTGGCGACGATTTCCGCCTCGGACAGCTGCAACCTGCACAACCGTTTCGCGCCGTTGCTGCCGGGTTTCGATCTTGTGCCGTTCAACGACTTGCCGGCGCTGCACGCGGCGGTCGACGCGCAGACTGTGGCGATCATGCTTGAACCGATTCAGAGCGACGCCGGTGTTGTGCCGGCGACCGAGCATTACCTCAAAGGTGTCGAGCGACTGTGCCGAGAACTGGGCATCCTGTTGATCCTCGACGAAGTACAAACCGGTATCGGCCGCTGTGGCACCTTGCTCGCGGAACAGTCCTACGGCGTGCGCGCGGATATCGTCGTGCTCGGCAAAGGGCTGGGCGGCGGCGTGCCGTTGGCGGCGCTGCTGGCGCGGGGCAAGGCATGTTGTTTCGACGCGGGTGAACTGGGCGGCACGCATCACGGCAATGCACTGATGACAGCGGCGGGATTGGTGGTGCTGGACAACGTCCACGATCGCAGCTTTCTTCAGCAGGTCAACGACAACGGCCAGCATTTGCGCGAAGGTTTGGCACGATTGGCGCACCGTTACGACCATGGCGAACTGCGCGGTCAAGGCCTGTTTTACGGACTGACTCTGTCAGACGATTCCGCCGATGCCGTGGTCCACGCCGCCCTGCACGAAAGCCTGCTGCTCAATGCTCCGCAAGCCAATTGCCTGCGCTTCACCCCCGCCCTCACCGTCAGCAAAGCCAACATCGACGAGATGCTCCTGCGCCTGGGTCGTGCTTTCTCGCGAGTGCGCACCGCACAACTGCAATGCCGCAAAGGGATTGCCGTCTGAGCTGAAGTTTCCTACCCGATTTCCAGAACCGTCTCGCGGTATAACGCACGCCCCACGCCTGATTCTTTTGGCGTGGGGCGTTTTTTTGTAGGGTGGTGGCGATCAAATGGCAGTTGCACTGAACCCTGACGAACGGCGCGGGTCGATTAGCTTGTATGGCTCAAGTGAGCCAACCCCCATACAGGAGCTGCCCCATGGATTTCATTCGCATCATCATCGCTATTCTGTTGCCACCACTGGGCGTGTTTCTGCAGGTCGGGTTTGGCGGGGCGTTCTGGTTGAACATTCTGCTGACGTTGTGCGGTTATATTCCGGGGATCGTGCATGCGGTGTATATCATCGCCAAGCGCTGAGTACTGCGGCGCCAAGTCGATAGCTTTCGCGAGCGGGCTCGCTCCCACCAGGGAATTGTGAACAACACAGATCCAGTGTGGGAGCGAGCCTGCCCGCGAATGGGGCAACTCGGTTTTGAATGTGGCGCGGTGATCAGTCCGCTAATCCCATCACCCGCCGATAAAACTTCCACTCCTGCTCCAACGCATGCGCCTGATTGGCCGCGCGGCGGAAGCCGTGGCGTTCGTCGGGGTAGTAGTGGGCCTCGACCTCAATGCCGTTCTGCTCCAGCGCCGTGACCATGTCGCGGGTTTGTTGCGGGATCACCACAGCATCCAGTTCACCCTGAAAGAAGATCACCGGTACGCGGATGTTGCTCGCGTGCAGCAACGGCGTGCGGGCGGCGTAGCGTTCGGCGTCTTGCTCGGGGTCACCGATCAGCCAGTCCAGATAATCCCCTTCGAACTTGTGCGTCGCTCGAGCCAACGCCACCGGATCGCTGACGCCGTAAAGGCTGGCGCCCGCACGGAAAACCTGTTTGAACGCCAGTGCACATAATGTTGTGTAGCCGCCCGCGCTGCCGCCACGAATGAACGCCCGTTGGCCGTCGATCAAGCCTTGTTCGGCAAGATGCGCGACGACGGCGCATGCATCCTCGACATCCACCTCGCCCCAACTCAAATGCAACGCCTGGCGATATTTGCGACCGTAGCCGCTGCTGCCGCGATAGTTGAGATCGGCGACGGCAAAGCCGCGTTGCGTCCAGTACTGGATGCGCGGGTCGAGCATCGGGTAGCAGGCCGATGTCGGGCCGCCGTGGATGAACACCACCAACGGCGGTTTTGGTTCGCCACCCATGGACGGATAAAAGAAACCGTGAGCCTCGCCCATTCCGCTCGGATAACGCAGGGTTTGCGGACGACTGATACGTTCGGCGCGCAGGGGCGCGACGCCACCGGCGAGAACCTTCACTTCGCGGCTGGTTCGATCAATCGCGATGACCGCCGAAGGACTGATCGGCGAAGCGGCGATGCAATAGATGTTCTGCTCATCCAGTGCCAGGTGACGGAAGCGGCTGTAATCGCCAGTGAGGTCTTCGTCGCCGAGGGCCAAACGGCCAAAACCACTTTCGCTCCAACTGGCTAAAAAGGCATCTTCAACAGGCAACCAGGTGCAGCCGCCGAGTTGCCACGGCGCGGGCGCATGATCGGCCTGCGCAGCGGGCATCGGTTTCAAGCCATCGATCGTTTCAACCCACGGCTGCCAAAAACCACCGCGATCAGTCAGGCAATACAAACGACCTTCGGCATCGAATCGCGGTTGTTGAATCGACTCCTCAATCTGCTCACCCGCCACGCAACGGGGCGCGGAATAATCACCGTCAGCCACCATCAATCGCGTTGAAGTCCATGGCTGATGAGGGCGGCTCCACTCGATCCACGCCAAACGCTGCCGATCCGGGCTGAGGGTCGGCGCCGCGTAGAAATCCGCCCCTTCGGCCAGCACATGCCGCGCGCCATCCGCCAGATCAATCGCCACCAGCCGATGTTGATCCAGCTGTTCCTCGACGGCCAACACCCGGCCATCGGCGAAGTGCAGATCGCCATAGCGACAATCCCCCGAGGTCAGCGCCTGGGGTTCGCCATCCAGCGATTGCCGATACAACTGCTGATCGGCCTCAGCCACGAAAACCACGCCATCCGGCGTCAGACAAAACGCGCCACCGCCGTATTCGTACACGCGACTGCGCACGCTGAAGCCATTCGGCGTCAGACATTTCGCCACGCCATCGCGCCAATGCCAGATCCGGCACGCGGCGTCTTCCGGTCGGTATTCATTCCAGAACAACCCGTTGGCGCCGAGCTGCAATTCGGCGAAATCCGTCCCGGCTGCGACGGCTTGCGAGGCGCTGAAAGGCTCAGCCCTTGGCGATGAGGCGTGAGTTTCGTTCATTGCGGAAGGCCAGTTGTTCGATGGTTTGAGTGGCGGTCTCGGCTTCTTCGCGGGCCTTGAGAATCACGCCGTGGTGTTCGGATTTGCTGCACACCGGGTCGGCATTGCTCGCATCACCGGTGAGCATGAACGCCTGGCAGCGGCAGCCGCCGAAGTCTTTTTCTTTCTCGTCGCAGGAGCGGCACGGCTCGGGCATCCAGTCGTAGCCGCGGAAGCGGTTGAAGCCGAACGAGTCGTACCAGATGTGCTGCATGCTGTGATCGCGCACATTGGGAAATTGTACCGGCATCTGTCGGGCGCCATGGCAGGGCAGGGCGGTGCCGTCTGGAGTGACCGTGAGAAAGATGCTACCCCAACCGTTCATGCAGGCTTTCGGGCGTTCTTCGTAGTAATCAGGGGTGACGAAAATCAGCTTGCACGGATGCCCTTCGGCTTCCAGCTTCGCCCGGTATTCGTTGGTGATGCGTTCGGCGCGCACCAGTTGCTCTTTGGTCGGCAACAGGCCGACACGATTGAGCTGCGCCCAACCATAGAACTGGCAAGTGGCGAGCTCGACGAAGTCGGCTTCCAGCGCGATGCACAGCTCGATGATGCGGTCGATCTTGTCGATGTTGTGCCGATGGGTGACGAAGTTCAGCACCATCGGATAGCCGTGGGCCTTCACCGCGCGAGCCATTTCCAGCTTCTGCGCGAAAGCCTTTTTCGAGCCGGCGAGCAGGTTGTTCACTTGCTCATCGCTGGCCTGAAAACTGATCTGGATGTGATCGAGCCCGGCCTTCTTGAAGTCGCTGATTTTCTGCTCGGTGAGGCCAATGCCGGAGGTAATCAGGTTGGTGTAGAAACCCAACTGCCGCGCTTCATGAATCAGCTCGGCGAGATCCTGACGCACCAGCGGCTCGCCACCGGAAAAGCCCAGTTGCGCAGCGCCCATCTCCCGCGCCTCGCGAAACACCTTGATCCATTGTTCTGTGCTCAGCTCTTTGCCCTGCTCGGCGAAATCCAGCGGATTGGAGCAGTACGGGCATTGCAGCGGGCAGCGGTAGGTCAGCTCGGCGAGCAGCCACAGCGGCAGGCCGATTTCAGGCTTGGCCGGCAGATCAGGCAAGTTCGATCCAGTGCTGTGCACGGGCAACCTCCATGAATTGCTCGATGTCATCACCGAGCTCAGGCACGCCGGGGAACTGCTCATCGAGTTTGGCAATGATCGCCGCAACGTCGCGTTCGCCGTCGATCAAACCGCCGATCAGCGCGGCGCTGTCGTTGAGTTTGATCATGCCTTCGGGGTAAAGCAGCACGTGACCTTTTTGCGCCGGTTCGTACTGGAAGCGGTAGCCGGGACGCCAGGTCGGGACTTTGCTGCGGTCGAAACTCATAAGGTGATTCCTTTATGCCAGACCCGTTGTTCGGTCACGCTGTGATACGGCGGGCGGTTCAGTTCGTAGGCCATGCTCATGGCATCGAGCATGCTCCAAAGAATGTCCAGTTTGAACTGGAGAATTTCCAGCATGCGCTCCTGGCCTTCGCGCGTCTTGTAGTGCTCGAGCGTGATCGCCAGACCATGCTCGACATCACGCCGGGCCTGACCGAGGCGGGTGCGGAAGTATTCGTAACCGGCCGGGTCGATCCACGGGTAATGCTGCGGCCAACTGTCGAGGCGCGACTGGTGGATCTGCGGGGCGAACAGTTCGGTCAGCGAACTGCTGGCGGCTTCCTGCCAACTGGCGCGGCGGGCAAAGTTGACGTAGGCGTCGACGGCGAAACGTACGCCCGGTAGAACCAGTTCTTGAGAACGCAATTGGTCCGGGTCGAGGCCGACCGCTTGGCCCAGACGCAACCACGCTTCGATACCGCCATCCTCGCCCGGGGCGCCGTCGTGGTCGAGCAGGCGCTGAATCCACTCGCGGCGGATTTCCCGGTCGGGACAATTAGCGAGGATCGCCGCGTCTTTCAGGGGGATGTTCACCTGATAGTAGAAGCGGTTGGCGACCCAACCCTGAATCTGCTCGCGGGTGGCGCGGCCTTCATACATCGCCACGTGATACGGGTGGTAGATGTGGTAGTAGGCGCCTTTGGCGCGCAGGGCGGCTTCGAATTCGGTGGGGGACATTGGCGTGTCAGTCATATTTGTTCTCCGGGGAACAACCCTAGAATCTTTTCTGGTTACTCTGGCCTCTTCGCGAGCAGGCTCGCTCCCACAGGTAGATCGCATTCCAATGTGGGAGCGAGCCTGCTCGCGAAGGGCCGCGCATCGGTACCTACGGCTTACAACACAATACTCATGCCGTCATACGCCACTTCAACATTACGCCGCGCCAGTTCAGCACGCTCCGGCGAATCTTCATCGAGAATTGGGTTGGTGTTGTTGATGTGGATAAGCACTTTGCGCTGCTCTGGCAGTTGTTCCAGCACTTCGAGCATGCCGCCAGGGCCGTTCTGCGCCAGATGCCCCATCTCGCGACCGGTGCGGGTGCCGACGCCACGGCGCTGCATTTCGTCGTCGTCCCACATCGTGCCGTCGACCAGCAGGCAATCGCTGCCCGCCATGATCTCCAGCAACGGCGCATCGACCTTGCCCAGACCCGGGGCGTAAAACAGTTTGCCGCCGGTGTTCAGGTCTTCAACGATCAAACCGATGTTGTCGCCCGGGTGCGGATCGAAGCGGTGCGGCGAGTAGGGCGGCGCTGCGCTGCGCAATGGCAGCGGAGTGAATCGCAGATTCGGGCACGCCGCCACAGTAAAGCTCTGATCGAGCTCGATGCGGTTCCAGTCCAATCCGCCGTTCCAATGGGTGAGCATCTTGAACAGCGGGAAACCGGTGCTCAAATCTTCGTGAACCATGTCCGTGCACCACACTTGATGCGGGCAGCCTTCGCGCAGGCTGAGCAGACCGGTGGTGTGGTCGATCTGGCTGTCCATCAGGATGATCGCGCTGATGCCAGTGTCACGCAGGGCGCGGCCCGGCTGCATCGGGGCGAAGCTTTGCAGCTGGGCGCGGATGTCCGGTGAGGCGTTGCACAACACCCAGTTCACGCCGTCATCGGAAATCGCGATGGACGATTGGGTACGGGCCTTGGCATTCAGGCTGCCGTCGCGAAAACCTGCGCAGTTGACGCAGTTGCAGTTCCACTGCGGAAAACCGCCGCCAGCGGCCGAACCCAGAATCTGGACGAACATGAACACTCCATCATTTCAACGCGGAAAATAAAACGCCCCGGCGAGCCGAGGCGTTGCACTGCAATTCTACGTAAGCAGAACTCAGCGGCTGGCGAAGTACATGGTGACTTCGAAGCCGATACGCAGGTCGGTGTAAGCAGGTTTTGTCCAGGACATGGGTGTCTCCTTCAGGGTGGGTGGGATAGCGCTGTCCATAGTTATAGTCCACGGCAGCGCAGAGATGTTCCAAATAGTTAGGCTGCTATGTTACTCAAAATTTCCGGGTAAATGCCCATGAATCTTTGAGAAAGCTCCTTGCAGCCTCGGTAATGATCAATTTGCCCCTTGCCATAGGGTTTCGGCGGCGGAATCGCTGGTGAGGCAGAGCCAGCCACCGTCTGCGTTGATCAGACGTTGTGTCGCACTGAGCAATGCCGCGCGATCCAATCGGTGGATGGCGGCAATCAGTTGCTCCAGATAATCCGACGAGTGGCCCGCAAGCCTGGCCTGCCAGAGCAATTCGTCGGCGTCTTTGCTGGACAGCTGGTTGTCATCGAATTGATTGGCGAGGTTCTGCCGGTGTTGGTTGAGGCTGGCGTCATCGGCCTGTTCGATCAGTGCAGGAATGCCGTTGAGAAACTGTTGAATGTGTTCAAGCAATTCCATAGGTTCGACATTTGGCGATTGCACGCCGAACAGCAGGCCGGTTTGCCCGTGCACCTGCCGCAGCGCACTGAACACGGCGTAGCCCAGTTGCAACTCGACGCGCAAACGCTGATAGAACGGTGTTTGGCACAGGTGCGCGAGCATCCGCCACGCCGCCTCGTTGGCGATGTCACGGCTGGCGGTCGGGCAATGCAGCAGCAAGGCATGTTCGCTGGATGCGGTATCGATGTGGCGCCAGTGCTTTTCTGTGAAGATCACTGCTGGCGCGGAGAGCTGATTATCCGGGATCCCGGGAATGCGGCTCAGGGCCAGGCCCATGGCGGATTGCGTTTGTGGTTTGAGACCCAAAGCGAGGCCGTCCCAGCGTGAAGTTGTCCACAGGTGTTTGGCGTCGTCGCCGATATCGGCGGGTGGCAGAACATGTTCTGGCAGCACTTTGAGTAATTGGCGGATGGCGATCAGCGGCGTTTCCGGCTCGCTTCGCGGCGAATCAGCGTCAACTTGCGTCAGACATTTCAGCGCGTGTTCGAGGACGCTGGGCATCGACTCTTGCAGGCCGGTGAGTTTCAGCAGCCATTGATTGCCAGAGGCGCTGAAAGACAAATCGACCCCGGCCTCACGCGCATCTTGCTGAGTTGGCCGAAGACTGCGTTGCAACCGCGAGAGCAGATCGGCGCTGGCGGCAGCCTCCACCTGCCAACGCAGATAAATCGCACCTTCTTCGCCGTTGTCCGGCAATGCATGGCTGAATTGCATCGGCGAACGTTCACGTCGGCCACGGGAGCGATCCTGAGCGAAGGTGCGCAGGCCTCGGTGGGCGCTGGTCTGGCCGCGAATCAGTCCGGCGTTGGCCAAAGGTTCGTCGGCGCGCAGGAATGGATTGGCGGCAGGCAAGTGCCAGTGAGCGCTGAAGTTATCCACAGTGCCGATTTCGCTGAGGATCTGTGTAAGGGCTTCAACGCCTTTTTCGGACAGGCCATTTTCCAATTGCTCACTGTCCAGCCGCGCCAGTTGCAGTGCGCCGCTGACTCGCTGCTGTCGTTGCAGCAGGGCTGCGTATTCCTTGCGCAATGGCGTCCAATCTTGCTGAGCAAAGAAACTCAGCCAATCGAGCAGTTGTTCGCGAATAGCGTTTAACGATTCGGTGGGCGCGGTGAACTCTAGATGCAGCAACGCTTGCCCGGCAAACTGGTACACCGGCGCGGCGTTCAATCCATCCGCCAGTTTTAGCTGTTGCAAGTGCGCAAGTAGTCCGCCGGGCTTGGCGTTGTTCAACCAATGGCAAAGAAACGCCAAAGCTTCATGGGACGACTCAGGCAAGGCATCAAAAGCAAGCAACAGATTGCCGCGCCGCTCATCGGCCTGTTGATAACTTTTCACGGCCAGCGGAAGGGGCGCAGCCTGGGTAATTTTATCCCCAGCCGGCAACGCCGCCGCAAACTGCTCCGCCAGCATTTGCAATTCTTCAAGGCTCTGCGGCCCGACCAGGCTCAACGTCATTTGCCCGGTCTGATAAAACTGTTGGTGGAAATCTTTCAACGCTTGCTGAAATGCCGGGTCTTCAACTTTCAGGCTGTCCCGATTACCTGCATGAAACCCGCGTAGCGGATGCTCTGCTGGTAAACCTTCGAACAAAGAAAACTGCCGCTGCGCCGCTGGATCCTGCGACCAAGCGACAAATTCCGCCTGCAACACTTCCCGTTCCCGCAGCTGATCGTCCAGATTCATACGTGGGTTGGCGAGCATGTCTGACAGACGCTCCAGCCCGCCGCTGAACGCTCGGGTCGGCAGCTCAAAGAAAAAGTCTGTAGTGCGTTCGCGAGTGCTGGCATTCACTTGCCCGCTCTGACCTTGCACGTAGGCCATGAGCCCTTCGCCCGTAGGAAAACGCTCGGTGCCGAGAAACAGCAGATGCTCCAGAAAATGCGCCAGCCCCGGCCACGCCAATGCCACGTCATGGCTACCGGCAGCCACGCGCAATGCGGCAGCGCTGCGCTTGAGACTCGGCGCATGACGCAGGGTTACGCGCAAGCCGTTGGCCAGGGTTTCAGTGTGGGGGCGGGGGGGAGTCGGCGCAGGCATGGGCACTTCCAGAACAGTGAAGTGCCAATGCTAGCGGATTAGCGCTTGTTGAGCGCGCCGTAAAGCTCTGGACGCCGATCATTCAGGTAGTGATTGGCGGCGCGTGAGTCGAGCATCAACTGGCGATCAAGCTCACCGATGATCAGCGCTTCGTCGAGTCCGGCCTGGGCGATGCGGCTGCCGTCCGGTGCGGCGAGGCTGCTTTGTCCGCAATAGTGGATGTCGCCTTCGCTGCCGCAATAATTGGCGTAGGCCACGTAGCACTGGTTTTCGAAGGCGCGGGAACGCACGGTGACGTCAGCAACGAAATCGAACGGAACCATGTTCGCGGTCGGCACCAGAATCAGCTCAGCACCGGCGAGTGCCAAACGGCGGGTGTTTTCCGGAAACTCGAGGTCGTAGCAGATCAGGAAACCGAGCTTCCAGCCATTGAGTTCGACGATGGGGAAATCATCGTCGCCGGGGCTGAACATCGAGCGATCCAGATCACCGAACAGATGCGTCTTGCGGTAATTGCACAGGCGCTCGCCGTGGGAATCGATCAACTGCACGGCGTTGTAAATTTGCCCGTCGGCGGTACGCTCCGGATAACCGTAAACAATCGCCAGACCCGCAGCCTTGGCGATCCGCCCGATCTGTTGCGCCCACTCACCGTTGTAGACCTCGGCCAAGGTGCTGACCGCTTCGGCGCCAATGTTGTAGCCGGTCATGAACATCTCCGGCAGCACCAGCAGGTCGGCGCCTTTGGCCTCCATCGCCAATTGATGCAGGCGCTGCAGGTTGGCGGCGGGTTCCAGTGGCAGCGGTGGACATTGATAAAGGGCTACACGCATCAAGGATTCCTCTTACTCGGGCAGGGCGATAGGGCCGATGTCTTTGAACACATCACCGGGGCCCGGGTTCGCTTTATGTGTCGACCCGCCGAAATGCTTCATGATCCCCCACACTGCGTTGAGCGAGGTTTGCACTGCGCCTTCGACCCATGCCGGCGTCCATGAAACGTCGTCGCCGGCGATGAAAATTCCGCGCTGCTCGGCTGGCATCTCGTCCTGCATGAAGTGCGCGTACATGCGCTGGTTATAGCGATAGTGGCCGGGCAGGGCGCCTTTGAAGGCGCCGAGGAAATACGGGTCGGCTTCCCACGATACGGTGATCGGGTCGCCAATGATTCGCGCGGCGATGTCGACTTTCGGGTAGATCTTTTTCAACGCATTCAACGCCAGCTCAACGCGTTTTTCCACCGGATGCGGGAGCATTTTCAACGCATCGCTCATCCACGAATAGGACAGGCAGATCACGCCCGGTTTGTCGTCGCCGTTGTCGAACAGATAGGTGCCACGGGTCAGGCGATCGGTGAGGGTCATGCTCATCAGGTCGCGGCCGGTTTCCGGGTCCTTGTCCTTCCAGAATGGGCGGTCGACCATCACGAAAGTCTTCGACGACTGCATGTAGCGCGTGCGGTCCAGTGCCATCCACATCTTCTGCGAGAACAGGCTTTCGTCGCATTCGATCTGCGTGGTCAGCAGCCAACTCTGGCAAGTGGTCAGCACAGCGGCGTATTCGCGGGTGTCGCCGTTGTTGTCGGTGACAGCGAAACGACCATCCGGTGCGTGGGCAATTTTCTTCACGCCGGAACGTGGCGCGCCACGGTGCAGGGATTTCAGACTGGTGCCTTCGGGCCAATGTACGCAGCGCTCCGGCACATGGCGCCAGATGCCTTGCGGCACTTGCTCGACGCCGCCGACCACCAAGTGCTGGTGATCGTCGCAGTTGGTCATCACAACGCGGAAGATTTCCAGCATCGAGTTGGGGAAGTCCGAGTCCCAGCCGCCGGTGCCGAAACCGACTTGACCGAACACTTCGCGGTGATGGAACGACAGTTTGGCGAAGGCTGCAGAGGTGGCGACGAAATCGTAGAACGTGCGGTCGTCCCACAGCGGCACCAAGGTGTTCCACAGTTCTTTGAGGCGTGGCACATCACGGTCGCGAATGGCTTGCTGAATATCGGCGAATTGCGAACCGGCCTCCAGTGCGTCCGCCCAAGCGTCAGCCACTTCCTGGAAAAGTGCAGGAAGATCCGCCAGTTTCTGTGCGTAATGGGTTTTACCTTCCAGATCGATGACTGTGCTGCCGGAGGCTGGCGTCAGTGGGTTCGGGAAGGGTTTGGTTTCGAGGCCGAGCTTGTCGACGTAGTGATAAAACGCCGTGGAAGATACCGGAAATCGCATGCCGCCGAGCTCCGCGACGATGCCGTCAGTGCCGTTGAACGCTTGCGAACGCAAACGCCCGCCCAGCTTCGACGCCTCGTAAACCACTGGTTTCAGACCGAGCTTCATCAACTCGTAAGCCGCCACCAAGCCAGCGATGCCCGCGCCGACAATCGCCACTTCTGCGCCGTGATTATGTTCAGGGATAGTGCCGAGACCGGCCGGGTGTTCGATCCAGTCGTCGAACGCGAACGGAAAGTCCGGGCCGAATATGGTGACTGGTTTCTTACCGTCTGCAGGATGGCGATTGTTCTTGTTCATGGCTGACCTTGCTGGCGACCCGACGCGGGATGCGCGTCTGAGTATAGGAAAAGATGCCAGCCATTCTAGGGAGCGTGGAACACGTTAATAAGACGCAAATTGTCGTCGTTTTGATCATTGTCTGATCAATATGACGATAATCAACTACACACCGACCAAAATGTGGGAGCGAACCTGCTCGCGAAGAGGCCGGATAATCCAGCAGAGCAGCCCATGAACAGCTTAAACCGGCTGCCCCCGATCAACCTTGCTACTCAAAATAATCGAAGTTGTGGTCTTCTCCACCCCGTCCACGCTGCCAATCTGATCCAGCAACTGATCCAGTTGCTCCGGCGAATCGGTACGCAACCACGCCACATAATCAAACTCGCCACTCACCGCACACAACTGCTGCACCTGCGCCATCGCACTCAACCGGCGTACTACCTCCTTGCCGGAGCGTGGCTGCACCTTGATCCCGACGTAGGCCTGCAAGCCGCCATCAACCACGCGTTGCCCAAGGCGCACGCCATAACCGGTGATCACTTTGGCCTTCTCTAGCCGCGCCAATCGAGAGGTCACGGTGGTGCGCGCAATGCCCAATTGCCGGGCAAGCATGGCCACGCTTTCGCGGGCGTTGATTTGCAGAGCGGCGATCAGCTGACGGTCGATTTCGTCGAGCACGGGCGGGCGGGTGTCTGGCAAGGGGGCGGTTCCATGGCGGTGGTGAGTTACGCATGTTACAAGACTACCAAGTTGACACGATGCTGATCCTTGTCAAAGATGTGGGCAAGAGCGCGAAATCTGCTGCCTGGCAGGGCTTTAGCAGACGTAGGTACCTCAGCGATGCTGCTACGTCGGTGTAAGGTGAGACCTCTTATCCCATTTTCTGAGGGTTGTAAAAATCAGGAGATGAGCTCTGTAGAAAGCCCCGATGCGAAATCGTCGGGGCTTTTTGGTTTTCTGAAAGAGCCGTAATCGAAATCCCAGAACGTGTCCTGATGCCAATGCTCGGTAAAACCCATCGCTCGCTGATCGACCTGCGGAAACTCGCGCATTAATTCGTGCAATCGGATATCCCAACGAGAATGTGGACTCACTCGGCACGTCAGATGATTGAGAATGCACAGCACCGGGTAGATCCTCGGATGAGGCCCTTCCTGGATCAATGCTATTGGCCATGAGAAGGAGGGTTTTTTAGGTAATTCCGGACGTATCCCGAGTTCGCGATTCCACAGTCTTGCATGATGGGCGCATAAATTTCGGATGGTGGTCAGAGTATGCATCCAGGACAGCAACAAAGGCGCAGGTAGCCCTAATTGGCTGGATATGGCTTTTTTATCAGAATCGCGGGCTAGTCCTTTGAAGAGATGGGATAATTCTCCCAAGGTAAGCTCTTCAAGCATTGCCCAGCCCGGCATCAGTGAGGGGCTATCGTAATTGACTGGATAATGACGGGCGTAGCTTTCGCTGGCGCGCCGGTGCTTCAGTTGAGACTTACGATGCTCACTGGTTTGCAAGCGGTCGATCCGCTGACATTCCCTTTCATAATCACGCTTTGCCGCAAGCTGTTTGGCGTTAATGGTCTCTAGCAAACGGGTATGGTCGTAGGTGTGCTGAAAGAGGCAAGCATTTACATACCAGTGCCCGCCATGAAGAGGCCCCATGTGATTGCTGATCATGGATCGAACGGCGACTTCCACCCGTTCGATTGCATCTATGACAAGCAGGCGCAATCGACGGTCAAACTCGTAGAGTCTTGTTAAATCCCGGAAGCCCGCGCCGTGGCGAAAAAGATGATTTTGGTTCCCCGTCTGCTGGAACGTGCGCATATAGGGAGTGAGACGAAAGTAGCTTACAGCCTCCAGAAAACAATGGGCCCTGGCCTCGTCCTGAATCTGCAATCCCCGTCGCTTGAGCAGCGCGATCTGAGCGGGAATATCAATGACAGGTTTATGGAAAACTCTCATGCCCCAAAAACTCCGGGCAAAAAAAACCCGCTCAATTTGTGCTTAGCTGCTAACGCAGCCCTAGGCATGGCGGGTATGTTGCGGGAAAGACTAGGTATAACTGCTTCGCTTTGCAAGTTCTTTGCTGCTCCTGCGCTAGGCGGAGAAGATAAGGCGTCTATGCGGGATCTCGCTATCGGAGCTTGAACTATCAGTCTTTTCAGACTTTGGTTAAGACCTTCACCACATCATCCATCACCGCTTTGCTCATTGCGGCCAAGTCATGTATTGAGAGTATCCCGTCAAACCAACGCCCAACAGGCGCCAAACCGCTCGAAACCACAGCTTCGGAACTTGCCTACAGCCTTCAGGGAAGTCTTCCGAACATTGCGCTCGCCAAGACTGACCCCCCAACCACTCGCCCAAGAAAAAGCCGCGCATTTAGCGCGGCTTTCAATTTGGTGGGCCCACACGGACTTGAACCGTGGACCAAAGGATTATGAGTCCTCTGCTCTAACCAACTGAGCTATAGGCCCTCAGTAGGTCGCGGATTATAGCGACGGTTTCTCGGCTGTGCTATCCGAATAATCCGATACGGTTACACGCAGAAACGTAGCGGCGAATTCTTCCGGCGGCAGCGGCAGGCTGACGATGTAGCCCTGGATCTGTTCGCAGCCTTCGGCGGCGAGGAATTGCTGTTGCGCTTGGGTTTCCACGCCCTCGGCGATCACGGTGAATTGCATGCTGCGACCGAGGGCGATGATGGCGCGGACAATCGCGGCATCGTGCGGGTCGTCAGGCAGTCCGCGGACGAAGGACTGGTCGATTTTGAGGATGTCGAGCGGCAAGCGCTTGAGGTAGCTAAGCGAGGAATAGCCAGTGCCGAAGTCGTCGATCGCCAGTTGCACGCCGAGGTGTTTGAGTTGGTGCAGCACCGCCAGCGCCTCTTCGGCCTGACTCATGATGAAATTCTCGGTAATTTCCAGTTGCAGTAAATCCGGTTGCAGGCGGTTGTCCTTGAGCAGTTGTTCGATGCGCCCTAACAGGTTGGGCTGACGCAGTTGCGCGCCGGCGAGGTTGACCGAGAGCGGGCCGAGGCTGTCGTAGACCTGATTCCATTCGAACATCTGCCGACAGGCCGTTTCCAGTACCCAATCACCGATCTGCAGGATCATGCCGTTCTCTTCGGCCAGCGGGATGAAGTGCTCCGGCGGCACGTCGCCGAAAGTCGGGTGACGCCAGCGGATCAGTGCTTCGGCGCCGACCAGGCTGTGATCTTCCAGGCTGATCTTCGGTTGGTAGTAGAGAAACAGTTCATCGCGCTCAATGGCCCGGCGCAGTTCGTGCTCCAGTGCCACGCGCTCGCTGGCCTGGGCGGTGAGGTCGCGGGTGTAGCTCTCCACGCGGTTGCGGCCCTTGGCTTTGGAGCGGTACATCGCTGCGTCGGCGTTTTTCACCAGTGTGGCGACGTCACAGCCATCGCGCGGGTAGAGGCTGGTGCCGATGCTGGCGCTAATGAAAAACTCATGCTCGCCGGCCTGGAATGGTGCGCCGAAGCAATTGAGCAGCTTGGTGGCGATGTTGTCGGCGTCGCTGGCCTGTTGCAGGCCGGGGAGCAGAATGATGAATTCATCGCCGCCCAGTCGCGCCACGGTGTCGATGTCACGCAACTGCTCTTTCAAACGCACGGCGATGCCTTTGAGCAGCAGGTCGCCGACCGGGTGGCCGAGACTGTCGTTGATGTGCTTGAAGCGGTCGAGATCGAGGAACAGCACGGCGCCCTGGCCGCCGTTTTCCTGTTGATTGTTCAGGGCAGTGAGCAAACGGCTTTCGAACAACGTGCGATTGGGCAGGCCGGTCAGCGGGTCATGGTGCGCCTGATAATCGAGTTTGGCCTGCGCGTGTTTGAGGCTGGAAATATCCGCGAATACAGCGACAAAGTGGGTGATGAATTTGTCACGGTTGCGCACGGCGCTGATGGTCAGCCAGCTCGGGTACAGCTCGCCATTCTTGCGCCGATTGGAGATTTCACCTTGCCAGTGACCCTCGTCGGTCAACTGGTGCCACATCGCCGCATAAAAAGCGCTGTCGTGCAGGCCGGAAGCGAGCAGGCGCGGGGTATGGCCGAGGGCTTCGCTCTCGCTGTAGCCGGTGATCTCGGTGAACGCGCGGTTGACCGCGCTGATGTGCTGCTGCGTGTCGGTGATCAACACGCCTTCGGCAGTGCTCTCGAACACGGTCGCGGCTTGTTGCAGTTTTTCCTGCATAAGATGACGTTCGGTGATGTCGCGGGCGATGGTCAGCATGCAGTCTTCATCGCCGATCGGCAGCGGCCGACTGGAGACTTCGCAAAGACGAATCTGCCCGTCGCTGCGGCGGATGTGGCAGGTGAAGTCGCGGACGAAACCGTCGCGGTGCAGCAGATCCAGCATCTGTTTGCGTTCGTTGAGATTGACCCAGATCCCCAGGTCCAGCGCCGAGCGATCCACCGACATCGCACTGTTGAACCCGGTAATACGACTGAAGCCTTCGTTGACCTCCAGCAGCAAACCGTCGCTCTGCCGCGACAGCAGCAAGCCGTCCGGCGAGGCATGGAAAGCCTTGGCAAACTTCTCTTCGGAGGTCTGCAATTGTTGCTGGGTTTCTTTGAGCTGGGTGATATCTCGCACCACGACCACGAGCGCAGGCGTGGTGTCCAGGTCAAACGGCTCGGCGGAAATCAGGCCGGTGAACAACTGGCCATTGTTGCGGCGAAAGGGCATTTCGAGATTGCGGATGCTGCCGGCCTGCAAGCGCTGCAACAGCCCGGGGCCAACACCCGGAATGCCCCAGATATTCAGGTTAGTAGCGGTTTGGCCAATGACTTCTTCGGCTTTCAGGCCGATCTGTTCTTCAAACGCTTCGTTGACCTCCAGCAGACAACCGTCGGACAACCGCGCGATCACCAGGATGTCCGGACATTGTTCGAACACTGAGGCGAATTTTTGCTCCGAAAGCCGCAACGCTTCTTCGGTGCGCTTGATTTCACTGATATCGATCATCAAACCGCGCATCACCGGCTCATGACCATGCTCAATCAGACTGACGATGTCGCGCACCCACAGGCAGCGGCCATCGGCGGTGATCACGCGATAATCGACGATGTGATCGCGACCTTCACGCAGTGCCTCTTTGCAATAACTCTGCGTGCGCGTCAGGTCCGCCGGGTGAATGATGTTGTGCCAGAAGCCCGGAATCAGCCAATGGGATTGTGGATAACCGAGCAAGTCTTCGGCGTGTGGCGAAACATAGCTGTAGGTGAAGTCGCTCATGCGCGCTTCCCAGGCGATGGCCGACAGACTTTCCACCAGACCGCGGTAGTGATATTCGCTGCTGCGCAGCTCCTGTTCGAGGTCGATGCGGCGGGCGATTTCAGAGCTCAGGCGGCGGTTGATGCGAATCACCACGGCCAGAACGGTGATCAGCAGCAACAGTCCCGGGAGGCCGTAGATCAGCAGGTCAGACCAGAATGTCCGGTGATCGAGGACGTTGCCGACCCAGTGCTCCTGGATACTGCTGATTTCCGCCGGGGTCATGTCGGCGAGGACTTTGTCGAGAATGCCCACCAAGACCTTGTTGTCGCGGGGCACGGCCATCGCCAATTGGTAGCGATACGGGGTTTCGCCGCTGACATACAGGCCGTCGAGCTTGAGCTGGCGCAGGCTCCAGACGCTGGACGCGAGGTCGCCGACCACCGCGTCCACTTCATCGGTCGCCAAGGCCTGCAAGGCCGAACTGACATTGGGCATGGCCACCAGATTGAGGTCGGGGTGATGGGTGCGCAGCAGTTCGTGGGGGGCGTAGTTTTCCACTACGGCAATCTTCAGCCCGTATAAATCATCCAGTTTGCGCGGTTGCGCGCCACCGACGTGGGCAAGAATGACGATCGGGAAGTCGAGATAGGGGCGGGTGAATGACAGATAGTTCTGGCGCTCCGGAGTGGACATGATCCCGGGCAACAGGTCGATCTTGCCCGTTTTTACCTGCTCCAGCACCACCGTCCAGCTCAGGGGTTCGATCGGCGTCAACTTGATCGCCAAACGCTGGCGAATGACGTCGATGTAATCGGCCGCCAATCCCTGATAGCGATTCTGCTCGTCGCGGTACTCGAACGGCGGCCACGACGCGTCGACACCCAGGCGCAAATCCGGGTGAGCCGCCAGCCAGCTACGTTCTTCATCGGTCAGAGTCAGCGCGTCAGCCGTTGCGGTCCAGATCATCAGTGACAGCAAAAAAAGCACGGACGCCAGTCTGGGCATAACGCTCTCGTTATGGCTCGGGGATGATTGTTTCGAGTGTAGACGGGGTAAGCAGCGGGGAGGGTGGTGCGAGGAATTTAATCTGCCACAAAAACAAAACCCCCGGCCTGGGCCGGGGGTTCTGGTATCACTCGTCGAGGAAGGAGCGCAGATGCTCGCTTCGCGTCGGGTGGCGCAGCTTGCGCAACGCCTTGGCTTCGATCTGACGGATCCGCTCACGCGTTACGTCAAACTGTTTGCCCACTTCTTCGAGTGTGTGGTCGGTGTTCATGTCGATACCGAAACGCATGCGCAGTACTTTGGCTTCACGGGCAGTAAGGCCGGACAGCACTTCGCGAGTCGCTTCTTTAAGGCTCTCAACAGTGGCGACATCGATTGGCGACTGCATGGTCGAGTCTTCGATGAAGTCACCCAGATGGGAGTCTTCGTCATCACCGATCGGGGTTTCCATGGAGATCGGCTCTTTAGCGATCTTCAATACCTTGCGGATCTTGTCCTCAGGCATTTCCATGCGTTCGCCCAGCTCTTCCGGGGTCGGTTCGCGACCCATTTCCTGCAACATCTGCCGGGAAATACGGTTGAGCTTGTTGATCGTCTCGATCATGTGCACCGGAATACGGATGGTGCGGGCCTGGTCGGCGATCGAGCGAGTGATCGCCTGACGGATCCACCAGGTGGCATAAGTCGAGAACTTGTAACCACGACGGTATTCGAACTTGTCCACCGCTTTCATCAGACCGATGTTGCCTTCCTGGATCAGATCGAGGAATTGCAGGCCGCGGTTGGTGTACTTCTTGGCGATCGAGATCACCAGACGCAAGTTGGCTTCAACCATCTCTTTCTTCGCGCGGCGGGCCTTGGCCTCACCGATCGACATGCGACGGTTGATGTCCTTGATTTCTGCGATGGTCAGACCGGTCTCGGTTTCCAGCGCAATCAGCTTTTGCTGGCAACGGAGGATGTCCGGCTGCACGCGACCGATGGCTTCGGCGTACTTGCTCTTGCCTTTAGCGAGGGCGTCGGACCAGCTTTCGTCGACTTCGTTACCCGGGAACTGACGCAGGAAATCGGCGCGTGGCATACGTGCATCACGTACGCACAGTTGCATGATCGCGCGCTCTTGCTGACGCAGACGATCCAGAGCACCGCGAACACGCTCGACCAGGCCTTCGAATTGCTTCGGCACCAGTTTGATCGGCATGAACAGCTCGGCCAGTGCGAGCAACTCGGCAATCGCTGCCTTGTTGTTGCGACCGTGCTTTTTCAGGGCCTTGCGGGTGACTTCCATTTGATCAGCCACGGCGCCAAAGCGCTGGGCAGCGATGACCGGATCCGGACCGCTTTCGGCTTCTTCTTCGTCATCGGAAGATTCGGCTTCATCGTCGTCGGTTTCGTCGTCGGCTTTCGCCACTTTCGCTTCGACTGGCGGCGGCACTTCGGCAGGCGGCGCAATGCCGTCGTCCGGGTCGATATAACCGCTCAGGACGTCGGACAGGCGACCACCTTCGGTGGTGACGCGGGTGTACTCGGAGAGAATGTGGTCAACCGTGCCAGGGAAGTGCGCAATTGCGCTCATCACTTCACGGATGCCCTCTTCGATCCGCTTGGCGATTTCGATTTCGCCTTCACGAGTCAGAAGCTCGACCGTACCCATTTCACGCATGTACATGCGCACCGGGTCAGTGGTGCGACCGATATCGGTCTCCACCGCTGCCAACGCGGCGGCTGCTTCTTCCGCAGCGGCCTCGTCGGTATCGGCGTCGGCCAACATAAGGGCGTCCGCATCCGGAGCACTCTCGTGTACGGGGATCCCCATGTCGTTAATCATGCGGATGATGTCTTCCACCTGCTCTGGATCTGAAATATCCTCGGGCAGGTGGTCGTTGACCTCGGCGTAAGTCAGATACTTCTGCTCACGACCCAGTTTGATCAACTCAATAATACGAGACTGCTGTTGCGCTTTTCCGGACATAACACCCTATCCACTGAAGGTCTTGGCGGGCAAAAAACAAGCCGAGGATTATACCTGAGCTATGACCTCACGCGCCAGTTGAGGTCGGGTTTGATGCGGAAACATTGCGACTTAGAAGGTCGCGCAGTTGATTTTTCTCTTCAATACTCAGTTCGCTTTGACGGGCTTTCCTGAGTAACTGTTCAAGATTTCGCTCGCGTTGGCGGGCTGACAAGCTAGTAATGGTGTCGAAAAACTGTTGTTCAAGGTTATCTCCGTCAATCAGCCATTCCTTTTCTGCCAGTGCCTTGAGCAAGCGACCCTGTTCAGTGCCGTGCCATCGCGCGATCAACTGAAATGAGTTTAGCTTGGGATTCTTCTGTACGGCTTCGAGCAGCGCGACAAGCAACTGGGCGTTGGTCTGATTTTCGTCCGCGATGTGCCCGGCATCTTCGACGCGCTCGGCCAATTGCGGGTGATGGAGCAATGTGCGCAGGGCGGTCAGGGTCGGTGATTCGACGCCAATCGGCGTTCGTGGGCGTTGTTGTTCGCGATCACCGCCACGCTGGCCGTTTTTGTCCCAGGGTTTCTTGTCCCACTTCTTGCCGCCGGCGCCGGGTTTTTTTGGCGTCCATTCCTGCTGCGGCACATACATGTCCTGTGCCTGCGGCTGATGGTAGTCGCTGTAGTCCGGCATTGCGTCGTAATTGATGCCCGGATCGTAGGCGGGCGGCGCTTCCTGCGGCGCACTTTGCGCCAGCTGACTGACGGTTTCACTGCTCAGGCCGGTGATTTCGGTCAGGCGCTGACGCATCAGGATGCGCAGGTTGGCGCCCGGCACTTTGTCGATCAACGGTGCGGCGAGGGTGGCCATGTGCGCCTTGCCCTCGAGCGAGCGCGGGTCGGCTTCTTCGGTCAGTTGCTGGAAGAAATAATCGGCCAGCGGCTGCGCGTGCTGATTGATTCGGGCCTTGAAGGCGTCAGTGCCTTCCGCGCGCACCAGAGTGTCCGGGTCTTCGCCTTCGGGCAGAAACAGAAAGCGCGCACGACGCCCGTCCTGCAGGCTGGAAAGGGTTGCTTCCAGTGCGCGCCAGGCGGCGTTGCGGCCAGCCTGATCGCCGTCGAAACAGAACAGCACGTTAGGCACGACGCGGAACAGGCGCTTCAAGTGCTCTTCGCTGGTCGCGGTGCCCAGTGTCGCTACGGCATTCTTCAAGCCTTGCTGGGCAAGGGCGATGACGTCCATATAACCTTCGACGACGATAATTTCGTCGAGGTTGCGATTGTTCTTGCGCGCTTCATAGAGGCCGTAGAGTTCCTGGCCTTTATGGAAGACCGGGGTTTCCGGTGAGTTCAGGTATTTCGGCTTGTCGTCACCTAGCACGCGACCACCAAAAGCAATGATGCGCCCGCGGGTGTCGCGGATCGGGAACATCACGCGATCGCGGAAGCGGTCATAGCGTTTGCCGGTTTCGGCGTTCTCGATCAGCAGGCCGGCGTCGATCATGGCTTTTTGCTGAAGCGTGTCGCTGCTCAAGTGCTTGAACAGGTTGTCCCAGCCCGGCGGCGCGAAGCCGAGGCCGAAATCCCGGGCGATCTCGCCGGTCAGGCCGCGGCCCTTAAGGTAATCCACCGCCGCTTTGCGCGCTGGATGGCTCTTGAGGGCTTGCCGGTAAAAGTCGGCGGCGGCGGTGAGCAGCGGGTACAGCGGCGAATCGGTCGGTTGGCGCGGTTTGTGCGGCCGGCCGCTTTCTTCGCGAGGGATTTCCATGCCGGCGGCTTTGGCCAGATCCTCGACAGCCTGGGGGAAGTCCAGATTGTCGTGATCCATGAGAAAGCCGAGGGCATTACCGCCGGCGCCGCAGCCAAAGCAGTAATAAAACTGCTTGTCAGGGCTGACGCTGAATGACGGGGTTTTCTCTTTGTGAAACGGGCAACAGGCGGTGTAGTTCTTGCCGGCCTTCTTCAACTGCACGCGCGAACTGACCACGTCGACGATGTCGGTGCGGTTCAGCAGGTCGTCAATGAAGCTCTGGGGAATCAGCCCGGCCATGGCATTCTCGTCGTCTGCGCTGCAATAAGTCCGATGCGAAAGGCTGGTGGACGCGGGTCATTATAGGAAGCACGCAAAAGGTGCGGCTCGACCGGTGTCGTCTGCGTAATCGCTGTCGGGAAGTGTATCTGCCGAAAATCCACTGACGTTAGTGCTTATCAGTCTTCGACTATTTGAAAGTGTTGCGCTGAATCCGCTGGCGGCCGGTAAAGGGCCTCGGATAGCTCAATAAAGCGGGCACGCATGCAGGTGCCTTGGGCTGATCGTCGTAAGAGGAATCAGTGGGTGTGCTCGTCAGTAGCCTTGAAAGGCTCGTCAGAAAAGACGTGCACCGCTGGCAAAAGAGCCAGGTCTGACGTGTGAAGCAGATTCGTCTCGGTCGCGTGTGCGGCTTCGACGTTGAAGCATCAAGCGTTTTACGCAAATGCCATTAGCCCGGCTCAGAGCCGGGCTTAGGCAAGAAGCTTGCTACGAACGTCTGTGTATTAGTACAGACGAACGGCGCGGCGCTGTTCGCGCTGAACTTTCTTGGCGTGACGCTTAACAGCGGCTGCTGCTTTGCGCTTACGCTCAGAAGTTGGCTTCTCGTAAAATTCGCGGCTACGAACTTCAGCCAGTACACCGGCTTTTTCGCAGGAGCGCTTGAAACGACGCAGAGCTACGTCGAAGGGTTCGTTCTCTTTAACTTTGACGGCTGGCATCCAGAGCTACCTTCATTCATTACCGGGGTCAACATCCTCGCGGCAAAAGAGCACTTGAAGACGTCGGTTTTTAAGGGTTGCGGATGTTAACCCCTCATCGCTCGGAATGCAAAGCCTCTGATCGAAAACCGCTGGTCGGGGCATCACGCGGGGACTATTATGCGCGCCTTCGAATTCAGCCTAAACAAGGCGCAAACCCATGCTAGTACTGGGATTAGAAACCTCCTGCGACGAAACCGGCGTCGCATTATATGACAGTGAGCGCGGTCTGCTGGCCGACGCACTGTTCAGTCAGATTGACCTGCACCGCGCCTACGGCGGTGTGGTGCCGGAGCTCGCCTCGCGTGACCACGTCAAACGCATGCTGCCCTTGATTCGTCAGGTGTTGGCCGAGGCTGACTGCGTGCCGACCGAGATCGATGCGATCGCCTATACCGCGGGTCCTGGCCTGGTTGGCGCGCTGCTGGTCGGCGCTTCCTGCGCTCAGGCGCTGGCGTTTGCCTGGGGCATTCCGGCGCTCGGCGTGCACCACATGGAAGGGCATTTGCTCGCACCGATGCTGGAGCCAAAACCGCCGGAATTCCCGTTCGTCGCTTTGTTGGTCTCGGGCGGTCATACGCAGCTGGTTCAGGTCGATGGCATCGGTCAATACACCTTGCTCGGCGAGACGCTCGACGACGCTGCCGGCGAAGCATTCGACAAAACCGCGAAGATGATGGGCCTGAATTATCCTGGCGGGCCGGAAATCGCCAAGTTGGCGGAGAAGGGCGTTGCAGGACGTTTTACCTTTCCGCGTCCGATGTGCGATCGCCCGGGTCTGCAATTCAGTTTCAGTGGTCTGAAAACCTCCGCGCTCAACGCCTGGCAGCAGTGCGTCAGCGCCGGGGACGACAACGAGCAAGCCCGTTGCGACATCGCGCTGGCGTTCCAGCAGGCCGTGGTGGAGACTTTGACCATCAAGTGCAAGCGCGCCCTGAAACAGGCGGGCATGAAGCGTCTGGTGATCGCTGGCGGCGTCAGCGCCAACAAGGCTTTGCGCGTTTCGCTGGAGAAGATGCTCGGCGACATGAAGGGCGATGTGTTTTACGCCCGTCCCGAGTTCTGCACCGACAACGGCGCGATGATCGCGTTTGCCGGTTGCCAGCGTTTGCAGGCCGGCCAGCAGGAAAGTCTGGCAATCAGCGTTCAGGCGCGCTGGCCGATGGAGCAGTTGTCGGCGTTGTGATGAGTGGCGCTGGTGAGCGGTATTTAGAAATGCCGTTCGCGCCCGGCAAACAGGTCGCGTAGATTGCCGCGATGGCGCCAGACGATGAGCAAGGTCAGTGCGCTCATTGGCAGCAGCGCCTCCGGTTCCTGCCAGGCCAGTAATGGCAGGGTCAGCGGCGTGGCGATCAGCGCCGCCAGCGAGCTGGTGCGGGTCAGGTAGAACGTCAGCAGCCAGGCGCACACGGCCAGCAACGCGGCGGGCGGATACAGGCCCAGCAGCATGCCGGCGGCAGTGGCAACACCTTTGCCGCCACGGAAGCGAAAATACAGCGGGAACAGGTGACCGATCACGGCGCACACGCCGATCCACGCCTGATCTTGCAGCGAAAGGCCGACCGCCGAGGCAATCAGCACCGGCACCAAGCCTTTGCACAGATCACCCAACAGGGTCAGGATCGCCAGTTTGCGACCGGCCAGGCGCAGCATGTTGGTGGCGCCGGCATTGCCCGAGCCACTCATTCGCGGATCCGGATTTCCGGTCAGGCGGCTGAGCAAAATGGCGAAGGACAGCGAGCCGAGCAGGTAGGCGAGAGTCGCCAGTAACCAAAACATGCTAACTATTCCGGGCGAGGACGCCCTGATTCTAACGGCGCATTGCGCCCTTGTCGTGCAGCGGAGAGAAGTGCTTGGACAGAGTGTTTATCGAGGGCCTGGAAGTCGATACCGTGATCGGTGCCTACGACTGGGAGCGCGGCATCCGACAGTGCCTGCGCCTTGATCTGAGCTTCGCTTGGGACAATCGCCCGGCGGCGGCCGGTGACGACCTGAACCTGGCGCTCGATTACGCCAGTGTTTCCACGCGGATTCAGGCCTTTGCAGAGCAGGCGCAGTTTCAACTGGTCGAGACGTTCGCCGAGCGTCTGGTCGAAGTGCTGATGAGCGAATTCAAGATTACTTGGGTGCGCCTGAAGCTGACCAAGCCGGGCGCGGTGCCGGCTGCCAAGGGCGGCGTGGGTGTGGAGATCGAGCGCGGATGTCGCTGACTCAGGTCTTCCTCGGGCTCGGTAGCAATATCCAGCGCGAAACCCATTTGCGCGCAGGCCTCGATGCATTGGCGACGTTTCTGGTGGATATCCGCTGTTCGGCGGTGTTCGAGAGTCAGCCAGTGGGAATCAAGAGCGGGCCGTTCTTCAACTTTGTGGTGTCGGCGTTTACCGATCTGCCGCTAATTGAACTGGATCGTCGCTTGAAGTTTATTGAGGCGGATAACGGTCGCTACGCGCCGGATCGCAAGGGTTTGCCGCTGGATATCGACGTGCTGCTGTATGGCGATTTGGCGGGCAATTTTGACGGTCTGGTTTTGCCGCGGGCAGAGATTCTGAAAAACGCCTTTGTGCTGTGGCCGTTGTCGATGATTGCGCCGGATCGCGTGCATCCCGGCGTGGGAAAAAGCTTCGCGACGTTGTGGGCAGAGGCGCAGATTGATCAGGTGCTGGCGCCGGTTGGGTTTGAGTGGCGGGGGCAGCAGCTCACGCCTTCGGATTTGCGTTAAATCGACTGACGTTTTCGTGAGCAGGCTCGCTCCCACAGGGAAATGCATGCCAAAATGTGGGAGCGAGCCTGCTCGCGAAGCTTTTCAAGCGGACGCCGCGTCTTTGTAGGCTTTCAGTGCCTTCAGTCGCTCACGCTTCAGCGCTTCACCCAGCTCCGGCCCCTTGAATCCCTTCTCCAGCAACGGCTGCACCGCGACTTCCCGTGCAGCCTTTGCTGCGCCTCGCAGGTAATCCGCTTGTGGATAAGTTCTCTGCTCCAGCCCTTTGCGGCCTCGCGCATCCATCTCGCACGCGGCGATGAATTCTTCAAACCGCTGCGGGCGGCGATACACATCAAAACTCTGCAGCAACTCCAGCAATGTCGAAGCCTTCAGCTCCAGCGCCCGGTGCCCATGGGTGTGGTACTTGCCAACGAGCAGGGCTAATTCCTGGCAATCCTTCGGCGCCTTGAAGCGTTCGTTGACCGCTTTGATCAGCTTCAACCCGGTGTGCTCATGAGCGATATGCCGTGGCCATTCTTCTTCAGGCGTCAGGCCTTTGCCGAGGTCATGCAGCAGGCAGGCCCAGCGCACGGTCAGCGGTTGTTTGTGCAGGGCTGATTGCTCCAGCACGCTTAAGGTGTGCAGGCCGGTGTCGATTTCCGGGTGGTGCGCTTCGGGTTGCGGCACGCCAAACAGCGCGTCGACCTCTGGCATTAACACTTTCAGCGCGCCACAGTCGCGCAGCACCTGAATGAATACCTGCGGCTGATCTTCCAGCAGTGCGCGGGAAATTTCCTTCCAGCTGCGCTCAGCGGTCAATGCTTCCAGCTCGCCCGATTCGCTGAGTTGACGCATCAGTTCGAGGGTTTCCGGTGCCACGGTAAAACCCAGTCCCGCATACCGTGCGGCAAAGCGCGCTACACGCAATACCCGGAGAGGATCTTCGGCAAACGCCGGGGAAACGTGGCGCAGAATTCGATCCTCAAGATCGCGCTGGCCGTGATAGGGGTCAGTTAAATTCTGCTGATCATCCTCGGCCATGGCATTGATGGTCAGGTCGCGGCGAATCAGGTCCTCTTCAAGCGTAACGTCGGGGCTGGCGTGAAAGGTAAAGCCGCCATAGCCGCGACCGCTTTTGCGTTCGGTGCGAGCGAGGGCGTATTCCTCACCGCTTTTTGGGTGAAGAAATACTGGAAAGTCCGCACCCACCGGGCGGTAGCCCTTTTCGAGCATTTCCTCGGCCGTAGCACCGACTACGACCCAATCAATGTCGGTGACCGGCTTGCCCAGCAAGCGATCACGCACCGCACCGCCAACCTTGAAAATCTGCATAAAAAACCTCCGTTAGCCCGACAGGATAACCCTTGCGTCGGACTTTCGGAGGCCAGAACCGTTTCAAAGATGAATGACGGCGAGATCGAGCCGACCGTAATCCCCTTCGCTGTGTTCGCTGCGTGGTGGAACGTGATGGGTTTTCATGATCTGGTCGCCCTGCAGGGTTTCCAGGTGAATGTCGAAGCCCCACAAACGATGCAGGTGTTTGAGCACCTCTTCGGTGGAATCGCCCAGCGGTTTACGGTCATGTTGCTGGTGGCGCAGGGTCAACGAGCGGTCGCCACGCCGATCGATGCTGTAAATCTGCACGTTAGGTTCGCGGTTGCCGAGGTTGTACTGCGCGGCCAGGGTTTCGCGGATGATCCGATAACCGGGTTCGTCATGAATCGCTGGCACCAACAGGTCATCCTTCTGATCGTCATCCATGATGCTGAACAGTTTCAGATCGCGGATCACTTTCGGTGACAGGTATTGCAGGATGAAACTCTCATCCTTGAAGCTGCTCATGGCGAATTTGATGGTCGACAGCCAGTCGCTCCCGGCAATTTCCGGAAACCAGTGCCGATCTTCTTCGGTGGGTTCTTCACACATGCGCCGAATGTCGCGGTACATGGCAAAACCCAATGCATAGGGGTTAATGCCACTGTAGTAAGGGCTGTCGAAACCTGGCTGGAATACCACGCTGGTGTGCGACGTCAGGAACTCCATCATGAAGCCGTCGGTGACCAGGCCCTCGTCATACAGGTCGTTCATCAGCGTGTAGTGCCAGAACGTCGCCCAGCCTTCGTTCATCACTTGGGTTTGGCGCTGTGGATAAAAGTACTGAGCGATCTTGCGCACAATCCGCACGATCTCGCGTTGCCAGGGCTCCAGCAACGGTGCGTGCTTCTCGATGAAATAAAGGATGTTCTCCTGCGGCTCTGCGGGGAAGCGCGCGTTGTCCTTGTCGCTGTACTTGTCCGCGCCTTTGGGAATGGTGCGCCACAAATCGTTGATCTGTTTCTGCAGGTGTTCTTCGCGATCCTTTTGCCGGCGGCGTTCCTCCTCAGCGGAAATCGGGTAGGGCCGTTTGTAGCGGTCGACGCCGTAGTTCATCAGTGCATGGCAGGAGTCGAGCAAGTCTTCCACGGCATCGATGCCATGGCGCTCCTCGCATTGCATGATGTACTGCTTGGCGAACACCAGGTAATCGATGATCGAACTGGCATCGGTCCAGGTGCGAAACAGGTAATTGCCCTTGAAGAAGCTGTTGTGGCCATAGCACGCGTGCGCCACCACCAGCGCCTGCATGCAGATGGTGTTTTCTTCCATCAGATAGGCGATGCACGGGTCCGAGTTGATCACGATCTCGTACGCCAGGCCCATCTGCCCGCGACTGTAGGATTTTTCGGTGCTGAGGAAGTGTTTGCCGTAGGACCAATGGTGGTAGCCCAGCGGCATGCCCACCGAGGCATAGGCATCCATCATCTGCTCGGCGGTGATCACTTCAATCTGATTGGGATAGGTATCCAGCGCATAGCCGGCCGCGATACGGGCGATTTCGCGGTCGTAGGTCTGGATCAGCTCGAACGTCCATTCGGAGCCGGTGGAAATGGGTTGGCGCTTCTGCTCTTTGGCGGTCATGTCACTAACCTGCGCTGGAAGAGTTCACGGAAGACCGGATAGATATCCCCGGCCGAGACCAGTTGCTGCTGGGCAAAAGTGTCAGAAAAGGCGTCGGCGATGCGTTCGTATTCATACCACAAGGCCTGATGTTCGCGCGGGGTGATCTCCACGTAAGTGTAGTACTGCACAAACGGCATGATCTGGTTGATCAGAATGTCACGGCAGATCGGCGAGTCGTCATTCCAGTTGTCACCGTCGGAAGCCTGGGCCGCGTAGATGTTCCACTCATTGCTTGGATAACGCTCGGCCATGATCTCCTGCATCAGTTTCAACGCGCTGGAGACGATGGTGCCGCCGGTTTCCCGCGAATAGAAAAACTCCTCTTCATCGACTTCTCGCGCACTGGTGTGGTGGCGGATGAACACCACGTCGATCTTGTCGTAGTTCCGTTTCAGGAACAGGTACAGCAGGATGAAAAAGCGTTTGGCGATGTCCTTGGTCGCTTGGGTCATGGAGCCGGAAACGTCCATCAGGCAGAACATCACGGCTTTCGAGCTTGGGTTCGGCTGTTTGATCAGCAAGTTGTACTTCAAGTCGAACGTATCGAGGAACGGCACACGATGGATACGTGCGCTGAGTTTTTCGATTTCCGCCTCGAGTTCCTGAATATCGCCGAAGTTGTCCGGTTCTTCGCGTTTCAGCCGCTCAAGTTCTTCTTTGGCTTCGCGCAGTTTCGCCCGGCTGCTGCCCGACAAAGCAATGCGCCGCGCGTGAGCTGAACGCAGGGTGCGGATGATGTTGATCCGAGAGGGGTTGCCTTCGTTACTGATCCCCGCGCGCACGGTTTTGAAGGTGTCGGTGCCGCTAAGGTTGCGTTTGACCAGGTTCGGCAGCTCGAGGTCTTCGAACATGAACTCGAGAAATTCTTCCTGGGTGATCTGAAAGACGAACTCGTCCATGCCCTCGCCGGAATTGCCGGCCTTGCCCGGACCGCGTCCGCCGCCACCACCCGGCGGCCTGGCGATATGTTCGCCGGCAGTGAACTCCTTGTTGCCGGGATGAACCACGGTCTGCTTGCCGCCGCGGCCGTGGTGAAGCACCGGTTCGTCGATGTCGCGACCGGGAATACTGATCTGTTCGCCGTGTTCCATATCGGTGATGGAACGCCGGCTGACCGCCTCTTCGACAGCCTTTTTGATGTGATCACGGTAACGCCGCAAAAAGCGCTGGCGGTTTACCGTGCTCTTGTTCTTGCCATTCAGACGTCGGTCGATCACATAACTCATAGGAAGCCCTCCGGGCAGCTTCAAGTTGTGAGCTTCAAGCTGCAAGTAAAAGCAGGTTCCCGGGCATCTCTGGGTTACGCGCTTTGTTCTTGCAGCTTGTAGCTAGAAGCTTGCAGCTGCTTCACTGCGACTTCCGTACCCGCAGGTACCATTCGGAAAGAAGCCGTACCTGTTTGTCGGTGTAGCCGCGCTCGACCATTCGAGTGACGAAGTCGTTGTGCTTCTGTTGATCCTCCTTGCTGGCCTTGGCGTTGAAGCTGATGACCGGCAGCAGATCCTCAGTGTTCGAGAACATTTTCTTCTCGATGACCACCCGGAGTTTTTCGTAGCTGAGCCAGGTCGGGTTCTTGCCGTTGTTGTTGGCCCGGGCGCGCAGCACGAAGTTGACGATTTCGTTGCGGAAATCCTTCGGATTGCTGATGCCCGCCGGTTTTTCGATTTTCTCCAGTTCTTCGTTGAGCGCTACGCGGTTGAGAATCTCACCGGTTTCCGGATCGCGGTATTCCTGATCCTGAATCCAGAAGTCTGCGTACAGCACGTAGCGGTCGAAGATGTTCTGGCCGTACTCGCTGTAAGACTCGAGGTAGGCGGTCTGGATCTCTTTGCCGATGAATTCGATATAACGCGGAGCCAGGTACTCTTTCAGGTAGCGCAGATAGCGCTCGCGGGTTTCGGCCTGAAATTGTTCCTGTTCGATCTGCTGTTCCAGCACATAGAGCAGGTGTACCGGGTTGGCGGCGATTTCGTGCGGATCGAAGTTGAAGACCTTGGACAGGATCTTGAACGCGAAGCGGGTCGACAGACCGTTCATGCCCTCGTCGACGCCCGCCGAATCGCGGTATTCCTGGATCGACTTGGCCTTCGGATCGGTGTCTTTGAGGTTTTCGCCGTCGTAGACACGCATCTTCGAGTAAATGTTGGAGTTTTCCGGCTCCTTGAGACGCGATAGCACAGTGAACTGCGCGAGCATCTTCAGGGTGTCAGGCGCGCAATGGGCTTTGGCCAGAGAACTGTTGAACAGCAGTTTGTCGTAGATCTTCACTTCGTCGCTGACGCGCAGGCAATACGGCACTTTGACGATGTAGATCCGGTCGATGAACGCTTCGTTATTCTTGTTGTTACGGAAGGTGTGCCACTCCGATTCGTTGGAGTGGGCGAGCAGGATCCCGGTAAACGGAATCGCGCCGAGACCTTCGGTACTGTTGTAGTTGCCTTCCTGAGTCGCGGTCAGCAATGGGTGCAGCACCTTGATCGGTGCCTTGAACATTTCGACGAATTCCATCAGGCCTTGGTTGGCCCGGCACAGCGCACCGGAGTAGCTGTAAGCGTCGGCGTCGTTCTGTGGGTATTCCTCGAGTTTGCGAATGTCGACTTTACCGACCAGCGCGGAGATGTCCTGATTGTTCTCGTCGCCCGGCTCGGTCTTGGCCACGGCGATCTGATTGAGGATCGAAGGGTAAAGCTTGACCACGCGGAACTGGCTGATGTCGCCGCCGAATTCGGCCAGACGTTTGGTCGCCCATGGCGACATGATGGTGTTCAGGTAGCGCCGTGGGATGCCGAAGTCTTCTTCGAGGATCGCGCCATCTTCGGTGGCGTTGAACAGACCCAGCGGCGATTCGAATACGGGTGAGCCCTTGATCGCGTAGAAGGGCACTTTCTCGATCAGCTGTTTCAGCTTCTCGGCCAGGGACGATTTACCGCCACCGACGGGGCCGAGCAGGTAAAGGATTTGTTTCTTCTCTTCCAGGCCTTGGGCAGCATGGCGGAAATACGAAACGATCTGGTCGATGCATTCTTCCATCCCGTGGAAGTCTTCAAAGGCCGGATAGCGACGGATCACCTTGTTGGAGAAGATGCGTGACAGCCTCGAATTGGTCGAGGTGTCGAGCAGTTCCGGTTCGCCGATGGCCAGCAATAGACGCTCGGCGGCGGAAACGTAGGCGCTACGGTCTTGCTTGCACAGCTCCAGGTACTCTTGCAGCGAGAGTTCTTCCTGGCGTGTGGACTCGAAGCGTTGTTGGAAGTGGCTAAAGATACTCATGACGTCACCTCGCTCGATACGTGGAGCCGACGCCGGATCACTCAGTCGATGCTGGCAAACAACCGTTTTGGCAGCTGTTTGTTTACCCCCCAGAACACTTCCACGATCGACAATCGCGAAAGTCACTCCCGATGACCCGTGCGCCGGTGTACCGGCTCTCCCCTGTTTTGGATGGCCTGGGCTTAAGGATAGTTGGGAATTCAGGAGGTAAAGGCGAGATACGTAATTAGTTGTGGCAAGACCGTTCGTCTGCCCGCGCAGGCCCACGGCAGCCGGGGCCTGCGCGTGACAAAAAAATTATTCGGCAGTGCCTTGCGCGGTTTCTGCAGGATAAGTCGTCCGCCACAACTCGAAGCCGCCGTCCATGCTGTAGACGTCGGAGAAGCCTTGGCTGATCAGGTACGCTGCTGCGCCCTGACTGGAATTGCCGTGGTAGCAGACGACCACGGTCGGCGCATCGAGGTCAGCGCCCTGGATGAAGGCGTGCAGCGAATGATTGTCCAGATGCTTCGAGCCGCTGATGTGCAGGGCGGCGAAAGTCGCTGGGTCGCGCACGTCGACAACGACAGCACCTTGTTCACGCAGGGCCTGGGCCTGTTCCGGGGGGATTCGTTTGAATTCGCTCATGGCGGGTTCCTGTTGCTCGGCTGAAAGCGCAGTCTAACGCGGCGCGCTGACTGGCGAAGTTTCGGGGATAAGTGGTGCGACGGTTGAGGCGAGTCCACCGTGTTCGTCGCATTTGCAGGACAGGCGTTCGCCGCTGTCGACGTTCATCAGGGTCAGGCTACCGCCCCAGACACAGCCGGTGTCCAGTGCCGAGATGCCCGGCTCATGGATGTTGCCTTCCAGTGCCGCCCAGTGACCAAAGATGATGCGCAGGCCTTTGGTCTTGCGCTCCTTGTGCTGAAACCAGGGTTTGTAACCGGCTGGAGCGTTGTCCAGGCCTTCCTTGCTCTTGAGGTCGAGCTTGCCCTCGGCAGTGCAGAAGCGCATGCGCGTGAAATAGTTGGTGATGACGCGCAAGCGGGTCACGCCTTTGAGATCGTTGTCCCATTTCGCCGGATCATTGCCGTACATGCCGTCGAGGTAGGCGGGGAACAGATTGTCGTCACGCAGGGCGGTTTCGACTTCGGCAGCGCACTTCAGCGCGCGGCTCAGCGACCATTGCGGCGGGATGCCGGCATGCACCATGGCGACATCACGGGTCTCGTCGTAATGCATCAGCTTTTGCTGGCGTACCCATTCGAGCAGCTCGGCGCTGTCCGGTGCCTCGAGGATCTCGCGCAAGGTGTCCGACTTTTTCAGGCGCTCGATATTTTTTGCCGCCGCCAGCAGGTGCAGATCATGGTTGCCGAGCACGCAGACCAGCGATTCACGCATGCCGTACAGAAAACGCAGGGTTTCCAGTGATTGCGGGCCACGGTTGACCAGATCACCGACCAGCCACAGTCGATCGAGCTTGGGGTCGAACGCCACTTGCTTGAGCAGGCATTTCAGCGGCTCGAGGCAGCCTTGCAGGTCGCCGACGGCATACGTCGCCATCAGTGCAAGGCTCCGGGGACGGCGAGGCGGAATGGCTTGATGATGGCATCGAAATGTTTGCCGTCGTCGGCGACCATTTCGTACGTGCCCTGCATGGTGCCGACCTTGGTGGTCATGACCGTGCCGCTGCTGTAAGTGTGGCTCTGTCCGGCATTGATCAGCGGTTGCTGACCCACCACGCCAGCGCCGCGGACTTCTTCGACATGGCCGTCACCGTCGGTGATCACCCAGTGCCGCGACAGCAGCTTGGCCGGGATCGCGCCATTGTTCTGCACGGTGATGGTGTAGGCGAAGGCAAAGCGGTCGTGCTCGGGTTGCGATTGGTCTGCCAGATAGCGGGTAACGACACTGACATCGACCTGGTAACGGGAATCGGACATGCAAGAGGCCTTAAACGAAGCGGAACGCGGGGCGTAGCTGATGGGGAATCAGTCTAGGCAAGTATCGGGCAGTAAACCAGAGTGGCGTCCTGCCCGATAGCGTTCATCGTTTGTCAGTCGGCGGCGGGGGAGGTCGGGACCTGAATGGCGAGCTGGTCGGCCAGGCGCACGAACGCAGCCAGATCCAGTTGCTCCGGACGCAGGCTGCCATCGACACCAGCGGCTTCGATCTCGGCATTGCTGAGCAATTGCTTGAGGGTGTTGCGCAGGGTCTTGCGGCGTTGGTTGAATGCTTCGCGCACTACGCGCTCGAGCAACTTGTGATCTTTGGCCGGGTGCGGCAGCACCGCGTGCGGTACCAGACGGACGATGGCCGAGTCGACTTTAGGCGGTGGGTTGAACGCGCCGGGGCCAACATTGAACAGGTGCTCCACGCGGCAATGGTACTGAACCATGATCGACAGGCGACCCCAGTCACCACCGCCAGGGCCTGCGGCCAGACGTTCGACCACTTCTTTCTGCAGCATGAAGTGCATGTCGCGAATGATGCCGGCGTTGTTCAGCAGGTGAAAAATCAGTGGCGTGGAAATGTTGTACGGCAGGTTGCCGACTACACGCAGGCTGTTCGGCGCGGCGTTGAGCGTGTTGAAGTCGAACTTCAGTGCATCGCCCTGATGCAGGTTGAAGTTGCTCTTGCCGGCAAACTGCTGGTTGAGGATCGGGATCAGATCCTTGTCCAGTTCCACTACATCAAGCTGTGCGCCCGAGTTGAGCAAACCGGCGGTCAGCGCGCCTTGGCCCGGGCCGATTTCCAGCAAACGGTCTTCGGACTTGGCACTGATGGAGCGCAGGATGCGGTCGATAACGCCGGCATCGTGCAGGAAGTTCTGGCCAAAGCGTTTGCGCGCCTTGTGTTGGTATTGCTCGGTCATAAACGGGTCTCGGCCATCTGGTAGGCGGTTTCCAGGGCGACTTGCAGGCTGCCGGTGTCGATCTTACCGCTGCCGGCCAGATCCAGGGCAGTGCCATGGTCGACCGACGTGCGGATGATCGGCAGGCCCAGGGTCACGTTGACGGCAGCGCCGAAGCCTTTGTACTTGAGCACAGGCAAGCCCTGGTCGTGGTACATCGCCAGCACTGCGTCGCAGTGCTCCAGATATTTGGGGGTAAACAGAGTGTCGGCAGGCAGCGGGCCACGAAGGTCCATGCCCTCGCCGCGCAGGCGCTCTAATGTTGGTTCAATGATGTCGATTTCTTCATGGCCCAGGTGGCCGCCTTCACCGGCGTGCGGGTTGAGCCCGCAGACCAGGATGCGTGGCCGGGCAATGCCGAATTTGTTTTGCAGGTCGCTGTGCAGAATTCGCGTGACCCGCTCCAGCCGCTCTGGCGTGATCGCATCGGCGATGTCACGCAGGGGCAGGTGAGTGGTGACCAACGCAACGCGCAAACCGCGTGTTGCCAGCATCATCACGACCTGTGCGGTGTGAGTCAGATCAGCCAGAAATTCTGTGTGCCCGGAGAAGGCGATGCCTGATTCGTTGATCACGCCCTTGTGCACCGGGGCTGTGATCATCCCGGCGAAGTCGCCGTTGAGGCAGCCGTTGCCGGCGCGGGTCAGGGTTTCGAGAACGAACGCAGCGTTAGCTTTGTCCAGTTGCCCGGCAACCACGGGGGCGCTGAGCGGTGTATCCCAGACGTACAGGCTGTTCGCAGGCGCTGGGACTTGCGGCCAGTGATCAGGGCCGACATCCAGCAGATTGACGGCCAGCCCCAACTGCGCGGCCCGCTCAATGAGCAGGTCGCGGCTGGTGATGGCAATCAGGGGATGTGGCTGGGCTTGCGAGGCGAGCAGCAGGCACAGGTCGGGACCGATGCCGGCTGGTTCGCCGGGTGTCAGCGCGAAACGCTTGGGTTTCACTGCGCTGCCTGGTCTGCATCAGGGAGTTTGATCTCTACATACGCTTCGTCACGGATCTGACGCAGCCAGGTTTGCAGCTCTTCATCGTATTTGCGGTTACGCAGTACGGTCATGGCTTGCTGCTCGCGGGCTTGTTCGGTGCTGTCAGTGGCGCGACGGCCAAGGACTTCGAGAACGTGCCAGCCGTATTGGGTCTGGAATGGCTTGGACAGCTGACCTTGTGGGGTCTTCGCCATCACTTCGCGGAATTCCGGCACCAGTGCGTTCGGGTCGATCCAGTTCAGGTCGCCGCCATTGAGGGCGGAACCCGGGTCTTCAGAGTAGTTCTTCGCCAGTTCAGCGAAATCTTCACCGGCCACGATGCGCTCATACAGCGATTGCACCAGCGCCTGAGTCTTGGCCTCGTCGCGGATCGGACTTGGCTTGACCAGGATGTGGCGCACATGCACTTCGTCGCGCATCTGGGCTTCGCCACCGCGCTTGGCCAGCAGCTTCAGAATGATGAAACCACCCGGCGTGCGTGCAGGCTGGGTGATGTCGCCAACCGCCATGCTGCTCAGCTCGCGATCGAACGGCGGTGGCAGTTGCGCGGCTTTACGCCAGCCCATGTCGCCGCCTTCCAGGGCGTTGTCGCTGCCGGACTTGGCAACGGCCATCTGACCGAAATCAGCGCCTTGCTTGAGCTGCTGGTAAACCTCCATGGCCTGACGGGCAGCGCTCTGAATGGCTTCAGAGTTGGCGCTTTCTGGCGTCGGGATGAGGATGTTGGCCAGGTGCAGCTCTTCGGACAGTTGCATCTTGCCCAGGTCGGAGGCGAGGAAGTTTTTCACTTCCTGTTCCGAGACCTGGATGCGCTCTGCCACACGGCGCTGACGTACACGGCTGATGATCATTTCACGCTTGATCTGATCACGGGCGTCGTCATAGTTCAGACCGTCACGCGCCAGAGCGCCACGGAACTGCTCAACTGTCATGTTGTTGCGCTGGGCGATGGTGCCAACAGCCTGGTTCAGTTCTTCATCGGTAATGCGGATGCCGGAACGTTCGCCGATCTGCAGTTGCAGGTTCTCGACGATCAGGCGCTCAAGCACCTGCTGATCCAGTACGCCTGGAGGTGGCGAGCCGCCTCCACGTTTGGCGATGGTCTGCTGAACTTCGTGGACACGTTGATCCAGCTGGCTCTGCATGACCACGTCGTTGTCGACGATGGCAACCACTTTATCGATGGACTGCACGGCGGCGTTAGCCGCCGTACCCAGGAACAGCGCGCCCAGCATCAGCGGGCGCAGACAATCAGAAAGCTTGGTCTTCACGTTCACGATAACCTTGAATGCCTTTGTCGAGGAAGCTCTCTACCTTGGCGCCAGTCAGGCCGCCGAGTCCCTTCAGAACAATTTGGAGGAAGACGCCATGGTCGCCTTTTTCGTTTTGAGGAGCTTCCTGACTGAACTCGTCGTAGGAAACCCAGTAACGGTTGATCAGGCGCAATTTCCAGCAGCAGTTGTCGTACTCGAAACCACCGAAGGCTTCCAGCGTACGGTTGCGGTTGTAGTCGTACTGCCAGCGGCTGATCGCGCTCCATTGTGGAACGATCGGCCAGATGACCGAGAAATCATGCTGCTGGATCTTGTAGTAGTCCTTCACATAGCCAGGGGTGCCCGGGGTGCCGTAGTCACCACCGCCCACCGACCACTTGCCGGTGTTCTGGTCGTAACGGACCTGGTCGTTGCGATAGCGATAACCGAGGTTGACCACCTTGTTCGGGTTGTCTTCCGGCTGGTAGTGGAACATCGCACTGCCGGAGCGTGGGCTGCGGCTGTCCGGATCCCAGTTGTAGTCGGCCGTGGTGCGCCAATCGCGGTTCCAGCGGTATTCGTATTCCAGCGCGTATGGCGAGACATTTGCGTTGGCGTCGTCGCGAGTTTTGGCTTCGATACCTGGCAGTTGCACTTCACGATTTTTGAAGTAATAGGCCTGGCCGACACTGATGCGTTGACGTTCGAAGCCGTCGTCTTCGATCCAGCGGCTGGTCACGCCCAGCGACAACTTGTTTTCGTCGCCGATACGGTCGGAGCCCGAGAAGCGGTTGTCGCGGAACAGCGAAGCGTAGTTGAAGGTGTATTCGCTGGAGTCGAACACCGGAATGTCTTCCTGATCAACCTCGGGTACATAGAGGTAGAACAGGCGAGGCTCCAGAGTCTGGCGGTAGTTTTTGCCGAAGAAAGACGTGTTGCGGTCGAAGTACAGGCCGCTGTCGATACTTGCAATTGGTACGCCGCGGTTCTGGCTGCTGCCGAACTCACCGTTGAGCTTCTTCTGCTCTGCAGTCATCGCATCGATCTGCGATTTGCCGGTGCCGTCCAGGTCCAGTTGGTATTGGGTGTACTGGTACTTGAGCGATGGTTTGAGGAAACCATAGGTCCAGTTCATCGGCAGGCTGACGCCCGGCTTCAGATTCAGGCGATCACCATTGGCGCGGGCGAGACCCACAACGTTGGTGTCCAGACGAGGCGATATGTTGCCATCTTCGTCGGTGAAGGTGCCTTTTTCCAGATCACGGTCAAAACGAACCAGTTCGGTCTCGTAATCGAATCTCAGACCTTGCGGATGGTACGGAAGTTTGCCGTTGAAAGTGATCTGCGGCAGTCGGCCATACGGCGTGATGTTCGAAACGGTAGCTAACTGGTACTGCTGGGCGTTGAGGCGTGCGGTGTAGTTATCACCACGATAGGTCACCGCGCCCTGCTGATTCACAAAGTCTTCGCTCTTCACGCCGATCTGATCAGTGGTCAGATCCTGGAAGTAGTAAGGGTCGCTGATCTTCGTGTAGTCCACTTGAGTGTATACACGCGAGTCCAGGCCGCCCTTGTGCTGCCAGTTGTACATGTAGCGATTTTTTTCGTAATCGGTCTGCTTGCTGCGATCGGTATCTTCGTCGTTCAGATACGCGGCGCCGAACTGACCTTCACTCGACTTGGTCAGGTAACGGAATTCGCCTTCGACCAGCATGCCGCGCTTGCTCATGTAACGCGGATACAACGTGGCGTCGTAGTTCGGCGCCAGGTTGAAGTAGTACGGGGTGACCAGCATGAAGCCGGTGTCGCTGCCCGTGCCGATGGTCGGCGGCAGGAAGCCCGACTGGCGACGGTCGTCGATCGGGAAGTAGATGTACGGCGTGTACAGGATCGGAATGTCTTTAACGCGCAGCGTCACGTTGGTCGCGGTACCGAAGCCGGTGGCCGGGTTCAAGGTGATGTTGTTGCCCTTGAGCTGCCAGGCGTTGCTGTTCGGTTCGCACGTGGTGTACGTGCCG
The DNA here is from genome assembly GCF_050586545.1 of Pseudomonas sp. WC2. NCBI lineage: Bacteria > Pseudomonadati > Pseudomonadota > Gammaproteobacteria > Pseudomonadales > Pseudomonadaceae > Pseudomonas > Pseudomonas sp. WC2. Next base: position 35,612 of record NZ_JBOBDR010000004.1, on the reverse strand, counting down.
TCCTTCAAGCGGATGATCGCGTTTTCGGCGCGCTTGGCGTACAGCGCGTTACCGCGGATGCGCGATTTGTGCATCACGTATTCGGCGTTGTCGACTTTGGCTTCACCGGTGTCGAGCTGCACATCGGCGTGGTCGCCGACGATCAGCGCGCCGTTGTCACGGATGCGCACGTCGCCATTGAGTTCGGCGCGGCTCTCGGCCTGATACAGGCTGGCCTCGTCCGATTCAACCTGCATGCTGCCCTGACGCAGGACGACATCACCGGCCAGCGTACCGACTTGATCATCGGTGTTATAGCGCGAGGCTTTTGCGCCGATAAAGGTCGGAGCATCGCTTTTATTCGTCTTGTCGTTCATGCCAGGACGAGTTGGCTCGATGTAGGCACCTGAGCAATACGGACCGGTCTCGGCCAGTTGGGCGGCGGTGAGCTTCTCGCGCGGAACCCAGTCGAGGTGACTGAAGTCTTCGCTACGGGATTTCAGGCCACGGCCCTTGGCTTCGGTGACCAGGACCGTTTTAGGGCCTGTGTCGGCAACCGAACCGTCCTCGCTCGCCGCGTCGCCAGCGGCGCTGACGGCACTGCCGTCATGCACTGGGCGTGGCGGCAAGGCTGCAGCGGATGACTTGGGCGCACAGGCCCAACCACCCGTAGCCGAGACGGAGCAGTCATACTGCTCGGCGGCGACAACGAATTGACTGGCCAGAGGTTGCATAGCCAGCAGACTGCCGGTTACCAACAACGGAAATTTTTTACGAAACGCGGGGGATTTCAATGCCATCTTATTAGTCCGGGCTTCCTGCGTGCCATCTGCCCGCGGTGTGGGCCGCACGCCTCTCGATGGTCTGAAAAAGATGCTGGATAATAAAGCATGACCCGCTTGACGGCTAGCGCCGTCGGAGACCCTTGCAATGCCTGACCAAGATGTACGCTTGCAACACCTGAAAGTTTGGCTCGATGAGCAGTTGGCAATCCTGTTTGCAGATCAGGGCTGGGGCGCCGTGCCCCCGGCCACGTTGACTGCGGCCAGCAGCGACGCGAGTTTCCGCCGCTACTTCCGTTGGGAAGGCGCCGGTCGCAGCTTCGTCGTAATGGATGCACCACCGCCCCAGGAAAACTGCAAACCGTTCGTGGATATCGCGTTTTTGCTGGCGAAATCCGGAATAAATGTGCCGAAAATTTACGCCGAGGACCTCGAACGTGGATTTCTTTTGCTCAATGACCTGGGCAACAAGACCTATCTCGACGTGATCGATGGCGAAAACGCCGACGCATTGTTCAGCGATGCCCTGCAAGCGCTGCTGGCTTTTCAGCAGCTGCCGATGGTGGCGCCGCTGCCGAGTTACGACGTGGCCCTGCTGCGTCGTGAGCTGGAACTGTTTCCTGAGTGGTACGTGAAACATGAACTCGGCGTCGAGTTCGATTCGACTCAGCAACAACAGTGGCAGCGGATCAGCGAGCTGTTGATCGACAGCGCCTTGGCCCAGCCGAAAGTGCTGGTGCACCGCGACTACATGCCGCGCAACCTGATGCTCAGCGAGCCGAACCCTGGCGTGCTGGATTTTCAGGACGCGGTCTACGGCCCGGTGACCTACGACGTGACCTGCCTGTTCAAGGACGCCTTCCTCAGCTGGCCTGAAGAACGTGTACGCGGCTGGCTGGAAAATTACTGGCAGCAAGCCTCGGCACTGAATATTCCGGTGCAGCCGGACTTCGAAGATTTCCTGCGTGCCAGCGACCTGATGGGCGTGCAGCGTCACCTGAAAGTCATCGGCATCTTCGCGCGCATCTGCCATCGCGACGGCAAGCCGCGTTATCTGGCTGACGTCCCGCGCTTCTTCTCCTATATAGAAGCAGTGATTGCCCGCCGTCCTGAACTGGCCGAGCTGCAAGCGTTGTTCACCAGCCTGCGGGGTGGAGCAATAGAATGAAGGCAATGATTCTGGCGGCGGGCAAAGGCGAGCGCATGCGCCCGCTGACCCTGACCACCCCAAAACCGCTGGTGCGTGCTGGCGGCGTGCCGTTGATCGAGTATCACCTGCGCGCCCTCGCGGCCGCTGGCTTCAACGAAATCGTCATCAACCACGCGTGGCTCGGCCAGCAAATCGAGGACTACCTGGGCGACGGTTCGCAGTTTGGCGTCAGCATCGAGTACTCACCGGAAGGCGAGCCGCTCGAAACCGGCGGCGGGATTTTTCGTGCGCTGCCGCTGCTCGGCGATGATGCATTCCTGGTCGTCAACGGGGATATCTGGACCGACTACGACTTCAGCGTGCTGCACCAACCGATCAACGGTCTGGCGCATCTGGTGCTGGCGGACAACCCGGCGCATCACCCGACCGGCGATTTCACGCTGGTTGACGGTCAAGTGAACGACGGCCACGCGGACGCGGCAACCCTGACTTACAGCGGCATCGCCGTGCTGCATCCGCAACTGTTCGACGGCTGCGCGGACGGTGCTTTCAAACTGGCGCCGCTGCTGCGCAAAGCCATGGCGGAAGGCGAGGTCACTGGCGAACGGCTGAAAGGTCACTGGGTGGATGTCGGCACCCACGAGCGGCTGGCTGAAGCTGAAGCCTTGATAGAAGCGAGTCGCTGACATGTTATGGCCAGGGACTCTGATTGGAGCCGGAGCGGGTTTTGCAATTGCCAGCATTCCGGGGGCCATGCTTGGGGCATTGTTGGGGCAGGCGCTGGATCGGCGCCTGCAGTTGCAGAGCTGGGGGCATTTGCGCGAGAAACTCGGTGGCCGGCCGATGTTGCGCAACGACGAGTTGTTGTTTGTGCTGCTCGGGCGTTTGGCCAAGAGTGACGGTCGGGTCACTGACGGGCATATTCATCAGGCGCGCAATGAGATGCGTGCGCTGGAAATGAGCGAGCCGGCAACGCGGCGGGCGATTGCCGCGTTCAACCGCGGCAAGTCCGGCGGCGATAATCTGCGCGGTTATCTCAAACGTCTGAGTGCACAGCCGCATGCTGCCGAAGGCGTATTGCGTGCTTGTTGGCGGATGATCTGGGCTGACGGTCGCGCGGGTGTCAGCGAGCGCGAGCTGTTGGCGCAGTGGGGCAAATGGCTGGGCTGGACGACGCATCAGGTGCAAGCGTTGGCCAGTGATTACGAGCCGGGCAAACGGCCGATTGTCAGCGCTGCGGTGAGTTATCAGGAAGCGATGCGCTTGCTTGGGGTGTCGGCGACCAGTGAGCCGGCGCAGATCAAACGGGCCTATCGACGGCTGTTGAGCCGGCATCATCCGGACAAGATTGCCGGCACAGGTGCGACGACAGCACAGGTGCGTGAAGCGACCGAGCGGACCCGTGAATTGCACAATGCCTACACATTGATTCGTGAGCGGCGGGATTTTCGTTAGCCACTAGAGGTGTGTTGTCTTTAAGGGCCTCTTCGCGAGCAGGCTCGCTCCCACAATTGGATCTTCGTACACATCCAGTGTGGGAGCGAGCTTGCTCGCGAAGGGGGCGACGCGGTCTCTCGGTCAGTCCGTGCTCTGCGGATTCAACCAACCGCGCACCCGGCGGAACAGTTGTTCCTGTTCAGCCTTGTTATCCGGCAACGCGTGTAGCGCCACCTGGCTGAACGTCGAGCCCTTCAAACGCTTGCTCGCCTGCATGCGTTCGAGCGCCGCTTGGCGATCCAGCGGTTTGTCCATGTAGAAAATATCGGCAGTCGGCAGCTTCAGTGTCGGCGTCAGTTCAACCAGTGGCGGCTTGGCCTTGGCTGGTGCCCGCACATCGACCATGACCAGTTTTTCTACCTGAGCACTTTGTCTCTCGCTCAGATACCGCGCCGCCCAATACGCGCCGGTACCGTGACCGAGCACGATAATGCTGCGCGCACTCTGCTGTTCGGCGTAGCCAATCGCGGCGTCGATGCGCGCAAAGATGCGCTCGGCATCGGCCTTGTTCTGTTCTTCGGTGGTCTCGGCAACAACCTGATCGGCCACTTCGGCTTCACCGCCAGCAGCCTGCTCGATCGGCTGAGCCGTGGTCGCGTCCTTGCTGCCGGTTTCCGGCGCTTTCGGCGCGGCGGCGGGCTCGATCACCCGCGGTGCGATGGCATCGCCTTGCAAATCCGGCAGGGTGATACTCAGGCTGCTCCACTCGGCATCCGGCAATTTTTGCCGTAACGGGCCGACTACCTGCGGCCAGTCAGCGGTTTCACCGGCGCCAGGGATGATAATCACCGCGCCTTTGGGCTCAGCCGTGTTGGCCGGTTTCCACAGGGCGAGAAAGGTGTCGCTGCCCGCCTGCAATTGTTGCTGTTCTTGCGCCGGAACCTTACGTTCCAGTGCGGCCGCCTCTTCCTGACTACGCTCAAGCAGTGGCTGGCGTTCGACGGGTTTTTCTTCGGCAGGTTTTTCCGCAGTCGCGGCAGGTGCCGGATCGGCGGCTTCGACGGAAAACGCACAAGGCAGGAGCAGCGACAGGCACAATGCTGGCATTGCCAGGCGGTAGACAGAGGGCATCGGTTATTCCAGGCCAGAAAGTATCCCGGCAGCCTAATGGGTTGGTCAGAATTTGTCAGTGTATGAGACTTCAATGAAGCGATTTTGCTGCCTGTGGGTTATCGGCTGTTTGTGGTTTCCCTTGATGGGCTGGGCGGCGCCTGCGCCTGCGGCCCACCTTGCGCAGTTGTCGGCGAGCCAGCAGCAATGGCTGGCGCAGCACAATGAATTGCGCGTCGGTCTGGTCTTGCAGGCGCCGTATGCAACTTACGACCGACGCCTGCAGCGACTGTCAGGGGCCAACGTCGAACTGATGAAATTGCTGGCCAAGGCACTCAATGTCGAACTGAGCTGGCGCAACTTTCAGGATCTGGCGCAACTGGAAACGGCGGTGCGCGATGGTGAGATCGACATTGCGCCAGGCCTGAGTCAGACCCCGAGCGCGTTACGCCTGTGGCAGTTTTCCGATCCGTATATGCGCGTGCCGCAATTGATCGTCAGCGACCAGAAGGCCAGCGCGGTGGTCGATCTGGAAAAACTCGACAGCCAGACCCGCGTCGCGGTGCGCATGCCGAGTACCACCGCCGATTACCTGCGCGGCACTTATCCGCATCTGAACCTGCAAGGCGTTCCGCTGGAGCGTCAGGCGCTGCAGTTGTTGTTAAGTCAGCAGGCGGCTTACGCGGTGGTCGATGAGGCGCAACTCGGGCGCCTGTCCGCCGAGCCGGAGTTCGCCGAGCTGGTGGTGGTCGGTGATATCGGCCTGCCGCAACTGCTGCGCGTCGGCTCCCGCCGCGATTGGCCAGAGTTGGCCGGCATCGTGCAAAGTGCGCTGCGTGCAATCCCGGCCAAGGATCTGGAGCAACTGCATAACCAATGGCTGCAACCGAAATACCCGCGACTGTCGGAGTCACCGGGCTTTTGGCAGAACCTCAGCCTGTTGTTTGCGGTGTTGCTGCTCAGTTGTGTCGCGATCGTGTTCTGGCAGCGCCGCCAACAGCACAGCCTTGAGCAGCGACTGCTGGCCGCCCGGGAAGACATCGCCCTGCGCGCGGCCAGCGAAGAGGCCCTGCGGCTGACGCAGTTTTCCATCGATCAAAGCACCGTCGGCATCCTCTGGGTCAACTGGGACAGCCATGTGCGCTACGCGAATCGCGCGGCGGAAAACATGCTCGGCTATCCCTCGGGCGGGTTGATCGAGCGGCCGCTGATCGACTTCGAACCGGGCCTGCACATGGACCGCTGGCTCAACCTGTGGAAACGCGCCCGGGCCAGTGAAGAAGGGCCGCTTAGTTTTGAAACCAATTGCGTGCGCGCCGACGGCAGTATTTTGCCGGCGGACGTGTCGCTGAGTTTTCTGCGCTTTCGCGACAGTGAATACCTGGTGGTTTACCTCACCGACGTCACGGAGCGCCGTCGTGCACTGGCGGCATTGCAGGAAAGTGAGGCACGTCTGCAAGGCATCGCCGCCAACGTGCCGGGATTGGTGTTCCGGCTGGAGCGCGCGCCGGTGACCGGGCAGATCGACTTTGCCTACATCAGTGAGGGCAGTGAAAGCCTGGTCGGCTACGCGCCGGCCGCCATCGCCCATCGCGACATGGGCCTGCGCAGTCTGGTGCACCCGGACGACAAGGCCAGTTATCACCGAACCCAGGATCAGGCGTTGGACACCGACAGCGACTGGTCGTGGCAGGGAAGAATTCTTACGCGTCAGGGCGAACAGCGCTGGGCCGAGATCAAAGCGATCACCCGGCAACTGGAGGACGGCGCGTATGTCTGGGACGGCATCGTCTGGGACATCAGCGAGAGTAAACGTATCGAACTGGAACTGGCGGCCTCGCGCGAGCAACTGCGCGAGCTGTCTGCGCACCTGGAGAGCGTGCGCGAAGAAGAGAAGGCGCGCATTGCCCGGGAGGTTCACGATGAGTTGGGGCAGATGCTCACGGTGCTGAAACTGGAGACATCGATGTGCGAATTGGCCTATGCGCAACTTGACCCGGGTCTGAACGAGCGGCTGAACAGCATGAAACGCTTGATCGCCCAGTTATTCCAGTTGGTGCGTGATGTCGCGACGGCGCTGCGCCCACCGATTCTAGATGCCGGGATTGCCTCGGCGATCGAGTGGCAGGCGCGGCGATTTGAAGCGCGCACGCAGATCCCGTGTCTGGTGCAGGTACCGGACAATCTGCCGGCGCTGAGTGATGCCAAGGCGATTGGATTGTTTCGGATTTTGCAGGAAGCGCTGACCAACGTGATGCGTCACGCTCAGGCGCATACTGTGGAACTGACGCTGGTGCTTGACGGTGATGAGTTGTGCCTGACGGTCGCCGATGATGGCGTAGGATTTGTCGCCGCTACGGGCAGGCCTACTTCGTTTGGTCTGGTCGGCATGCGTGAGCGGGTGCTGATCATGGGCGGACGGTTGGTGCTGGAGAGTGAGCCGGGGGAGGGCACCAGCCTGGTGGTGCGTGTGCCGGTGAGTGAGGTTTGAGGATTTGTGGTGTTTGGGCTGACGCTTTCGCGAGCAGGCTCCCTCCCACATGAATTAGTGTGTGCCTGAAATCTGGAGAAAGAATTTGATCCGTGTACTGGTAGCCGAAGACCACACCATCGTCCGCGAAGGCATCAAGCAATTGATCGGCCTGGCCAAGGATCTGCAAGTGGTGGGCGAGGCGAGCAATGGCGAGCAACTGCTCGAAACCCTGCGCCATGTGCCGTGCGAAGTGGTGCTGCTCGACATCTCCATGCCTGGGGTTAACGGCCTCGAAGCAATTCCGCGCATCCGCGCACTGAACAATCCGCCGGCGATTCTGGTGCTGTCGATGCACGACGAAGCGCAAATGGCTGCTCGCGCGCTGAAGGTCGGCGCGGCTGGCTACGCAACCAAGGACAGCGACCCGGCGCTGTTGCTCACGGCGATCCGCAAGGTCGCGGCGGGTGGGCGCTATATCGATCCGGATCTGGCGGACCGCATGGTGTTTGAAGTCGGCCTGACTGATACGCGGCCGCTGCATTCTTTACTGTCCGAACGTGAATTCTCGGTGTTCGAGCGCTTGGCCCAAGGCGCCAACGTCAACGACATCGCCCAACAGTTGGCCCTGAGCAGCAAAACCATCAGCACCCACAAGGCGCGGCTGATGCAAAAGCTCAACATCACTTCGCTCGCTGAACTGGTCAAATACGCGATGGAACACAAACTCCTCTGATCAGCACTGTTCCCCTGTGGGGGCGAGCCTGCTTTTGATCCTGATTGTGCGCATATCCCTAAGCGACACGCGTTTTTGCCCTTGCTTGCGGCTCGCAGCTTGTCACTCGCCACTGCCGTATCCGTTAGCGCCATCCTTGTAGGGCAATCCCTACCCCCAACCTTCCATCCGGCTGAGGCGATTCTCTCCTGCGCCCCGATTTGCGCGGCTGTCAGCAAGCACTAGGCTTAATCCACAAGCAGTCATCAACAACAAAGGTGTGGGTATGAGCCAGGTCGATACAAACGCAGGGGCCAGTGATGTGCTGGTCAGCTTTCGTGGAGTGCAGAAGAGCTACGACGGCGAGAACCTGATCGTCAAAGACCTCAACCTGGACATCCGCAAAGGCGAATTTCTCACCCTGCTCGGGCCGTCCGGTTCCGGCAAGACCACCAGCCTGATGATGCTCGCCGGTTTCGAAACACCGACCGCTGGCGAGATCCTGCTGGCCGGGCGCTCGATCAACAACGTGCCGCCGCACAAGCGCGACATTGGCATGGTATTCCAGAACTACGCACTGTTCCCGCACATGACCGTTGCCGAGAACCTCGCGTTCCCGTTGACCGTGCGTGGCCTGAACAAGAGCGACGTCAGCGATCGGGTGAAGAAAGTCCTCAGCATGGTTCAGCTCGACGCGTTCGCCTCGCGCTATCCGGCGCAGTTGTCCGGTGGTCAGCAGCAGCGTGTGGCGCTGGCCCGTGCGCTGGTGTTCGAACCGCAACTGGTGCTGATGGACGAACCCCTCGGCGCCCTCGACAAACAACTGCGTGAACACATGCAGATGGAGATCAAACACCTGCACCAGCGCCTCGGTGTGACCGTGGTCTACGTGACCCACGATCAGGGTGAAGCGCTGACCATGTCCGACCGCGTCGCGGTATTCCATCAAGGCGAAATCCAGCAGATCGCCCCACCGCGCACCCTGTACGAAGAACCGAAAAACACCTTCGTCGCCAACTTCATCGGCGAGAACAACCGCCTCAACGGCCGCCTGCTCAGCCAGACCGGCGAGCGTTGCGTGGTCGAGTTGGGCCGTGGCGAAAAGGTCGAGGCGCTGGCGGTCAACGTCGGCAAGACCGGCGAACCGGTGACCCTGTCGATCCGTCCGGAGCGCGTCAGCCTCAACGGATCCAGCGATCAATGCGTCAACCGCTTCTCAGGGAGGGTGGCGGAATTCATCTATCTGGGCGACCACGTCCGGGTACGCCTGGAAGTCTGCGGCAAGACCGACTTTTTCGTGAAACAACCGATTGCCGAGCTCGATCCCGCGCTCGCCGTCGGTGACGTGGTACCGCTTGGCTGGCAGGTCGAGCACGTTCGCGCGCTTGATCCGCTTTTAGAGGCGAACTGATCGCCCCGGCAACACCAACACCAACCCTGCACGTGGAGAGAACAATAAATGTTGAGATCCCTGAAGTTCACCGCCCTGACCCTGGGCCTGATGGGTGCGGCAAGCGCAATGGCCGCTGGCCCGGATTTGACCGTGGTGTCGTTTGGCGGGGCGAACAAGGCGGCGCAAGTCAAAGCCTTTTATGCACCGTGGGAAGCGGCGGGCAACGGCAAGATCGTCGCCGGCGAATACAACGGCGAAATGGCCAAGGTCAAAGCCATGGTCGACACCAAGAGCGTGTCGTGGGACTTGGTCGAAGTTGAATCGCCAGAACTGTCCCGTGGTTGTGACGAAGACATGTTCGAACAACTCGACCCGGCCCTGTTCGGCAAGACCGAAGATTACGTCAAAGGCGCGATCCAGCCGTGCGGCGTGGGTTTCTTTGTTTGGTCGACCGTACTCGCTTACAACGCCGACAAGCTGAAAACCGCACCCACCAGCTGGGCGGATTTTTGGGACACCAAGAAATTCCCGGGTAAACGTGGCCTGCGTAAGGGCGCCAAATACACCCTCGAATTCGCTCTGATGGCCGATGGTGTGGCGCCGAAAGACGTCTACAAAGAGCTGGCGAGCAAGGGCGGTCAGGATCGCGCGTTCAAGAAGCTCGATGAGCTGAAACCGAACATCCAGTGGTGGGAAGCCGGCGCGCAACCGCCGCAATACCTCGCTTCCGGTGACGTGGTGATGAGCTCGGCCTACAACGGTCGCATCGCGGCGGTGCAGAAAGAATCCAACCTGAAAGTGGTGTGGAACGGCGGCATCTACGACTTCGACGCCTGGGCCATCCCGAAAGGTCTGGACGCCAAGCGTGCGGAAGCGGCGAAGAAATTCATCGCCTACTCGGTGCAGCCGCAGCAGCAGAAGACCTATTCGGAAAACATCGCCTACGGCCCGGCCAACACCCAAGCCGTACCGCTGCTGGCCAAGGACGTGCTGAAAGACATGCCGACTACCCCGGAAAACATCGCCAACCAAGTGCAGATCGACGTCAGCTTCTGGGCTGACAACGGCGAGCAACTGGAGCAGCGCTTCAATTCCTGGGCTGCGAAATAAGCCGAGCATACGGGCCGAGGGCCTCCGGATGATCGTTCCCACGCTCTGCGTGGGAATGCCGCCCGGGACGCTCCGCGTCCCCGTGTGACGCAGAGCGTCACTGGATTCATTCCCACGCAGAGCGTGGGAACGATCAGTAGCAAAAGTTCGAGGTGGTATTCACCGCCTCTGTAACGATCAAAGATTTGCGGAGTACGTCATGGCCATCGCCGTTCCCCTGAACGAGGGCAACAGCCCCACCTTGAAGCAGAAGCTCAAGCGCGCCGAGCGGGTCAACCGCTGGAAGGCTCAAGCGCTGATTGCGCCGCTGGTGCTGTTTCTGTTGCTGGTGTTTCTGGTGCCGATCGTGGCGCTGCTCTACAAAAGCGTCGGCAACCCCGAAGTGGTCGGCGGCATGCCGCGCACCGTGGCGGCCATCGCCAGTTGGGACGGCCGCGGCCTGCCCGCTGAACCGGTCTACAAAGCCGCCGGCGAAGACCTCGCCGAAGCACGCAAAAACCAGACGCTGGGCGATTTGTCCAAGCGCTTGAACATGGAGTTGGCCGGCTATCGCAGCCTGCTGACCAAAACCGCCCGGGCATTGCCCTTCGTCAGCGAACCGGCCTCTTATAAAGAAGCACTCGAAGGTCTCGATGAGCGCTGGGGCGATCCGGCCTACTGGCAAGCGGTCAAACGCAACACCAGCAGCATCACCCCTTATTACCTGCTGGCGTCCGTTGATCACCGCATCGACGACCTCGGCGAAGTCGCCCCGGCCACTCCGGATCAGGCGATCTACCTCGACATCTTCGCCCGCACGTTCTGGATGGGCCTGGTCATCACCGTGATCTGTCTGCTGCTGGCTTATCCATTGGCGTACCTGCTGGCGAACCTGCCATCGCGGCAGAGCAACCTGCTGATGATTCTGGTGCTGCTGCCGTTCTGGACCTCGATTCTGGTGCGAGTGGCGGCGTGGATCGTGCTGCTGCAATCGGGTGGTCTGATCAACAGCGGGCTGATGGCCATGGGCATCATCGATAAACCGCTGGAACTGGTGTTCAACCGCACCGGTGTGTACATCTCGATGGTGCACATCCTGCTGCCGTTCATGATTCTGCCAATCTACAGCGTGATGAAAGGCATCTCGCCGACCTACATGCGCGCCGCGATTTCCCTCGGCTGCCACCCGTTCGCCAGTTTCTGGCGGGTGTACTTCCCGCAGACCTACGCCGGTGTCGGCGCCGGTTGCCTGTTGGTGTTCATCCTCGCCATCGGCTACTACATCACCCCGGCGCTGCTCGGCAGCCCGAACGATCAAATGGTCAGCTACTTCGTCGCCTTCTACACCAACACCAGCATCAACTGGGGCATGGCCACCGCACTCGGCGGGCTGTTGCTGCTGGCGACCGTGGTGCTTTATCTGATTTACAGCTGGCTGGTCGGCGCCAGTCGCCTGCGCCTGAGCTAAGGGGAATTCGAGATGCTGAGTCCTTACATGTCGCCCATTGAACGGGTGTGGTTCTACAGCCTGCGGATCCTCTGCGGCCTGATTCTGTTGTTCCTGATTCTGCCGGTGCTGGTGATCATTCCACTGTCGTTCAACTCGGGAAGTTTTCTGGTCTATCCGCTGCAAGGCTTTTCGCTGCAGTGGTACCACGACTTCTTCGCCTCGGCGGAATGGATGCGTGCACTGAAGAACAGCATCATCGTCGCCCCGGCGGCGACGGTGCTGGCGATGATCTTCGGTACGCTGGCGGCGATTGGCCTGACTCGCGGTGACTTCCCTGGCAAAGCGCTGGTGATGGCGCTGGTGATCTCGCCGATGGTGGTGCCGGTGGTGATTATTGGTGTGGCGAGTTATCTGTTCTTCGCGCCGCTGGGGTTGGGCAACAGTTTCTTCTCGCTGATCGTCGTGCACGCGGTGTTGGGCGTGCCGTTTGTGATCATCACCGTGTCGGCGACTTTGCAGGGGTTTAACCATAATCTGGTGCGTGCTGCTGCGAGTCTGGGTGCTTCGCCTCTGACGGCATTCCGTCGGGTGACCTTGCCGCTGATTGCGCCGGGGGTAATTTCCGGTGCGCTGTTTGCGTTTGCGACTTCGTTTGATGAGGTAGTGGTGACGCTGTTTCTTGCGGGGCCTGAGCAGGCGACATTGCCTCGGCAGATGTTTAGCGGGATTCGCGAGAACCTCAGTCCGACGATTGCCGCTGCTGCGACGTTGCTGATTGCGTTCTCGGTCATCCTGTTGCTGACGCTGGAATGGCTACGCGGTCGCAGCGAGAAGCTGCGTACCGCCCAGGTCTGACGCTGATCGTTCCCACGCTCTGCGTGGGAATGCCTCTCGGGACGCTCCGCGTTCCCGCTCAAGGATGGGACGCAGAGCGTCCCCGGCTGTATTCCCACGCAGAGCGTGGGAACAATCAGGGAGTACCGTCCTCGCGACTGGGTCATTCATGGAGTGAATAGCAGACAACCCCAAATCCCCAGCTAATCTTGTGCCCAGCTCCCACATCTATAAGAGGCTGCGCACGATGAGTCTGTCCCAGTTCAAAATCGCTCATAAACTGATCACCGGCGCCGCCGCCATCGAACAGCTGGCCGCCGAACTCACGCGCCTCGACATCGACAACCCGCTGATCGTCACTGACGCCGCGCTGGTCAAATCCGGCACGGTGGAGCTGGCGCTGGTGCAACTCGGCGGGCGCGACTACGAAATATTCGACCGTGTGCTCCCGGACCCGGAAATTGCCATCGTCGAAGACTGCATGCGTGTTTACCGCGAGGGCGGGCATGACGGCTTGATCGGCCTTGGTGGCGGCAGTGCCATCGACATCGCCAAAAGTGTTGCGGCCTATGCCGGTTACCACGGCGCGCTGGAAGATCTGTTCGGCGTCGACCAGGTGCCGCGCAAAGGCCCGCCGCTGATCGCCATCCCGACCACCGCCGGCACCGGTTCCGAGGTCACCAACGTAGCGATCCTCTCGGACAAAGTCGCGCAGCTGAAGAAAGGCATCGTCAGCGACTATCTGCTGCCGGACGTGGCGCTGGTCAGCCCGCAAATGACCCTGACCTGCCCGCGCAGCGTCACCGCCGCCAGTGGCGTCGACGCATTGGTGCACGCCATCGAGTCCTATCTGTCGGTGAATGCCTCGCCGATCACCGATTCCCTCGCCATCGGCGCCATCAAGCTGATCGCCAAAGCCCTGCCCAAGGCCTACGCCAACGGCGCCAACCTGCAAGCCCGCGAAGACATGGCCACCGCCAGCCTGATGGCCGGCATGGCCTTCGGCAATGCCGGGGTCGGTGCGGTGCATGCGCTGGCGTATCCGCTGGGCGGGCGCTTCAACATTGCCCATGGCGTCAGCAATGCCTTGCTGCTGCCGTATGTCATGACCTGGAACAAGATGGCCTGCGTCGAACGCATGCAGGATATTGCCGAAGCCATGGGGGTGAAGATCGCTCATCTGAGTGCCGCCGAGGCGGCGGACAAAGCCGTGCAGGCGATGACCGATTTGTGCGCGGCGGTGGAAATTCCTGCCGGGCTGCGCAGTTTCGGTGTGCCGGAAGAGGCGATCCCGGCCATGGCCGCAGAAGCCGCGGGCATCGAGCGCTTGATGCGCAATAACCCGCGCAAACTCAGCGCCGTCGATATCGAGAAGATCTACCGAGCGGCGTACTGATCATCGCGGTCACGGTGCGCGCGCGGAAACTTGAGGTATACAATGCGCGCCATCGTGATTTAGCTCAGAAAAGGTGCGTCATGCAGCCCTTCGTAATTGCTCCGTCGATTCTCTCCGCCGACTTCGCCCGCCTCGGTGAGGAAGTGGACAACGTTCTCGCCGCTGGCGCCGACTTCGTTCACTTCGACGTCATGGACAACCACTACGTACCCAACCTGACCATCGGCCCGATGGTTTGCGCGGCATTGCGCAAGTACGGCGTCACCGCGCCGATCGACGCGCACCTGATGGTGAGCCCGGTGGATCGCATTGTCGGCGACTTTATCGAAGCCGGCGCGACCTACATCACCTTCCACCCGGAAGCCACGCTGCACGTTGATCGCTCGTTGCAGCTGATCCGTGAAGGCGGCTGCAAATCCGGTCTGGTGTTCAACCCGGCGACCCCGCTGGACGTACTCAAGTACGTGATCGACAAGGTCGACATGGTCTTGCTGATGAGCGTCAACCCGGGTTTCGGCGGGCAGAAGTTCATTCCCGGCACCCTCGACAAACTGCGCGAAGCGCGGGCGATCATCGATGCTTCGGGCCGTGACATCCGTCTGGAAATCGACGGCGGCGTCAACGTCAACAACATCCGTGAAATCGCCGCGGCTGGCGCCGACACCTTTGTCGCTGGCTCGGCAATCTTCAACGCGCCGAACTACCAGGAAGTCATCGACAAGATGCGTTCCGAACTGGCGCTGGCGCGCCCATGAGCGGGTTTGAGCAGCTGTTCCCGGGCAAACTGCCACGGCTGGTGATGTTCGATCTGGATGGCACGCTGATCGATTCGGTTCCAGACCTGGCAGCGGCGGTGGACACCATGCTGCTCTCCCTCGGCCGCCAGCCAGCGGGCATCGAAGCGGTGCGCGAATGGGTCGGCAACGGCGCGCCAGTTCTGGTGCGTCGGGCGCTGGCCGGTGGCATTGATCATTCGGCGGTGGATGACGGCGAGGCCGAACATGCGCTGGGAGTGTTCATGGAGGCTTATGGCGCCAGCCATGAGCTGACCGTGGTCTATCCGGGCGTGCGCGACACTCTCAAATGGCTGCACAAGCAAGGCGTGGCCATGGCGCTGATCACTAACAAGCCGGAGCGCTTCGTTGCGCCGCTGCTGGATCAGATGAAGATCGGCCGCTACTTCAAGTGGATCATCGGCGGCGATACCCTGCCGCAGAAAAAGCCTGATCCGGCGGCGTTGTTCTTCGTGATGAAAATGGCCAACATCCCGGCCTCGCAATCGTTGTTCGTCGGCGACTCGCGCAGCGACGTGCTGGCGGCGAAAGCGGCGGGGGTCAAATGCGTTGCGTTGAGTTACGGCTACAACCATGGCCGGCCGATTGCCGAAGAATCGCCCGCCTTGGTGATCGACGATCTGCGCAAGTTAATTCCCGGTTGCCTCGTTACGGCCGCTGAGATAACGTTGCCCGACGCTTCTCACTCCCATTCTGGAAACGCCATCGTGGTGGTCACTCGCAAACTCTGGATGAAAGTCATCAAGGCCCTGGCCCGCTGGCGTTGGCGCGCCTGACTTGTTCCTGGCCGGCCTGCCGGCGCGTTTGCATACCTGACTGATAGCACCTCACACCACGAGGCACCTTATGATCCGCGAAGAATTCCTGCGCTTGGCCGCTGACGGCTACAACCGCATTCCGTTGGCCTGCGAAACCCTGGCCGACTTCGACACGCCGCTGTCGATCTACCTGAAACTGGCCGACCAGCCGAACTCCTACCTGCTCGAATCGGTGCAGGGCGGCGAGAAATGGGGCCGTTACTCGATCATTGGTCTGCCGTGCCGCACCGTGCTGCGGGTTCACGACCACCACGTCAGCATCACCGTTGATGGCGTTGAAACCGAAAGCCACGACGTTGAAGACCCGCTAGCCTTCGTTGAAACCTTCAAGGCGCGCTACAACGTGCCGACCATCGCCGGTCTGCCGCGCTTCAATGGTGGTCTGGTCGGTTACTTCGGTTACGACTGCGTGCGTTATGTCGAGAAGCGCTTGGGCAAGTGCCCGAATCCGGATCCGCTGGGCGTGCCGGACATTCTGCTGATGGTGTCCGACGCCGTCGTGGTGTTCGACAACCTTGCCGGCAAGATGCACGCGATCGTGCTGGCGGACCCTTCGCAGGAAGATGCCTTCGAACAAGGTCAGGCGCGTTTGCAGGAATTGCTCGAGCAATTGCGCCAGCCGATCACCCCGCGCCGTGGCCTGGATTTCAGCAAGCAGCAATCGGCTGATCCGGTGTTCCGTTCGAGTTTCACTCAGGACGATTACGAAAAAGCCGTCGACACCATCAAGGAATACATCCTGGCCGGCGACTGCATGCAGGTCGTGCCGTCGCAGCGCATGTCGATTGACTTCAAGGCTGCGCCAATCGATTTGTACCGCGCGCTGCGTTGCTTCAACCCGACGCCGTACATGTACTTCTTCAACTTCGGCGACTTCCACGTCGTCGGCAGTTCGCCGGAAGTGCTGGTACGCGTCGAAGACAACCTGATCACCGTGCGCCCGATTGCCGGCACTCGCCCACGCGGCGCGACTGAAGAAGCCGATGTGGCGCTGGAAGAAGATCTGCTGTCGGACGACAAAGAGATCGCCGAGCACTTGATGCTGATCGACCTCGGCCGCAACGATACCGGTCGTGTTTCGGAAATCGGCTCGGTGAAACTCACCGAGAAAATGGTCATCGAGCGTTATTCCAACGTGATGCACATCGTTTCCAACGTGACTGGCCAGTTGAAGGCCGGGCTGACGGCGATGGACGCACTGCGGGCGATTCTGCCAGCGGGCACCTTGTCCGGCGCGCCGAAGATTCGCGCGATGGAGATCATCGACGAACTGGAGCCGGTCAAGCGCGGTGTGTATGGCGGCGCGGTGGGTTACTTCGCGTGGAACGGCAACATGGACACCGCGATTGCCATTCGCACGGCGGTGATCAAGAACGGCGAACTGCACGTGCAGGCCGGTGGCGGCATCGTCGCTGACTCGGTGCCAGCGCTGGAGTGGGAAGAAACCCTGAACAAACGCCGCGCGATGTTCCGCGCCGTGGCGCTGGCCGAGCAAACCCCGGAAGCCTGAGTCCACACAAAACACTTGTAGGAGCGAGCCTGCTCGCGATAGCGGATTAACATTCAAAAGATGTGTTGACTGAACCACCGCAATCGCGAGCAGGCTCACTCCTACAGTTGATTGTATTCAGTCATAAAAAAGCGGCGCCTGTGAGGGCGCCGCTTTTTTTGTGCCTGCGGATTTAGAAGTCCAACACCACTCCGACGTTGACGCCCTGTTGGGTAAAATCATCATCCTTGCGGAACGTATACCCGCCACGCAGCGCCAGATCAGCTGTGAGCTTGTGGCTGACGCCTAGGCTCAAGCGGTTCAAATGGCTTTGCGGTGTATAGCCTTCGAGTTGGAAGTCGTTGGCTGGCAGGGTATTGAGTGCGATGCGCACCTTCTGCACGTCATCTTCGTACTCACGCTCGTGGGCATACTCACCATACACCTGGGTTTGCGGAGTGATGTTGTACTTGCCCTGCAAACCAACGCCGAGGCGTTTCGAGTCGCGGGTCTGGTCATCGAAAGTCAGCGCAGTGGCGCGGTTGCTCTTTTCCGAGTAGCCGTCGACATCGACGCTGGCGTAATCGGCGCTGACGAACGGCGACAGGTGCCATTCGCTGCCCGGTTGGGCGATGTCGTAACCGATACGGGTGCTGAACGCCCACAGGCTGCCGTCGGTGTCACCTTTTTCCGCACCCTCGCTGGCGCCGAGATCGAACTTGCGCTTGAGGTTGTCGTAGTCGAGTTTGCCGCCGGTTAACGCGGCGTCTGCCCACCAGCGATTCTGCTGGAATTGGGCAAACGCGGTGGCCATGTAGCTGTTGAGTTTGTAGTCCGAATCGTTATGACCGGCCTCCAGGTTCTGCCGGTAGAAACCGCCGGCCACGCCGACACGCCACGCTTCGTTGAGACGATAACTGCCACCGACGTTGAGGTTGTAACCGCTACCGTCGGCGCTGGCGCCGCTGCTTTGGCTGTCGACATCCAGATGTTGACCGCCGGCGGAAACAATCGCGCGCCATTGGCCGACCGCTTGCCAGTTTTCCCAATCGGCCTGCCATTGGCTGCGCAATTCATCCTGGTGCGCGCGCACGGTGGCGTGGGCCATTTCCGGCAACAGCGTCAGTTCCCATGGCGCAGCCAGCAGGGAATAGGCGTAGTCGGCGATCAGTTTCTGTCCGGCTTCGGTCGGGTGCACGCCGTCGTTGTAAATCAGTTTGGTCGGATCCGGCGTGGCACTGTTGATGCCGTAACGGGCGTTTTCCGGGCAACTGCTGCCGCTGAAGCAGGTCGCGGTAAGGTTCTGATCGGTGGCCAGGCCAAAACGGCCAGGATCGGCGAACACTTCCGACAGCAGCACCGGAATGTTCAACGGAATGATCTCGGCGTTGATGCCTTGCAGGCGCGTCACCAACTGGCTGTTGAACTGCGCAGCGAGTTGACTGCTGAATGCCTGCAGCGGTGTGCCGTTGATAGCGGGAGTCAGACCGACGTCCGGCAGCAGCCAGACCATCACGTACTTGGCGCCAGCGGTTTGCAGGGCCTGCACGCTGTCAGCCAGGCGATCGGCGCCGGCATTGGCTTGCGGCAGGCTGAGGATGCGACCTTGCAGGAAGTCGTTGCCGCCGCCGGAAATGTAATACAGCGCATTCGGGTCGGCGCGGAAGCCGTTCGATGGCAGGTAACCGGCGCGGGTGCGTTCACCGGTGGCGGATTGCGTGGTGATCGAGTCAAGAATCTGGTCGGTGCGATAACCGCCGACCGCCCAGTTATTGCCGTCGGGCAGGCCATTTTCGGCGCGCACTGCCGAGCTGGAAGATGCGGTTTGATCCGGCGAGTAGCCGAGGCGTGCGCCCAGTCGTTGGGTGGCGTTCAGGTCTCGGGATTCGCCGCTGCCGTCCAGATAGATCGGCCCGGTGCGGTTGGTGTAGCGCTGGGTCGCGCCCGCAGGGCCGCCGGTATCTCTGAAGGTGCCGGCGTCGTTGAGGCTGTCGCCAAACACCACGAAATTCGAATAAGGATTGGGGGCGGCATTCGCTTGAGCACAGGCCAAAGCGAGCAGGCAACTGGCCAGCGGTACAAACAACGTCTGTTTGATCATGAGCAAGTCCGTTTATTTATTGTTGTAGGTGAACGAAACGACAGTACCAAAAACTTACGGCGTTTTGCCATCGGTCGCGAATCGCTGTGTGGATTTATCCCCCATAGGCCCGGCCATATTGCACGCTCCGCCCAGCTAAGTTACTGTGCCGGAACGTATGAACGAGACCTTCCCCGTGTTGATCACCAGCAAACTTCTGGATCAAGTCATCAAGGCACACGCCCGCTGGCGTTGGCGCGCCTGAATCTTTTCTGCCGGCCCTGCCGGATCTGTATCGCTTTGCCTTCCTTACCCGTTTGAATTGCCGCTGTGCCGACGCGTCCACCTGCGTCCGACATCGTGCAGCGCCCTGCGGGCAAGTCATCTGAAGGCTGTTTCCAAGTCAGAATTCAAGAGGTTCGAAACGCCATGTTGCTGATGATCGACAACTACGACTCCTTTACTTACAACGTTGTGCAATACCTCGGCGAGCTGGGTGCCGAAGTCAAAGTCGTGCGCAACGACGAACTGACCATCGCCGAAATCGAAGCGCTGAAACCCGAGCGCATCGTCGTCTCGCCAGGCCCATGCACGCCCACCGAGGCCGGCATCTCCATCGAAGCCATCAAGCACTTTGCCGGCAAACTGCCGATCCTCGGTGTTTGCCTGGGTCACCAGTCCATCGGTCAGGCCTTTGGCGGCGATGTAGTCCGCGCCCGACAGGTGATGCACGGTAAGACTAGTCCGGTATTCCACGAGGACAAGGGCGTTTTCAACGGCCTCAACCATCCGTTGACCGTTACTCGCTACCATTCGCTGATCGTTAAACACGATACGTTGCCCGATTGCCTGGAACTGACCGCGTGGACACAACACGACGACGGTTCGGTCGACGAAATCATGGGCCTGCGTCACAAGACCCTGAACATTGAGGGCGTACAGTTTCACCCCGAGTCGATCCTGACCGAGCAGGGGCATGAACTGTTTGCCAACTTCCTCAAACAAACCGGCGGCACGCGCTAAGGACTTCCCATGAATATCAAGACAGCCCTGAGCCGTATCGTCGAGCACCTCGACCTCAGCACCGAAGAAATGCGCGACGTGATGCGCGAAATCATGACCGGCCAATGCAGCGACGCGCAGATCGGCGCGTTCATGATGGCCATGCGCATGAAGAGCGAGAGCATCGACGAAATCGTCGGCGCTGTTTCGGTGATGCGTGAGTTGGCCGATCAGGTTGAACTCAAGACCCTCGACGGCGTGGTTGATGTCGTCGGTACCGGCGGTGACGGTGCCAACATTTTCAACGTGTCGACCGCTTCGTCCTTTGTTGTCGCCGCTGCCGGCTGCACCGTCGCCAAGCACGGCAACCGTGCGGTATCGGGCAAGAGCGGCAGCGCCGATTTGCTCGAAGCAGCCGGGATTTATCTGAACCTGACGCCTGTTCAAGTTGCCCGCTGCATCGACAACGTCGGCATCGGTTTCATGTTTGCCCAGACCCATCACAAAGCCATGAAGTACGCCGCCGGCCCGCGTCGCGATCTCGGCCTGCGTACGCTGTTCAACATGCTCGGCCCGCTTACGAATCCGGCCGGGGTGAAACATCAGGTGGTGGGCGTGTTCACTCAAGCCTTGTGCCGTCCGCTGGCCGAAGTCTTGCAGCGTCTGGGCAGCAAACATGTATTGGTGGTGCATTCGAAGGACGGCCTGGACGAGTTCAGCCTCGCCGCACCGACCTTTGTTGCCGAACTGAAGAACAACGAAATCACTGAATATTGGGTCGAGCCGGAAGATCTCGGCATGAAGAGCCAGAGCTTGCACGGTCTGTCGGTCGAAGGTCCGGAAGCGTCGCTGGCGCTGATCCGCGATGCCCTCGGCAAGCGCAAAACCGAAAACGGCCAGAAAGCCGCCGAAATGATTGTGCTCAACGCCGGCGCCGCGTTGTACGCCGCCGACGTGGCCAGCAGTTTGAAACAGGGCGTGGAGCTTGCGCACGACGCTCTGCACACCGGCCTCGCTCGGGAGAAACTCGAGGAGCTGGGTGCCTTTACCGCGGTATTCAGAGTGGAGAATGAAGGATGAGTGTACCGACGGTTCTGGAAAACATTCTGGCCCGCAAAGTTCAGGAAGTCGCCGAGCGTAGCGCCCGCGTCAGTCTGAGCGAGCTGGAAAGTCTGGCCAAGGCGGCCGATGCACCCCGTGGTTTTGCCCAGGCATTGCTGGCGCAGGCGAAGAAGAAGCAGCCTGCAGTGATTGCCGAAATCAAAAAGGCCTCGCCAAGCAAAGGCGTGATTCGCGAGGACTTCGTTCCAGCCGACATCGCCAAAAGCTACGAGAGAGGCGGGGCGACTTGCCTGTCCGTGCTCACCGATATCGATTACTTCCAGGGTGCTGATGCCTATCTGCAACAGGCTCGCGCGGCGTGCAGCCTGCCGGTGATCCGCAAGGACTTCATGATCGATCCGTACCAGATCGTTGAAGCTCGCACGCTGGGCGCCGATTGTGTGTTGCTGATCGTCTCCGCACTGGATGACGTGAAAATGGCCGAGCTGGCGTCGGTGGCCAAGAGCGTTGGTCTCGACGTGCTGGTCGAAGTCCACGACGGCGATGAGCTTGAGCGCGCGTTGAAAACCCTCGACACGCCGTTGGTCGGGGTCAACAACCGTAATCTGCACACGTTTGAAGTCAGTCTGGAAACCACCCTCGATCTGCTGCCGCGTATCCCGCGTGATCGTCTGGTGATTACCGAGAGCGGCATCCTCAACCGTGCCGATGTCGAGTTGATGGAAATCAGCGACGTGTATTCGTTCCTGGTCGGTGAAGCGTTCATGCGCGCGGAGAACCCGGGCACTGAACTGCAGCGCCTGTTCTTCCCGGAGCGTGGCGTACCGATCAGCGGTTCGACCCTCGACTGATTGCCGTTAGACCGAGTCGACTGCTTCGCGAGCAGGCTCGCTCCCACATGAACATGCATTCCAAATGTGGGAGCGAGCCTGCTCGCGAAGAGGTCATCGAAACCTCTGAAGATTTCCATATTGCCGGAGCCCTCCATGTCGCTGCCAACCCCCCTGACCATCGAAGCAGGCCTGCAAGCCGAACAGGATTTGCTGGCCTCGGTCTGCGCCGGAGACGCGGAATTTGGTCTTCTATTCTGGCAACCCAATGATCGCGCACTTGTAATGCCACGCCGCCTCAATCGTCTTGCCGGTTTCGACCACGCCTGCGAAGTCTCCGCCGCTGCCGGTTGGCCTATCCTGTTGCGTGAAACCGGCGGCGAACCCGTCCCGCAATCCGCTGCCACCATCAACATCGCTTTGGTCTACGCACCACCGCGCAGCGAAGGTGATCTGAATCGCATCGAAACCGGTTACCGCCGTTTGTGCGATCCGATCTGTCAGTTGCTGGATGAATTGGGTGGCACGTCATCGTTGGGCGAGATCGATGGCGCGTTCTGTGATGGTCGCTTCAACGTCAATCTCGACGGCCGAAAAATGGTCGGCACCGCGCAGCGCTGGCGCCAGAGTCAGGGCAGACAACGTCCGGTCGGTCTGGTGCACGGGGCGATGCTGATGGATGACGAGCGAGAATCGATGGTGGCGGCGGTCAATCGCTTCAACGAAGCGTGTGGTCTGGAGCAGCGGGTGAGGGCGCAAAGCCACATCGCCCTGCATGAGAAATTCAACGCGCCGCAGGCCTTGGCGCGTCTCGATGAGCTGTTTCGTTTGATGCTGGCGCAGATGTACAGCGTCTGAGTTACGGGCTTAACGCGTACCGAAGACCACCATGGTTTTGCCTTTCACATCGACCAGGTTGCGTTCTTCAAGATCCTTGAGCACGCGACCGACCATCTCCCGCGAACAGCCGACAATCCGCCCGATCTCCTGACGTGTCACCTTGATCTGCATGCCATCGGGGTGGGTCATCGCGTCCGGCTGTTTGCACAACTCCAACAGGCAACGCGCCACGCGACCGGTGACATCAAAGAACGCCAGATCACCGACCTTGCGCGTGGTGTTGCGCAGACGTTGTGCGATTTGTCCGCTGAGGACGTAAAGAATGTCCGGATCCTGCTGCGACAGTTCGCGAAACTTGGCGTAGCTGATTTCTGCGGTTTCACATTCAACCTTGGCCCGCACCCAGGCGCTACGCTCCTGCTCCTGGCCGGCCTGTTCGAACAGGCCCAGTTCACCAAAGAAATCCCCGGCGTTCAGGTAGGCAATGATCATTTCACGGCCATCATCGTCTTCAATCAGGATCGTCACCGAGCCCTTGATGATAAAGTACAACGTATCGGAACGATCGCCCGCACAAATGATGTTGCTCTTGGTCGCATGACGACGGCGCTGGCAATGCATCAGCAGCTTGTCGAGGTTCTTGATTTTGGGTGTGGGGGTAATAGCAACCATGGTTGTATCCCGAAAAGACTGCACGGTGATGTTTGGTTTTTTTATGAGGCGCTGAAGGCGGTTGCTGCACAGCTGACATGGGCGCCAGCGAATTGGCGCCAGCTTAACAGACACTTCGTCGCAAATTCGAGAAATTACCTACGTCTTAGACGCATCCGTCCTAGGAAGGATCGCACGATGTCGGAGCAAAGCCCTGTGCTAAGCTGGCGACCCTTTTTTCTACAGTGGAGTCTTGGCGATGAAGGCACGCATCCAATGGGCTGGCGAAGCCATGTTCCTCGGCGAATCCGGCAGCGGTCATGTCGTGGTCATGGACGGTCCGCCGGACGCCGGTGGTCGCAACCTGGGTGTTCGCCCGATGGAAATGCTCCTGCTGGGCGTTGGCGGTTGCAGCAATTTCGACGTGGTCAGCATCTTGAAGAAGTCCCGTCAGGCCGTTGAGAGCTGCGAAGCCTTTCTCGAAGCCGAGCGCGCGACCGAAGATCCGAAGGTCTTCACCAAGATTCACATGCATTTTGTGGTCAAGGGTCGTGGCTTGAAAGAAGCCCAGGTCAAACGTGCGATCGAGCTGTCTGCAGAGAAGTATTGCTCGGCCTCGATCATGCTCGGTGCCGCTGGCGTGGCGATCACCCACGATTACGAAATCGTCGAACTCGGTTGAACCGACATTCAACTATCATAAAAGCAGTGCAGACTCTGGCGATCCCACGCTGACGTCTGCATAATGCGCCACTTTTTTCAGGGCAGTGATCGGTCAGCCGACGGATCATCCGCCTGAACAGATAACCAAAATCGCCATCGCGAAGAGGTGTTAACCGTCCTACGCAGGTGCGTTGTTCGCACTTGACGGGCATGCTTGATCACGCGGCTGCGCCGCATACATAGAGAGTTTTTAACGGTGAAAAGCAAACTCAAGCTCCACGGGTTCAATAACCTGACAAAGACCTTGAGCTTCAACATCTATGACATCTGCTACGCGGAGACCCCGCAAGACCAGCAGGCTTACGTTGAGTACATCAATCAAGAGTACAACGCGAAACGCCTGACGCAGATTCTCACAGAAGTTGTCGAGATCATTGGTGCCAACATCCTGAACATTGCCAGTCAGGACTACGAACCTCAGGGCGCCAGCGTCACGATTCTGATTTCTGAAGAGCCGGTAACCCCGACTGAAAGCCAGATCGAAGAATCGCCGGGCCCGTTGCCCGAAATTATCCTGGCCCACCTCGACAAGAGTCACATCACGGTGCACACCTACCCGGAAATTCATCCGGACGACGGTATTGCAACCTTCCGTGTGGACATCGACGTGTCGACTTGTGGTGTCATCTCACCGCTGAAAGCGCTCAATTTCCTCATTCACCAGTTCGATTCGGACATCGTGACTGTGGATTACCGTGTGCGCGGCTTCACCCGTGACGTTGAAGGCAACAAGCACTTCATCGACCACGAGATCAACTCGATCCAGAACTACCTCTCCGAAGACACTCGCGACGCGTACCAGATGACCGACGTGAACGTGTATCAGGAAAACCTGTTCCATACCAAAATGCTGCTGAAGAACTTCGAACTGGATAACTACCTGTTCGGCGACGCCACCAGCAACCTGTCAGCCGAGCAGCGTGCTCAGGTGACCGACCGGGTGAAACACGAAATGCTCGAAATCTTCTACGCGCGCAACATGCCGACCTAAGATTCCCGGGCACAAAAAAGGCGACCCTTGGGTCGCCTTTTTCATTTCTGCCACACCCACCCTGTGGGAGCGAGCCTGCTCGCGAAGGGGCCTTCTGCAGCCATGCAGATCTCAGATCCGATAAGTGCTCTTGGTCATCACCTTGGCCAGAATACTCATCCCGAATTTCACCGGCGCCGGAAAACGGAAACCGCCAGCCTCCAATGCACTCTCCGCATGATGCTCTTCATCAATGCGCATCTGCTCCAGAATCGCCCTGGACTTCTCGTCCTCCGCCGGCAATTGCTCCAGATGCTCATTCAAGTGTTTGCAGACCTGGTGCTCGGTCGCCGCGACAAACCCGAGGCTGACCTTGTCGCTGATCAACCCGGCCACCGCGCCAATGCCGAACGACATGCCATAAAATAAAGGATTCAAAACACTGGTATGGCTGCCCAACTGATGAATGCGCTGTTCGCACCACACAAGATGATCAATTTCTTCTTCGGCGGCATGCTCCATGGCTTCGCGCACTTGCGGAAGCTTGGCGGTCAGCGCCTGCCCTTGATACAGCGCCTGGGCGCAGACTTCACCGGTGTGATTGATGCGCATCAAACCGGCGACGTGGCGAGTGTCTTCATCGCTCATCTGCGTGTCTGGCTGCAAAATGGCGGGCGACGGACGGTACGGCTGGCCACTGGAGGGCAGCAGCGTGCGCATGGCGGCATCGGCTTGCAGCAGCAGGCGGTCAATGGGCGAGTAGTGACGTTGGGTAGTCATGCTGACCTCCGGGAAAAATCTCGCGGCCAGTTTAACCGAATCGGCCGGAGAAGGTTTGCGCTGGGTCATTTGGCAGGCCGATGCGCTTTTGTGGGAGCGAGCCTGCTCACGAATGCGTACTGTCAGACACCGGTGTATTGAATGTACTGACGCCTTCGCGAGCAGGCTCGCTCCCACCGATGAAGGGCGTGAACCTTAGCCCGGTGGCCAGTTCATCTGGCGCTGACCGAGGACATGCATATGAATGTGGTAGACCGTCTGCCCACCTTTTTCATTGCAGTTCATCACCACACGGAAGCCTTCCTCGCAACCCAGTTCCAACGCCAGACGTTGTGCGGTGAACAGGATATGCCCGGCCAAAGCCTTGTCGTCTTCGGTCAGGTCATTGAGGGTGCGCACCGGTTTCTTCGGGATCACCAGAAAATGCACAGGTGCCTGCGGCGCGATGTCGTGGAACGCCAGAACCTGGTCGTCCTCGTAAATGATGTTGGCCGGGATTTCCCGGTTGATGATTTTGGTGAACAGAGTATCCACTGCTGTTTTCTCCGTTGTTTGGGCTGATTCGAGTGTACCGCGTTGAATGATGGTTCTTCAGCGCGGGCAATAAGCTTTGTTGACCATGCCGACGATGGTGCGGTTAAGCCAGCGTGAGCCCAGTCGCGGCAGGAACGCAAACCAGCGGTTGCGCCGTCCCGGGATGATGATTGCGCGGTTCTTGTCGAGGGCGCGCACGGTATACAGCGCGACTTCCTCGGGGCTCATCATTAAGGTGCTGTCTTTGAGTTTGTCGCTGTTGAGCTGTGCCGTACGGAAAAACGCGGTGCGCGTCGGGCCTGGGCAGAGTACCGAGACCTTCACCGCACTCTGTTTGAGTTCGACCCGCAGGGCTTCGGAGAAGTGCAGAACATACGCCTTGCTGGCGAAGTAGGTGCTCATCCACGGGCCCGGATTGAAGGCGGCCATCGAGGCGACGTTGAGAATCTGCCCGCCGCCCTGCAACGCCATGCTGTTGCCGATCGCATGGCACAGACGGGTGAGGGCGAGGATATTTACCTCGATCAGATCCTGCTCGGTCATCCAGTCCTGTGCGAGGAATGGCCCACAAGTGCCGATGCCGGCGCAATTCACCAATAGATCAATCTGCCGGTCACCTTCTTCCAGCTCCAGCAAGAAGCCCGACAAACGCAGCGGCTCGCCCAGATCACAGGCGCGGAACAACACCTCGACGCCGAAGCGCTGGGTCAGTTCGATTGCGATACTTTCCAGCTGATCACGTTGTCGTGCCACCAGAATCAGGCTGCGGCCACGGCGGGCCAGCGCTTCGGCCATGGCCAGGCCGATGCCGCTGGAAGCGCCAGTGATCAGAGCGTAACGGGTCATGCAATTCTCCATCGCAACAGCTCCGCGCCAGCGACGCGGGTGTCACGGCGGGGAGCGCTGTTCATTCTTTCGCAGAGTCTACAGGGGCCTGCGGCGCTTCGGCTGCTTCGTCGGCGGAATTCGCTGCAGGCTCGACCTCTACATCGATTTCATCGGTGGTCACCGAGCCGCTTTCGTAGCTGCTCTCCAGACTGCTTTCATATTCTTGCTGGACGGTGGAGATTCCGCCAAGAATGCCGCCGATGAAAAACACAGCGATAAACACGATCCACAAGGAGCACAGGACTTTGACCGCAGTGGTGTTCGGCGGGGGTGGTGGGCCATAGCGGTTGGCGCCGGTATTACCGGGCACGATCATGATCACAAACGGGAAGAACCCCCCCACGAAAGGCACCAGGGTCAGCAACCAGAGCCAGCCTGACCAGCCGATATCGTGCAGGCGTTGAACACTGAACAAGATGCTGACGATGGCCAGGGCCAGGAACAAAAAGACCGCGACGATGCCGCCGATGATCAGGCCGCTGGTGGAGTCGGCACCGACAAGTCCCAGTGCGATCAACGCAAAGATGCCGATAATCGGCAGAGTTACGAGCGTCAGCACCATCGACCAAGCCAGGTAGCGTAGACGTCCAATCCGGCCCTCCACCCCAAAGGGTTTGAGTGTGGCAAACGCTGGCAGGCTTTCGCCGACGTTCGCGCGAGGTGGAGCGTAGGGTGAAGTCGGTTCAGCCACGGGGGCAGCGTGTTCGTGCACGTCCGCCAGGTTCAGCTCGATAGGTGTTTCGTTTTCGATGCGCGCATCAATGCCGGTTTTGTTCAGCGCTTGCAGATAAGTCTGCGCATCGCTGTGGGACAGGTCGCGCTTGATGGCGACGACGCTGCCATTAAACAGACGCTCAATGGCGGCTACTTCGCTTTTGAACAGATTCGCCAGATTGAGCTTGGCAGTGGTGATATCGACACCGGGCTGTAGAGCACCGTCGAAAACGATCTTGTAACGGGTGTCGCTCATGGCCGAGGCATCCTTGTCGCGAATAGGTTGAAAGGTCTTCAGTGTAAGGCCAGTCCACCCGCGACTGGCCTGATATTTTCTTAACGAGGCCAGCGTTGCGGTAACTGCGCGGCGCGTTCCTGGGCCCGACGATATTCTGCGTCGAGGCGGGCAATCAGCTGATCCACGCTCGGCAAGTCATCAATCTGCCCTACGCCCTGACCGGCCGACCACACGGTCTTCCAGGCTTTGGCTTCGTCATTGATCGGCTTGAGCTTGTCGCCGAAATTCACTTCACCCTTGCCCTGCAGTGCTGCTGTATCAAACCCGGCCGCCTGCAGGCTCTGGCGCATGAAACTCGCCGGAACCCCAGACACCGCAGGAGTATGAATGATGTCCGCAGCCTTGGCTGTCAGCAGCATTTCCTTGTAAGCGTCAGGCGCATGACTTTCGGTAGTACCGATAAATCGCGTACCGAAGTAGGCCAAATCCGCACCGAGTAGCTGAGCGGCAAGAATCTCGTGGCCATGGTTCAAACATCCTGCGAGCAACAAGGTCTTGTCGAAGAATTCGCGGATCTCGGCGATCAGCGCAAACGGGCTCCAGGTGCCGGCGTGGCCCCCAGCGCCAGCCGCCACCGCGATCAAACCATCGACACCGGCTTCGGCCGCTTTTTCAGCATGCCGGCGCGTGGTGACGTCATGGAAGACCAGGCCCCCATAGCTGTGCACCGCATCCACCAGTTCTTTCACCGCGCCGAGGCTGGTGATGACGATCGGCACTTTGTGCTCGACGCAAATGTTCAGATCCGCCTGCACGCGCGGATTGCTGTTGTGCACGATCAGGTTCACTGCGTAAGGCGCGGGGTTGTCCAGTGTCGCCAGACCCGCTTCGATCTGTTCCAGCCAGGCCTTGAAGCCGCTGCTTTCGCGCTGGTTCAAGGCCGGAAAACTGCCGACCACGCCATTACGGCAGCAGGCGAGCACCAGTTCCGGGTTGGAGATCAGGAACATCGGCGCTGCCACAACAGGCAAACGCAGACGTTGTTCGAGCAAAGCGGGCAGCGACATTATGAATACCCCAAAGATCGGTTCTTGTTGAAGTTAGAACGGCTTGACCACGACCAGAATTACGATAGCCAGCAATAGCAGAACCGGCACTTCATTGAACCAGCGATAAAAGACATGGCTGCGGGTGTTTTCGCCACGGGCAAAACGTTTTACCTGCGCGCCGCACATGTGGTGGTAGCCGATCAGCAACACGACCAAGGTCAGCTTGGCGTGAATCCAGCCGCCCATGCTGAAGATGCCCGGGTTGAGATAGATCAGCCAGCCACCGAAGATCAGCGTCGCGATCATCGCCGGGCCCATGATGCCGCGATACAACTTGCGCTCCATGAGGCTGAAGCGTTCTTTGCTGAGCGTGTCTTCGCTTTGCGCGTGATAGACGAACAAGCGTGGCAGATAGAACAGCCCGGCAAACCAGCACACGATGCTGACAATGTGAAAAGCTTTGATCCATAGATAGAGCATTTTTAGTTATTCCAGGTTCACGGTAGGCCCGATAGTAGAGGCTTGAGCGTCCGCGCGTCACCTTGACGGTTGTCGCAGGCGCGCGCGGCCCCTATTATCGAAGGCTTTCCAGTGGGTTCGTTGAGGGCAGGTTTATGGTCAAGGTCGGTATCGTCGGCGGCACGGGTTACACCGGTGTCGAACTGCTGCGTCTGTTGGCACAGCATCCGCAGGCAGAAGTGGTTGTGATCACTTCCCGATCCGAGGCCGGTCTGGCCGTGGCTGATATGTACCCGAACCTGCGCGGTCACTACGACGGCCTGGCTTTCAGCGTGCCGGACATCAAGACCCTGGGCGCTTGCGACGTGGTGTTCTTCGCCACCCCGCATGGTGTTGCGCATGCATTGGCGGGCGAATTGCTGGCGGCGGGCACCAAGGTCATCGACCTGTCAGCGGACTTCCGCCTGCAAGACGCTGAAGAGTGGGCCAAGTGGTACGGTCAGCCCCATGGCGCTCCGGAACTGCTGGACGAAGCGGTGTACGGTCTGCCGGAAGTCAATCGCGAACAGATCAAGAAGGCTCGTCTCATCGCCGTGCCGGGTTGCTACCCGACCGCTACGCAGCTGGGTTTCCTGCCTTTGCTTGAAGCGGGTCTGGCGGATACTTCGCGTCTGATCGCCGACTGCAAATCCGGCGTCAGCGGTGCCGGTCGCGGTGCTGCTGTAGGTTCGTTGTACTCCGAGACGTCGGAAAGCATGAAGGCTTACGCGGTGAAAGGTCACCGACACTTGCCGGAAATCCGCCAGGGCCTGCGTCGTGCAGCGGGCAAGGACGTCGGTTTGACCTTCGTTCCACACCTGACCCCGATGATCCGTGGCATTCATTCCACGCTCTACGCAACAGTCGTAGATCGCTCGGTGGATCTGCAGACGCTGTTCGAAAAGCGGTACGCCAACGAGCCGTTCGTTGATGTGATGCCAGCCGGCAGCCACCCGGAAACCCGCAGCGTACGTGGCGCCAACGTTTGCCGCATTGCGGTTCACCGTCCGCAGGATGGCGACCTCGTCGTGGTGTTGTCGGTGATCGACAATCTGGTCAAAGGCGCGTCGGGTCAGGCAGTGCAGAACATGAACATCCTGTTCGGTCTGGATGAGCGTTTCGGCCTGTCCCACGCCGGTATGCTGCCGTAACACTTTAAGCTGCATAGCAAAAAGGCCCGTCAAACGGGCCTTTTTGCATTCTGAACAGCTCGTCGGCTTTATTGATATACCGTAACAATAGTTGACCGATTTTCTAGGACAAGCGGATAATGCGCGTCATCACGCATTATGGCGGCGTAACGCCGGGAGATAGTCAGCATGAGCGTCGAATCCTTCACCCCCACGGCTTTGCAATTCACTCAAGGTGCTGCGCACAAGGTGAAGAGCCTGGTCGATGAAGAGGGGAATGATCGCTTGAAGCTGCGCGTATTCGTTACGGGTGGCGGTTGTTCAGGTTTTCAGTACGGTTTCACCTTCGATGAAGATGTGGCCGATGACGACACCATCGTCGAGCGCGAAGGCGTGAGTCTGGTGGTTGATCCAATGAGCTTCCAGTACCTGGCCGGTGCTGAAGTGGATTACCAGGAAGGTCTGGAAGGGTCGCGCTTCGTGATCAAGAACCCAAACGCCACTACGACGTGTGGTTGCGGGTCGTCGTTCTCGATCTGATCGCTTTCGTTTCAGACAGCAAAACGCCGCAGGGCCTTACGGTTCTGCGGCGTTTTTTGTTGTCTGCGTTTTGTTCAGTTCGGGTAAATGGCGCCGAGTACGCGCAGGCCTTTGGCGCCTGTGACGCTTGGCCGGTTGGCGGCGATGCCTTCGAGGCAGCAATGGGCAAGCCAGGCGAAGGCCATGGCTTCGACCCAGTCCGGATCAACGCTGTGGGTCGCAGTGCTGGCGACCGTGGTGTTCGGCAGCAGTTCGGCCAGGCGCTCCATCAGTGTGGCGTTGTGTGCGCCGCCGCCGCAAACCAGCAATTCCTGCGTTTCAGCCTGAGCGCTTTGCAGCGACTCGACGATGGTCAGGGCCGTCAGTTCGAGCAGCGTGGCCTGTACGTTTTCTGCTGCGAAGCCTGGCAGGCGTGACAAGTGTTGTTCCAGCCATGGCAAGTTGAACACTTCGCGACCGGTACTTTTTGGGCCTTTGGTGACGAAAAACGGATCGCTGAGCAGTGCCTTCAACAGAGTTTGCTCAACAGAGCCTGATTTTGCCCAGTCGCCATTGCGGTCGTAGTTCTCGCCTCGCTGCTGCTGAATCCACGCGTCCATCAGAACATTCCCAGGGCCGCAGTCGAAACCGGCTACAGGCTTGGTTGGCTCGATCAGACTCAGATTGCTGAAACCGCCGACATTCAAGACAGCCTGGTTGCCGGTACGCTCTTCGAACAAAGCTTCATGGAACGCTGGCACGAGAGGGGCGCCCTGGCCGCCGGCAGCCACATCGCGACTGCGGAAGTCGCTGACTACGGTGATGCCGGTCAGCTCAGTGAGGAGGGCAGGGTTGCCGATCTGTACGGTGAAACCACGCGCCGGTTCGTGGCGAATAGTCTGGCCGTGGCTGCCAATCGCACGAATGGCTTCAGGTTTGATGTGCTGCTGATCAAGGAGGGTGTGAATACCCTGCGCCGCGAGTGTCACCCAGTGTTGCTGGGCAATCGCCGAGCGAGCGATCTCGTCTGGGCCGCTGGCGCACAAGCCAAGCAGCTCGGCGCGCAGGGATTCAGGCATGGGAATGTAGTGCGTGGCGATCAGTTTGATCGCCGAGGTTTGTTCGATCAGGGCAATGTCCAGCCCGTCGAGACTGGTTCCGGACATCACACCGATATACAGGGTCATGGCTTAACGCTTGCTCGAAGCCAGCATGGTCGCCTTCTCTTGGTCCATGCGTGCC
Organism: Pseudomonas sp. WC2; assembly: GCF_050586545.1. Taxonomy (NCBI): domain Bacteria; kingdom Pseudomonadati; phylum Pseudomonadota; class Gammaproteobacteria; order Pseudomonadales; family Pseudomonadaceae; genus Pseudomonas; species Pseudomonas sp. WC2. The sequence continues at coordinate 2,956 of NZ_JBOBDR010000004.1, read as the reverse complement.
ATAAGTGGTTGGCTCTGCGCCAGGAAGCGAGCGCGTTCGGCCTTGGCGATTGGATCAGCCATTGGCAGCTTCTGGCCCAGTGGATCGACGTGAACGCCGTTGACCTGGAATTCGTAGTGCAAGTGCGGGCCGGTGGAAAGGCCGGTGGTGCCGATGTAGCCAATCACCTGACCCTGCTTGACAGTGCCGCCAGTCTTCACGCCCTTGGCAAAACCTTGCATGTGGCCATACAGCGTACGGTAAGTGTTGCCGTGCTGGATGATCACGGTGTTGCCGTAACCGCCACGGCGACCGGCGAGCAGGACTTTGCCGTCACCGGCAGCCTTGATGGGCGTGCCGCGTGGTGCCGCGTAATCGACGCCTTTGTGAGCGCGGATCTTGTTGAGGATCGGGTGCTTGCGACCCATTGAGAACTTCGAGCTGATGCGGGCAAAGTCCACCGGGGTACGGATGAACGCCTTGCGCATGCTGTTGCCATCAGCCGTGTAGTAGCTGCTGTTGCCTTGTTTATTGGTGTAACGCACGGCGGTGTAAGTCTTGCCGCGGTTGGTGAAGCGCGCGGACAGGATCGGACCATTGCCCACAGACTTGCCGTTGACCACTTTCTGTTCGTAGATCACATCGAATTCGTCGCCCTGGCGGATGTCCTGAGCGAAGTCGACGTCATAACCAAAGACGCTGGCCATGTCCATGGTCAGGCTATGGGACAAGCCCGCGCGTGCAGCGGATTGCGAGAGCGAGCTATTGATGACGCCGTGGACATAAGCGGTGCGAACGGTAGGTTTGGCGGTGACCCGGTTGAACGCGTAACCCTTGTCATTCTTGGTCAGGGTAATGGTTTCGACGTCGCTGACCTTGCTGTGGAGGCTGGTCAGTTGACCTTCGGGACTTAATTCGAATTCGAGTTTCTGGCCGTGTTTAAGTTGGCTGAACTGTTTGGCTTGTTTGTCGCTGGCCAGCACTTCGTGAACAGAGGCCGCTGGAAGGCCGACTTTCTCGAACAGGGTGGATAGCGTGTCGCCCTTGGCGACAACGACTTCACGGTGGCCGGGAGCCTTTGTTTTTTCCGCAACAGGCGCCGGTGCAGGCGCGGCTTCAGCGGTCTGCGGGGTGTTTTCGTCGGTGTTTTCGATCTGTGCAAACGGTGAAGCTACTGGCTCATTTGTGGCTTGAGCCGCGTCAGCAGCGTCTTGATCTTGTGTCAGTTGTTCAGCAGGACTTTCCAGTTCAAGGCTCAGGGTCGTCTTTTTGGCTTCAACATCACTGGAAGGGAATACCAGGAGTGCCAGGCTGAGAAGGGCGGCTATTCCACTTGCGGCGAGCAGGTGGGTCTTCGGGTAAAGCGGAGGCGCTTTAGACGGTTCTGTGGTCATAAGTAATTTTGACTTTGAAAAAAGATGAATTGGAAAAGATGAATGACATGATGAAGATGAAATAACTGTATAAAATATAACCAAATCATCCCCGAAGCAAGTCTACAGACAGCCGGTCTGTGGATTAGTGTCCGTGCGCCGGGCAAAACTTGTAATTGGTGCGCGATCTTGTATGGTTGGTTCCCTTTGAATCTGAGCCTTGCGGGTCTGTTATGAAGTCGGTTGAAGAGCAGCTAGCGCTGATTAAACGTGGTGCGGAAGAACTATTGGTCGAGTCCGAGCTGATCGAGAAGCTCAAGCGCGGCCAACCGCTGCGTATCAAGGCTGGTTTTGATCCGACCGCTCCGGATCTGCACTTGGGTCACACGGTGCTTATTAATAAGCTGCGTCAGTTCCAGGAGCTGGGGCATCAGGTCATCTTCCTTATAGGTGACTTCACCGGGATGATCGGTGATCCGAGTGGCAAGAGCGCTACGCGTCCTCCGTTGACGCGCGAGCAGGTTCTGGAAAACGCCGAGACGTACAAGACTCAGGTGTTCAAGATTCTCGATCCGGCGAAAACCGAAGTAGCGTTCAACTCCACCTGGATGGACAAGATGGGGCCGGCGGATTTCATTCGTCTGACTTCCCAATACACCGTCGCTCGTATGCTTGAGCGCGATGATTTCGATAAGCGCTACACCACCAATCAGCCAATTGCTATTCACGAGTTTCTCTATCCGCTGGTTCAGGGTTATGACTCGGTGGCTTTGCGCGCGGATGTCGAGTTGGGTGGCACTGATCAGAAGTTCAACCTGTTGATGGGGCGTGAGCTGCAGCGCGGTTACGGTCAGGAAGCTCAATGCATTCTGACCATGCCGCTGCTTGAAGGTCTGGATGGCGTGAAGAAGATGTCCAAGTCGTTGGGCAACTATGTCGGCATTCAGGAAGCGCCGGGTGTCATGTACAGCAAGCTGGTTTCGATTCCGGATGCTTTGATGTGGCGTTACTTTGAATTGCTCAGCTTCCGTTCGATGGATGAGATCAATGCGTTGCGTGCAGACGTAGAGGCGGGTGCCAATCCGCGTGACGTTAAAATCAAGCTGGCCGAAGAGATCGTTGCGCGTTTCCATGGTGAGGAGGCTGCGGCCAATGCCCACCGCGCGGCGGGCAATCGCATGAAGGATGGCGAGTTGCCGGATGATCTGCCAGAGATCGAATTGGTTTCTGCGGAAGATATGCCGATTGCGGCTGTCCTTAATAAGGCAGGGCTAGTGAAGAACTCAGCGGCAGCGCGCGATCTCTTGGCGTCGGGTGGTGTGCGCGTTGATGGCGAGGTGGTTGATCGCTCCTTTATATATGTACTGGGCGCAACTCACGTTTGCCAGGCGGGCAAGAAGGCATTTGCACGTATTACGCTGAAATCTGAGTGATACGGAAAATAACTGTTGACGGCGAATTTTAGATGTCTATAATTCGCCCCACTTCCGGCGCAGTCGAAACGGAAAACTCCTTGAGATTCAATGAGTTATGTAGGTTTCGACAGCAAGGTTGCTTCAGTTTATCGAAGCCGAAAGGAAGTTGAAAAAGAGGTGTTGACAGCG